>JANXOV010000045.1 GCA_025357635.1 Pseudomonadota bacterium
CCGCGGATATCAGACTGATCAATCCTCGCTTCAAGCTCCGTGTGTCGCGTTCCCTCTCGGGTACTTCGGCAAACACTTCTGATAAAGCACTTACTCGGTGAGAAAACCCCTCGCGCTAGTTGACACGAGGGGGTCATATCAGGTCTTGTACTCGACTTCGAAATGCCCGCCGGGCAGATAGGGCACGCCCCATACTGCAACCTCGCGCTTGTATGGCAGCGGCAGCTGGGCCTTGGCTTCTTCGATTTCGCGTGCCAGACGATGGCCCGTGAAGGTCGCATCGGCGATCAGTCGGGGTGCCTCGGCATCGCCGATCAAGTACACGTCTTTCACGCCATTGGCTTCCCAGTCGCCGTGCCGTTGCTTCAGCTCGCGATGCAGGCTGTCGTGCGAATGACGGCCCGTCACGAGCACCAGTGAATCGAATTCGACCCAGCGGTGGCTCTTGTTCGCCTCGCGCGGCAGAACGCCGGCGCCGCGATAAGTGCGTTTGGAACCGTCACCGAAAATGTCATAGACCTCGATGCGACCTTTTTCGATGCGCGAACCGAATGCATTGTGCATTTCGTGGATGTGCAGCTCATGGAGGCGGCGCATCATGTTCGGATATTCGAGCGTGAAATGCATGTAGTTGGCCAGGTGAACGCCGGTGACCAGCGTCACCTCATGGCCGGCAACCGCGAGCTTCTCGGCGAGGCTCGGCGCCATGAAGTAGGTGTCCGCGTTCAGGATGACGACCCGTTTGCCGATGGGCTTCTTGCCCGCCAGCACCTGCTCAGGCGTGAGCTGATCCGGCTGGCTGGCATCCGCGCCGGGGATGGGATCGTGCGTCAGGCAGTTGGTGCCGTCGGTGTTCCAGGACGATCCGGTGGCGATCACGATTTTTTCCGCGCCATAGGTCAGCGCGGATTGCGCTGTCATCGGCTTTTGTGAAAGAGCCACCTGGCTCTGCTTGTTCTTTTTCACAAGTTTGGTGATCTGCAGTTCGCGATAATCGCGGTGGTAGCCCCATTCGCCAAGTCCGGGCAGCCCCACCACCGAATTCAAATGGCCGCCGATCTTGGCGGCCGTGTCGTACAGATGCACGGTATAGCCGCGCTCGAGCAGGACGCGCGCGCATTCCGAACCCGACGGGCCGGCGCCCACGATGAGAACGGAATCGTCCGAACCGCGCTTGGGGAATTTCTCCGGATGCCATCCACGCCGGTATTCCTCGCCGGCCGTTGCGTTCTGCGTGCAGATCATCGGCGGCCCGCCGATTTCCCAGCGCGAAATGCACACGTTGCAGCCGATACAGACACGGATGTCGTCGTAGCGGCCTTCCTCGATTTTCTTCGGCAGCCATGGATCGGAAATGGACGGCCGTGCGGCGCCGATGATGTCGGCGATGCCCTTGGTCACGATCTCGGTCATCTTTTCGGGGTCGGTGAAGCGGCCCACGCCGAGCACGGGTTTCTTCGCCACCTGCTTGATGAACCGTGTCCAGGGCACCTGATGCCCCTGTTGGTTGAATCGCGACGGACCGGCATCCTCGCCCCACTCGGCGATGTCGCCCACGTCCACGTCCCACAGATCCACCAGAGGGTCGGCGAGTTCGACGAACTTGACGCCGTCTCGCTCGACCTCGATGCCGGCATCGCCGTACAGCGTGTCGACCGCAAAACGCGTCGCAATCGCACAGTCGCTGCCGACGGCACGCCGCACCTTTTCCAACGTCTCGAGCCAGAAGCGTGCGCGGTTTTCGAGCGGCCCGCCGTATTTGTCCTTGCGCTTGTTGTAGTAGGGGGACAAGAACTGCAACGGCAGATAGGAATGTGCGCCGTATACGTAGATGATGTCGAAGCCCGCATCGCGCGAACGCAGCGCTGCATCCACGTAGTACTGCTGCACCATTGCAATGTCGTCCAGATCCATTTCCTTGCAGTAGGTGAGCGTTTCAAATTCCGAAGCGTATTGACTCGGTCCGCGCGGGGTGGCGCGCGATTCCATGCACGGCGCGTGCGCACCTCCGTACCAGAGTTCCACGCCGGCGAGTGCGTCGAAACGATGAATATGATCCGTCATGGCGCGCAGATTGCGCACATCGCCCTCATCCCAGATGCGCGCCGACAGTCGATGGGTATCATCGGATTCGGGATGGATTGAGCAATATTCGGTATTGATGCCCGCCCAACCGCCCTCGGCTTTGACGGATCGATGTGCGGCCTGAAATCCGGGACGGTCAGAGCCTGCGCCAATGCAATGCGGGACTTGATAAAACCGATTTCGCAGCGTTTTGGGCCCGATCTTGATCGGCTGGAACAAAATGTCGTGTTTTGGATCGCGAGCCATGGGAGACCTCGGAAAGGCTGGGAAAATTATCTGAAAACTAATAGCACGGTCGTAACTGCAGTGCAACTTTTTTGCGTGCGGCGCAAGACGGCGCCGGAGCGCTCGCGACAGAATCTTGCGTCGTCAATCGTCGGGGTCAGTATAAATGATGATCGAGAGCATACGAATGGGCACCTTTTCCAGTCGTTCAGGACCGTGCGCGACGTCGCCACGGAATGTCAGCGTATCGCCCGGGTTGAGCAGATACGTATGTCGACCGTGCCGGTAATGGATAACGCCCGTGAGCAGATGGATGAATTCGATTCCCGGATGCTGAAAGCCCGGGAATACCTCGCTCTTGTCATTGAGGGTCACGAGAAACGGTTCGAACACCTTGCGTGGTCCGCGCTGCGCGGCGAGCAGGTGATAGGTGTGTCCGCGGCGTGTGCCGCTGCGCACGATCTCCAGTCCTTCGCCCGCCTTGATCAACTGCGCGCCGCCATCATCGGCGCCCACGCGCTGCATCAGCATGGAGGTGGTGACGCCCAGAGCTTGCGACAAAGCCACAATAGTCTCCAGACTCGGCGACACGCGTCCCGTTTCCAGGCGGCTCAACATGGCGCTGCTGATATCGGCTCGTGCCGCGACGTCGGCTAACGTCAAGTTTTGGGTCTCGCGCAGGCGCCGCGCCGTTCGGCCCAGATCAACGGCGGGGCTCTGCCCCCGGCCGGACGCGGTGAGTTCGCCCGGCGGCTTTCGACGCGAGGAGCGCGGTGCTTGAACCTGAGGGGACTTGCGACTCATCCAGGACTGCCGTGTGGGTTACGTAATTGTCGTTGCTCCACGGTAAACCTTTATGTTTAGATTCGCACATCTTATCCGATCTGTCCGGCATATGGCCGAACGACGCGAGCATCCTTGGACGCACTGCAGACCTTCTCCACACTTAGCGGCAAGCACCTGATTGCCGGACGCATCACGCCCGCCCAAGGAATCACCGAGCGCGCAGTCATCGACCCGGCGACGGAAGTGCGCATCGGCACGATCACCGATGCGACCCGAACAGAGGTTGACCACGCCGTCGATGTCGCGAACGCCGCGCAGAAGCGGTGGCGCAGGATCAACTACCACAAGCGCGCTGAGTTGCTGCACGAGGCGGCGCTGCACATGCGCGAGTCGCGCCTGCAGATTGGGGAGATGCTGACTCGCGAAATGGGCAAGCCTTTCAAGGAATCGGTGGATGAGGTCGTCTGGTCCTCTACCGCGACCGATTACTACGCAGAGATTGCCCGTCACGAAGCGGGCCGGGTGCTCGGACCGGTGGTCGACGGACAATTCAACTTCACGACCAAGGATCCGCTCGGTGTAGTGGTCATCATCCTGCCGTTCAATTACCCGCTGTGCCTGCTGTGCTGGCAGGCCGCGGCCGCCATCGCATGCGGCAACGCGGTCATCATCAAGCCCTCGGAATTGACCACGCTCACCACCTTGCAGTTCGTCGATGCATTCAAGATGCTGCCGCCCGGCCTGGTGCAGGTGCTTGCGGGCGGCGGCGAGGTGGGCAGGTCACTGGTGGAACACGCCGATACGCACATGGTCGCTTTCACCGGCGGTATCGCGACCGGACGCGCAGTCGCCGAAGCCTGTGCGCGGCTCTACAAGCGATCTCTCATCGAAACCTCCGGCAACGATCCGTTCATCGTCATGCCGTCCGCGCCCATCGACGTCGCGGCGCGCGGGGCGGTGTTTGGGGCGTACCTGAACTGCGGTCAGGTGTGTGCCGCCTCTGAGCGCTTCTACGTCCATGAGCAGGTGTATGCGGAGTTTGTCGAAAAACTGAGCGGATATGCCCGGCAGGTGCGCATCGGCAACGGGCTGGAGCGTGTGGACATGGGGCCGCTCGCGGCCGAGCGCGAGCTGCAACGCTATCTCGCCTTGATGCAGAGCGCGAATCAGGAGGGCGCCAAGGTCGCGGTCGGCGGAGGCCGTCCGGCGCATCTGGCCAAGGGCTGGTTTGTGGATGCCACGGTGCTGGTCGACGTGGCTGCCGATGCACGGATCATGAACACCGAATCCTTCGGTCCGGTGGCGCCTGTGTGCCGCGTATCGAGCTTCGATGAGGCGATCACCCTGGCCAACCGCTCGCAGTACGCGCTGGGCTCCACGATTTACACACTCGATCTTCACGAAACCATGCGTGCCGTGGAAGAGCTGGAAGCCGGCATGGTGTGGGTGAACGCTCCGTTGTTGGACAACGATGCGGGGCCGTTCGGGGGCCGCAAGCAGTCCGGCATGGGCCGGCAGCTGGGATCCGAAGGCCTGGACTCATTTCGCCACACCAAATTCACCATGATCGATCCGGCCGCCAAGCCCCATGATTTCTGGTGGTTTCCCTATTCAGACGCGGAAAGCTTTCCCGGAAAGCCGCAGACGTAAGACGCGTCGCGATGGCCGACCCGCTTCCCCAGGAACTTCACGACCGGATCAGCGCCCTTGAAACGGGCCGCGAAGCGGGCGAGGATTTTGACGCTCGCAGTTGGGTGTGGCTCATCGCGCTGGGCGTATTGATGCCGGCGGTGCTGCTGCTCGTCGGATGGCTCGCAGCGTGAGTGACGTGGCCGTAGCGGCCGACAAGAGCGCATGGCCTCTGCTCCGATCGGAGAGAACCTGGGGCCCCTGGCGTCTGGCCATCGCGCTGGCAACTGCCGCGGCTGCGACGTGGTGTTACCTCATAGGCGAATACGTCGGCCAATATTTGAATTTTTTCCAGGGTGCGCTCGCCTTGAGCGCCGGCAGCATGATCGGCATGCTGCTCGTACTGCTCGCGGCCGGTCCCGTGTGCATTCGTTATGGCATTGAATCCATTGCCTCGACCACGCCGCAGTTCGGATCGCGTGGCTGGGTCATTCCCGCGGTCATGCAACTGATCTCCATCGTCGGCTGGAATTCGCTGCTGCTGATTTTCTTTGCAAAGTCGCTCTCGCAGCTTCTCATGGTGCTTGGCTGGATGCCTGCAGGCGTCAATGTGCGCAACATCGTGCCGGCGGCAACCTTGCTCGCGTGCGGGCTCGTCTTCCTGGTCCTGCGCCGCGGCGCGGATGGCGTGAGCCGTGTGTCGAACATTCTCGTGCTGCATGTATTCATCGGATTGTGGATGTTGTATCTGCTGGTGACCCGACGGTGGCCGGAGCTGATGCAGGCGCAGCCGGCGCTGGCGCGTCCGGACCGGCTGTGGAACTACACCACGGGCGTGGAGATTGGCATCTCCTCGCTATTGTCGTGGTGGGCCTACATCGGCGCGATGATCCGCATGGCTCCGCATGGCCGCACGATTGCGGTTCCGGTGATGCTGGGCATGGGCGCGCCTGTTCCATTGCTCAGTCTGATCGGCATTGCCGGCGTGCTCGTGCTGAAGTCCTCCGATCCGTCCGAATGGCTGCGAACAGTCGGCGGTCCGATCTATGCCGTCATCGCGCTCACGTTCGTGGCCGCCGCCAATTTCGGCACGGCGATCGCCGGCATCTATGCCTCAGCCATCGGGTTGCGGAATTTTCGCAGCCTGGAAAAGCGACCCTGGTCGATCATTTTGCTGTTGACGATTGCACCGGTGGCTCTCGTGGGCATTTTGATACCGGAACTGTTTTTCGCACGCTTCGGCGCTTTTCTCGCCTTCATCGGCGTCGGATTTGCTCCCCTTTGCGGCATCCAGATCGCCGACTATTACGTCTTGCGACGTCGACGGATCGCGATACGCGGGATATTTGACCGTAGCCCCACAGGCGAATATTTCTTTTGGGCGGGGTTCAATCCGATCGCCATCGCCTCGCTTGCGCTCGGGTGTCTGGTATATCTCTACCTCCTCAATCCCCTGACCTATGAGTCGCACGGCCCCTACCGATTTCTCACCGCTTCCCTGCCCGCCGCCTTGGTATCTGCGTGCATCTACATCGGGCTGAGTTACCTGTTCGTTGTGCCCGCAGGTCGTGGCGGATATCGCGGGCCCGCATGATCTGCCAGACCACAAGGAGACACCTTGATGAATGACTCTTCGCCAGCACGAGCAGCATTGTGCCGAGTCGTGATTCTCTTGGCGTGCCTGTGCGCGAGGACGACTGTTCACGCCGCAACCGACTACCTTGCCATTGCTGCCTCCATGACGGACAAGACGATTGTCCTGAGCGGTCACGATTTGACAATCGAACAAGTCGTGCAGGTCGCCCGGTTTGGCGCGCGTGTGGAACTGAGTCCTGAGGCCAGACAGCGCGAGGCTGACCATTACGGATTGCTGCTCGAGGCCGCTTCCGAAGGGATTCCGGTTTATTGGTTCAATCGCGGTGCGGGTGATCAGCGCGAGGTTGCTCTGTTCTCAGGCGATCCGATGACTCCCAAGAACAAGGCGTATCTTGAGAAGACGCAACTCAAGGCGTTTCAGCGCGGAACAATCGCCGGCTACGGACCAGAAGTCATGGACGAGGAGATCGTGCGTGCAATGATGGTGGTTCGAGCCAACGGCATGACTCATAACGCGCCGAGCCCCCAACTTTCGCAAGCCCTCGTAGACTTGCTCAACCAACGAATCACCCCGGTTGTCCAGTCCAGGGGCACGCTGGGGGAGGGGGATTTGGCGCAACTGAGCAATCTGGGCGCGGCGATGGTGGGTGCCGGTGAGGCCTACTATCGAGGCGAGCGAATGACGGCCGCACGTGCGCTCGCCAAGGCAGGGCTGAAGCCGATCCAGCCATTTGCTGCAGACAGCAACGCATTGACGAGCAGCAATGCGTATGGCTCGGGCATTGCCGCACTGGTGGTGTACGACGCACGGCGCGCGTTGGAGTGGGCCGATCTGTTGTATGCCATGGATCTCAATGGCATGAACTCCAGCATCACGCCCTTGAGCGCGGTGGTACAACGCGACCGGCCGTTCAAATGGTTGAACTGGAACGCTGCACGCGTGCTCGAAATGCTCAAGGGCAGCTACCTGTTCGATGCAGACCCGCAGCGAATCATTCAGGATCCGGAGAGCCTGCGGGCGTCCTCCATCCGGCAGGCATCCGCGTGGGAGGAGTGGAGCGCGTTGCGCGATACCGTGACGCTGCAAATGAACTCCTCGGATCACAATCCTGCCGTACGAGTGGACCTGTCACCTGCGGATTCCTGGGAGCTGTCGACGCCGCAGATGATGAAATATTTCGTGAAAGGAGGTCCGGCCAGCCGCGGCAAACACGGATACATCGTTTCGAACGCGAACTGGGACCCGTTTCCGATGGCCAACAAGCTCGAAGCATTCGTCATTGCTCTTGCCAATATGGATCTCGCCATCACGATGCGGATCGAGCGATTCAACAATCCGTTCTTTACCCGTGCGAAAGCCGAGGCGCTGTTGCACCTTGGGCCCGATGCCGGTGAGGACTTGTTCTTGGCGACGGGCGGCAGCTATACCCCCGTTGATCTACAGCAGGAAATGCAGAGCCTGACCAATCCGATCGCACCTTCCGGCGCTTCAATTGTGGCGACAATCGAGGACTTGCAGGCACAGACGCGTATCAAAGCCTATCGCGCACGCCAGGCGGTCAGCACGACCATTGATCTATTGGCGCATGATCTGTTGACTGCAACGTTTTGGATGGACGTGCGCAAAGCGCAGGATGCCTCCAGAGAATTCGGCGTAGGTCCGACAGCGGTTTGGAATTCGTTTCGGCGTGTCGTGCCCCTATTGCCGGAGGCGGATCACGCGGATTCGCGGCCGCGCGCTATGGTTGCCGCGTCCTTTCTCAAGGCGAATGCTGCCTCAACGTTTGTTTCTACGACTCAAGACATGCCGGCATCGCAGTAAACCCGAAGATCGAATCGGGGTCTTGATGTTCGTTCGTGATGCTGGAGGGATTCGCTCAGAACTGGCGAGAGAGGGCCGGGTCACTGATGGTGCTGGCGCGAGTTTTCACGGGCGATATAAATACTTTAAAAACAATATATTACGATGTATTATTGATGTAATTTAGACGGGCTGATTGAGTGACACGCCCGTTCACGAACTTTGAGTCGCCACCAATATTTCGATAATATTGGAAAGGTGAAATTACAAGATGCAATTCTAAGCTTTGCTGCACTGGCCCAGGAGTCTCGACTGGCGGTGTTCCGCCTGCTCGTCAAGCGAGGTCCGGAGGGCTATACGCCAGGTCAGCTCGCGCAAAAGCTGGATGTGGCGCCGGCGACGTTGTCCTTCCATTTGAAGGAGTTGCGGCATGCCTCGCTCATCACTGTTCGCCGCCATGGCCGCTTTCTTTTTTACAGTCCTAACCTGACGCGAACCCGTCACTTGGTGGATTTTCTGACCGAACATTGCTGCACGCTGGCTGATGCGGACTGCGCCACGAAATGCGCCATCCCCACAGCAGTGCTTGCGGCGCCGAGAAGAAAGCGTGCGTGACCCGTGGTAGTCCAGTGATGACAGACAAAATCTATAACGTCTTGTTTTTGTGCACCGGCAATTCTGCGCGCAGCATCCTGGCCGAGTCGATCATGAACCGTCTCGGAAAATGAAGGTTCCGCGGCTTCAGTGCCGGCAGTCACCCCAATGGTCGCGTGAATCCCAATGCGATCAATCTGCTGACACATTTGGAGTTTCCCATTGAGGGGTTGCGTAGCAAGAGTTGGGATGAATTCGCTGTGCCCGGCAGCCCTCACCTGGATTTCGTGATCACGGTTTGCGACAACGCCGCCGGCGAAGTGTGCCCGTTCTGGCCGGGACAGCCGATGACCGCTCACTGGGGCATTCCTGATCCCGCGGCGGTGGAAGGATCCGATATTGAACCCTCCATCATCATCGTCTCCTCCATCGCCGTCCTGCTCGGCTCCGCGACCATTGGCGCCTATGGCGTATCGAAGGCGGCAGACATACAGCTGGCGCGCAACCTGGCGGTCGAATACGGCCCGCATAACGTGCGCGTCAATTGCATTGCTCCCGGTGTGATCAAGACAAGCTTTTCCCGCGCTCTGTGGGAGGATGCGGATGTTGAGGCTCGGGTGACTCAACAATGCCCGCTGCGGCGATTCGGCGAGCCGGACGATGTGGCGGGCGTCGCAGTGATGCTTGCTGCGCCTGCGGGTCGCTATGTCACCGGGCAAACCATAGTCGTCGATGGCGGCGACACCATTGTATGAACTTCTCAATGCAATCAAGACCGTCGCAGCGCGGTCATCGGCTGCGCCGCGCACAGACAGCCAAACAGGGGGATCTTATGTCTTTTTTAAAAAGTGTTGTCGCGATGTACTTTGTTGCGGTGCTGGGAACCGCATCGGCTGCGCCACCCAAGGATCCCAGCACGCAGCCGGGGATGGAGCACGTTGCGATCTGGGCGCTGGATATCGGCAAGTCCGCCCGGTTCCTGAACGAAACGCTGGGATGGCGTACGCACCCGATTGATTTCGGCGTCCCTGAAGATAACGAAGTGTTCGGCGGCATGAAGCTGGGCTTCGTGGATGCGAACGGTCTGTGGATCGAACTGGTGCAGCCAACAACCGCCGGCCCCGGTATGGAGTTCCTGAAAGAGAAGGGTAACGGTGCGATCGTGGAGCTGGATTTCTTCCTCCAGGACTTCGACCGCAATTTTGCGCAAATGAAGGCGCGCGGTATCGACCTCATCGGCATGGACGGCAAGCCGATGAAAGGCAATGGGCTCCTGCAAGAATATGTGGTGGTGGATGGCAAGCGGATCCCCGCCGATGAGCGTCTGTCCTATCTGCCCTTCGACGTGGCGCGTGGTACCAGCATCGAATTGGCATGGGAGTACCCCAATGGCGTTGTCTACCTTCGCGACGCTCAGTGGAGTGCGCAGCAGGCCACGCCCAAAGACGGACCGCGTCTGGATCATGTGGTCGTGCTGGCCGCCGACCTTGACGCGACTGCGAAGGTCTATACGGATATCCTGCGACTGCCGCGCATCTCGATGCAGGAGGGTCTGAGCAGAGAATGGATGGGCGTTGACGGTCGCAAACACGCCTGGATCAAGAGCAATGATCACGGCTTCTGGATCGAACTGGTGACGCCGGCCGCAAACGATGCGGGTAAAGCGGCGCTAAAGAAGTTTGGAGACGGGGCCATCATGGAACTCGTCGTCGAGGTGGATGACATCGCCGCGTTCTATGAGCGGATGCAGGCCAAGGGCATCACCATGACGGCCGGTGACGCTCACCCGCTGCCGCCCGGGCAAAAATTCATCATCTCGAAAGCTACGGGTGATCGATACAACTACTTCCCGCTGGACCGGAGTGAGGGCATGCGGATCCTGCTTTACCAGCGGGGCCCCAAGCACAGGAGCGTCTACCATCGGCGCGATCGCGGTTAGCGCTTTAGCTCCACAAGAGCAACCTTGAATATGCCACCGAATTTACCCGGGCCATGGGTCGATCACGAAGCCCGCGAGGAGCGGCCTTGGGCTAACAATGACGGAATCGTGAAGTTCATGGAGTTTCCGGTTCGAATCTCCACGATGTCGCGCCGCGCGTTCCATCTCTATTGGCAGCGGCATCACTCACCGAGTGTCATGAATGCCACACCGTTTTCGCAATTCATGCGCAAGTACAACACCGCTCACATATACCCGGATCCTGTTCCAAGGCTGCCCGGCGATTACGCTCAGACGACGCCGTTTGAGGGCGTATCTGAAGTGTGGATCAATGGATTGAGCGAAGTGGCGGGGTGGTTCGGCCACCCACTGTATGCGGAACTCATTCAGCCGGACGAGAAGCGATTCTTACGGCAAGATGGCAGCGGGGAAGTCATTGTCGTCAAAGAAGAACTGCTTTACGCACCCGACGCCGACATGGTGGAAAGCGGACTGACCAAACTCTACCTTCTCCTGCGTCGCCGCCCTGGGTTGGGCCACGATGCGTTTCACTCTGCAATCAGCGAGCACGGCAAACTGTTATTGACGCACCCTGCCTTCAAGCGGCACGTCAGAAAACTATCGATCAGTCACAAATTGCGCGAGCCGTTGTCCGAACCGATCTTGCTGTCAGACATCGACGCAGTGGTGGAGCTTTGGTTCGAATCTTGTGGTGATCTGGGCGACTTTCTGGATGCCCCCTTCTATGCGGTCACGGTTCGATCAAACGAAGCGAAGGTCGCAGATACAGGGACCATTCGCGCGCTGGTCGCGAAAGTGCACGTCGTTCACGATGAATTCTCATTCCAGCCCAGCACGATGCACCCAATGCCGTTTCATTGGGATCCCTAAAGCGGGTCAATCCCCGTCCTCGCTCAAACTCGTGGCCGCGGTTTCTCGCATGCGCCAAACAGCGGCGAACGCGAGTGCGCACGCAGCCGCCATATAAAAGGACACACCGATGGTTGAATGCAGCCGTGCGGTGAGTTCGGTGGCAATCAGGGGCGCGAATCCGCCGCCGAGGATCGCCCCAGTCTGGTAGGCGAATGAGGCGCCGGAGTAGCGCACGTGGGTAGGGAACAGTTCCCCGAACAACGCGGCTTGCGGACCGTACATGAAGGCGCTGGTGCACAGCGTGGCGGCAATGCCCAGCGTCATCCACGGCAGGGACTTGGTATCCAGCAGCGCAAACATCGCGAATGCGCTCACCGCCGTCATTGCGGCCCCGAGCATGTAAATCCGCCGCCGCCCATACCGGTCCGACAGTGCGCCGGCCAGCAGCAGGGTGGGCGCCATGAGGGCGCTCGCGATGACCACAGCGCCGAGCATCGTCACACGCGACAGGTGCAGCCCGTCCACATCCGTTCCGTAGGCAATCACGTAGGTGATGCTGATGTAAAAACACAAATTGACCGCGATATGCGATCCCACGGCAAGGCCGATCTCGCGGGGATGTTGCCGCAGCGCCTGCAAGACGGGGGAACTCGTTTGCGGCACGCGTGTCTGTCCGCGCTTCTGTAAGAGCTCGCGATACACGGGCGTCTCCTCGACACGCCAATGCAGGTACAGACCGAGCCCGACCAGCGCGATGCTGAACAGGAACGGCAGTCTCCAGCCCCAGGCATTGAACTCTTCGGCCGAGGTCAGTGCGCCGACGATGAGGAACGCAATATTGGCCGTCACGACGCCCACCGGCACGCCGACCTGCGCAACGCTGCCGTAAAAGCCACGCCGCCCGGGCGGGGCGCTCTCGACCAGCAACAGCATCGCGCCGCCCCACTGACCCCCGATGGCCAGACCCTGCACGAAGCGCAACAACACGAGAATCACGGGTGCTGCGGGCCCAATGGCGGCATAGGAGGGCAGGCAGGCGATCAGCGTCGTCGCCGTGCCCATCAACACCATCGCAATGGCGAGCGCGCTCTTGCGGCCCACCCGGTCGCCGACGTGCCCAAAGGCCAGCGCGCCGATGGGCCGCGCCAGGAAGCCCACTGCAAAGGTGCTGAAGGAAGCCACCAGTGCAACGCTGTGCGGCAGCGTCTTCGGAAAGAACAGCGCCGGAAACACCAGCGCCGCGCCGACTCCGTACAGGAAAAAGTCATACCATTCGATGCTCGCACCGGCGAGGCTGAGCATGGCCAGCCGGTTGATGGGCATTTTCGTCGATGCGGGCGCGGTAATCATGGCCGTTCGGGTTTGAGCCCGATCATCGCCAGCGCGGTCGACCTCGTTATGCGATCCATCTGCGCACGCGACACCAGATTCTTTCCGGGTTTGGGCGAAAACAGCAACAGCCCCTCCAGCAGGGCGACGAGCTGGATGGAGATCTCGTGGCATCGCTCGGCAGCGAGCATTGGGTTGGCCTCGGCGATGAATCCGCTCATTCGATCGACGTGGTATGCGTACATCTCCTGCAGCAATGCGGCTGCGAACTTGTTGTGGGAACTCAATGCCCAGAATCCAAAGAAGAATTTCCGCGAATTCTGATTCCAGATGTCCGCGAGAAGGTAATCCAGGATGCCCAGGAATCTTGCCTCACCGCAGCCTGGCAGTTTGCGCAGCAGTTTTTGGTAGCCCCCGTCGTATTGATTGACCACGTATCCCAGCGTCGCCGCCAGCAGATTGTGTTTGGTTGGATAGAAGTGCTGGACGGCGCCCAGACTCAACCTGGCCTCCTTGGCCACGCCGCGAGCGCTGAATTTGGCGAAACCTTCGCGAATGAACAAGCGGCGGGCGGCACGCAGAATCCTGACGGACTTCTGCGTCTCCTTTCGCTCGACGCGCGGCACGGCCAGGAACTGAAACTTCACGGATGCTGCATTGCTTTCATGTTGACGGAAATCTTACGCTGTTGCCTTCTACTTGACGATGGTCACGCTCGCAATCTATAGTAATTCCAAGTCACGTGACTTGGAAACAACAACATCCTCGGCTTCCGCCAACCGGCACTGGGAAGGTCCATGACGAATCCGGACGACAACTCGACCCAGCTTCCCGTCTCGGATCCACTGGCGCCAAAGTGCACGCGCCGGGACTTCATCGGCGGCTCACTGCTCGGAAGCGGGGCGGCGCTGCTGGGCATGGCCGCGCCGGCCGTGGTCCGCCAGGCTCAAGCTCAGACCGTTCCTTCGCCGATGACCGGCCTGGGCCCGGAGTGGACAGGGCCGGGCGGCATCGGCGACTACGCGCGATCCAACGGCAACACGCATGAGGTGGTCAACGCGGCGCATGCCGGTGTTCGCAATCAGCAGTGGGACGCCATGTTGCGGTCGGCCACCGATACGGGCGAGCATCCGGACGTGCTCATCGTCGGATGCGGGATTGCCGGACTGAGTGCGGCGTGGGCCTACCGAAAGGGACGCCCGTCGGCGTCCGTCTTGATGCTCGATCAACACCCGATTTTCGGCGGCGAGGCGAAACAAAACGAATTCATGGTGGATGGTCACCATCTGACCGCGCCGCAGGGCGCCACCGGCATTGTGGTCCCCTTCAACAAGGCGAAGGAAGCGGGGATGTGGAGCCACTTTTCCAAGGACCTGGGTTTTCCGGATGAGTTCCAGTACCAGAAGCCGACCGGGTTGGATAAGCCCATCCGCGTGCCCGAAGATGCCTGGACGCCCATGCATGTCGGCTGGGAACGATCCGACACGGGCTTTTACTTCGAGGGCAAGGGCTGGGTGAAGAACCCGTGGCGCGACGGCTTCAAGCACGCGCCGATTTCCGATGCCGCCAAAAAGGCGCTCGTGGATCTGGACCAGTTTCGCACGCCGCCGCAGCGGGATGATTGGGAGCCATGGCTGGACAGCATGACCTACCAGCAGTTTCTCAAAGACGTCGTGGGCATCAGCAATGCCGTCATGCCCGAGGTCGTCAAATACCTGAATCCGGTGACGGCAGCCATGGGCTGCGGCCTGGGTGCAGACGTCATCTCCGCTTATTCCGCCTACAACTTTCTGCAACCCGGTGTGGTGGGATACTACCGGTATCAAAGCGGCGGTGCGGATCCCACCGATACGGTGTATCTGGCCAGTTTCCCGGGCGGACATGCGGGCACGGCCCGCCATTTCCTGAAGAAGATCCTCCCCGCCGCGCTCATCGGCGAGTACAAGATGGCTGACATCCTCAACAGCCCCATTCAATGGGATCAGCTGGATCGTCCTCATGAACCGGTGCGAATGCGCCTGTCCTCGACGGTCGTGTCGGTGATTCATGAAGGCGCGCCGGAGTCCGCCAAGAACGTCGTGGTCACCTATCTGCGCGGCGGCAGGCTGTTCAAGGTGCGCGCCAGGGCGGGAATCCTCTGCGGTCAGCAGCACGTGAATCGTCATATCTGCCGTGACATTTCACCGGAGTATCGCGAGGCGATGAACGCGTTTCATCACGCGCCGATGCTGACGGTGAATGTGGCGGTCAGAAATTGGAGATTCCTCGAGCGCCTGGGCATTGCGTCCGCGCGCTGGTTCGAGGGCATTGGCTGGTGGGCCAGCCTGCGCCGCAATCTGGAGATCGAAGGACAGGTCACGCAGCCGCTGGATCCGTCGAAGCCGACGGTGTTGACGCTGTACAACCCCTTCCCGCTACCGGGCGTGCCGTTTCCGCAGCAATGCACCGCGGCGCGCATGCAGATGTTCGCCATGTCGTATGCGCAGATCGACACCGCCGTGCGAGACCAGTTCTCCAAGATGTTTGCCGATCAAGGCTTCGATGCGCAGCGCGACATCGCGGGCCTTATCACCAATCGCTGGGGACATGCCTACGTCGTGGATCCGCCGGGATTCTTCTTCGGCAAAGATGGCAAGCCCGCACCCAAAGAGGTGCTGCGCAAACGGTACGGACGATTGAGTTTTGGTCATTCCGAACTCAGCGGCGCACAAATGTGGGAGACTGCCGCGGCCGAAGGTGAGCGTGCGGCACAACAAGCAATGGAGATCGCCTGATGCGTTTGACTGCCCGTTTTCCTTGCTGCATTGCGCTGGCCCTAGTGGCCGCATTCAACATCGTACTGGCTTGCGGCGCTGAAGCCGCACCGGCCACTGTCGCCGCGGCCGGTGCGGCGGCCTCCAAAGACAGCCCGCAACTGACTGCCTTCAAAAAAGCCATCCGCGCCAAGTACGATCTGAAGGAAAAGTCATTTGCCGCGCACGATGCTGAGACCATCGTGACGCAGTTTTATGCCAGCGATGTGATTTCCGCCGGCGAAGGCGAAGGGATATTCGTCGGGCGCGATGCCATCCGCCCGCTGTACCAGGAAGTGGTGAAGGACAATACGGTGAAGGTGGAGTCGGTCCACACCTTCGTCAATGGCAATGCCGGTTGGGATTGGGCGGATTTTCACGTTTATCCGGCGGATCCGAAAAACAAGCCATTCACCTTTGCCATCCTTTTTCTTTGGGCGAAGGTCGACGGTCAATGGATCTGCAAGGGCGATTTTTTCATGACGGGGAGTTTTCGCACCGGAACGTTGCAGTCGGCGCCCGCTGCGCCAAAAAAGTAATGTATGTCGAGGGATCAGTTAGGGAGAATCAAGAATGACAAATGCAAATAGAACGATAGGTTTCGCTGTTGCCGTGCTGCTGGGGTTTTCCTTCGCATCCGCGGGCAGGGCCATGGCAGCCGAGACGGCCGCCGACGATGACAAGCTGCCGGAAATCGTGGTGACCGCGCAGAAGCGCGAACAAAACCTTCAGGATGTCGGCACGTCGTTGACGGCACTGGATTCCAGTACGTTGCAGTCGCTGGGCATGAAAGACGTCACCGCTATCGCCGGGCAGGTTCCCGGGATGCAATTCAACCAATTCGGCGCCACGGTGACCATCTACAACCTGCGCGGCGTGTCGCAGAACGATTTCAGCGACCATCAGGAAGCGCCCGTTGCTGCCTACGCCGACGATGCCTACGTTGCCTCGACCGGCGCGCTGGCAGGCAGTCTGTTTGACATCGATCGGGTCGAGGTGCTGCGCGGTCCGCAGGGGACTTTGTTCGGCCGCAATGCAACCGGCGGTCTGATCCATTACATCAGCCACAAGCCCACGTTCAACAATGACGGATTCATCGACATCTCCGGCGGCAACTACAAGACGTTCAACAGCGAAGGCGCCATCAACCACGTCCTAAGCGATACGCTCGCCATGCGGCTTTCCTTTGCCACCGCCAATCACGAGGGCTACATCGACAATACGATCGGGCCCAAGATCAACGATCAGAAGCAGTATTCGGGCCGGCTGCAATTCCTGTTCAAGCCCTCCGACAGCGCCGAGTATTTGATCAAGATACACGGCCTGACCAACGACAACGAAACGGCGGGCAACTATTCCTGGGGAGCGTCGGTTCCCGATGCGACGGACGGGACGTTCCGCGGTGTTTTCGTGCCCGGCGGATCCGATTTCTTCGGTTTCACGAAGAACAATACCGACCCCTTCGTGCAGTCCGAAGACCGCCGCGGCATCTTCAACCGCACCGTCATCGGCTCGACCATTCACGCGACATGGCGCCTCGCCAACGACATGACGCTCACCTCGGTGACGGACTACCTGCGGGTGCAGAAGCGCTACGGCGAGGATTCGGACGTTTCCTCCAGCCCCATCTTCAACTACGACGTGTTTTATCACTATCGCCAGTTCTCTGAAGAAATCCGGCTCAATGGCGCCAGCGGGGGATTTCGCTGGGTGGGCGGCCTGTACTACCTGAACTACAAGAGCGATGACATTGGCACCACCAACATCATCCAGCCGATTGGTTTTGGCGTCGCGGAGTTCACCACCAAGAACAGTTCACCGTCGGTGTTTGCGCAGGTGGAATACGATTTCGCGCCGCGCTGGACCGTCATTGCCGGGGCGCGCTACACGAACGACGACAAGAAATTCGACTACGCCTATGTGTGCGAAACCTGTCCGCAGAACATTCGCTATGTCGCGCCGGATTTCCCGGACGCGAACAAGAAGTTCGACATCGGCACGGGCAAGATTGAACTGGACTTCAAACCCGCGCAGGGTACGTTGCTGTACGCCAGCGTTAACCGCGGCGCAAAAGGCGGCGGTTGGTCGGCACCGACGTCCGGGTTCGTGGATCCCAGCACGCTGCCTTACAAGGCCGAAACGCTGACCAGTTATGAATTGGGCGTCAAGTCAACGTTTCTGGATGGCGCGGCTCGCATCAACGCGGCAACGTTTTACTACGACTACAAGGACTATCAGGGCTTCTTTCTGAACGTCGCGACACAGGTCGTGGAGAACGTGAACGCCAAGGTGAAGGGCGGCGAGCTGGAGTTTGCCATCGTTCCGCTGCACGGACTGAATCTGCAGGTGGGCATTTCACATCTGGAAACCTCGGTGGCCAACGTGCCGACGCCGGGGGGTGTATTCATCACGGCGGAAATGCCGCAGGCGCCACGCTGGAGCATCAACGCAGTCGCCCGCTATGAATGGGCGGTGGCCGGCGGCACGGCCTCGGTGTCGGCCGATACCAAATGGAATGCGGTCCAGTACCTGGAGTTGATCAACGCTCAAGTGGATCGCGAACCGTCGTATGCGCTGACCAACGCACGCCTTGCCTACAACACCGGTGATGGCAAGTGGGATGTCTCGGCTTACGTGAGAAACCTGACGAACAAGGAGTATCGCGTCTACAACCTGGATTTGTCGGGGTTCACCGGCTCCAATCAGAGTGTGTACGGCACTCCGCGCACGTATGGCGTTGGCGTTCGTTACAACTGGGGCCGATAGCCACACCGGCCAAGAGCTCATGACGCAGGCAGCAAACTCCGCGCCCGCGGCCGTCACGGATGTGCATCCGTGGCGGCTGACGGCCGCCATTCTGGTTAGCTGCATCGGCGCCGAGGTGTTCATCATCCAGCCCGGATTCGTCCAGGGGCTCGTGCAGAGCCTGGGATTCGATGAACAGAAGGCCGGTTACGCGGCATCGATCGAGGTGTGGGGCATCACCGCCACCACGCTGCTGATGACGTTCTTCTCACACCGCTTCGATTGGCGAACGGTCACCGTCGCCTCTTTGCTGATCATGGCGATCACGAATCTATCCTGCGTATTCGTTCAAGATCAGACTGTCTTTCTGGTGCTGCGATTCTTGTGTGGAGCCGGTGCCGGCAGCCTCATTTCACTGGGATTCACCGTCGTGGGCCTCACCGACAAACCGGACCGCAATTTCGGCTATCTGATCATGTGGGTACTTCTTTATGGCGCCATCGGTTTGTACTTCATGCCGGCGGCCTTTGCCTGGAATGGCATGGTCGGCGTGCTGGTGTTTCTGACGCTGTTTCCGCTGACGGCGTTGCCGCTGGTTGGCGCGATGCCTGCGAACGGTGAGAGTGCCGCACACGTGGAGGCGGATGCGGTGAATCTTCCCGTTCCGCTCCAATGGCTGGCCCTGTTCGCGATGCTTTCGTATTTCGTTGCGCAAGGCCTCATGTGGGCTTATTTGTTTCTGATCGGCGTGGCCGGCGGCTTGAGTGAACAGCAGGTGGCCAGCAGTCTGACGGTGTCGCAATTGGCAGGCGTCGCCGGCGCGTTTCTGGCCGCCATGGTCGGATCCCGCTTCGGTCGCTGGCGCCCTCTGAGCGTGGGCATACTGGGCGGCGCGCTGAGCTTGCTGTTTCTGATCGGACATTTCCAGTACGCGCCGTTCGCCATTTGGGTCAGTCTCTACAATTTCTTCTGGAACATGACTCACCCGTACCTGCTCGGCTCCATGGCTAGTTTCGACCGGCGGGGCCGCGTCGTCGTCAAGGCGGTGGCCATGCAGATGATCGGGCTGGCCATCGGGCCGGCGCTGGCGGCCAGCGTCATTTCCGAGGGCCGCTATGCGCCGGTGAACTGGATCGCCATCGGATTGTTCATCGCCAGCTGGTTGTTCATTTTGCCGCCGGTGCTGACGCAGCAGCGCCGCGCCCATTCGCTCTCAACACAGAGGTAATTGCCATGATCGGAGATCTGCGCGGAAAAGTTGCGTTGGTGACGGGTGCGGGGCAGGGCATTGGTGAGGGAATCGCGCGCTGTTTCGCGGCAGCCGGGGCCAAGGTGATGATTGCGACACGCACGGCCGCCAACGGCCAGGCCGTGGCGGATTCCATCGTGAAGGGCGGTGGCGATGCGAAACTGCTGCAGGCCGACATCGGCCGGCACGATGAAGTCAGGCGCGCGGTCGCGCACACGGTGGCGACCTATGGGCAACTCGACATCGTGGTTCACAATGCGGCCGTTTATCCGGTCATTCCCATCGAGCAGCTGTCGGATGAGGATCTGGACCGCACACTGGCGGTCAATCTCAAGGCCGGCTTCTGGATCATTCAGGAATCTCTGCCGCATTTGCGCAAGCGCGGCGGCGGACGGATTCTATTCACCTCCTCAGTCACCGGTCCGAATGTGGCCATGCCGGGAACCGCGCACTACGCCGCTTCGAAGGCCGGCATGAACGGCCTGATCCGGACCGCCGCGCTCGAGTACGCGCGCGACGGCATCACGGTCAACGGGGTCGAACCCGGCTACATTCTGACACCGGCGATGAAGGCGCTTGGCACCGACGAGGAAATCGCGCAAATGGCCGCGTGCATTCCCATCGGCAAACTCGGCGCGCCCAGCGACATTGCCAACACGATGTTGTTTCTTGCCTCGAAGGAGGCAGCCTACATCACGGGGCAGACCATCGTGGTCGATGGCGGTTCGACGCTGCCGGAGAGTCCGATCGTGCTGGATGCGTATTACAAGAGCCTTTGACATGACCGCGTCATGAATTCATTGTCGTTGCTCGAGCGGCGCTTCCGGGTTCTGGGACGGCATTCCCCGCTGTTCTACGAGAAGCCGTTGCATCTGGTGCGCGGCGAGGGTGTGTGGGTGTTCGACGCGGACGGCAAACGCTATCTGGATGCGTATAACAATGTCCCGCATGTGGGACATTGTCACCCTCACGTGGTCGATGCGCTGCACCGACAGGCGGCAACGCTGAATACGCATACGCGCTATCTGGACGAAACCATCGTCAACTACGCCGAACGTCTGTTGTCGACATTCGACGCCTCGCTGGCAAACGTCATGTTCGTGTGCACGGGGAGCGAAGCCAATGAACTCGCGCTGCGCATCGCGCGTGAATGCACCGGCAATGCAGGCATCATCGCCACGGCTTTTGCCTATCATGGGAACACGGCCGCCGTTTCCCAGATCAGCACGTTGTTCACCCCTCCCGAAAAGCGCGGGCCCTTCGTGCGTGCGGTTCCGGTGTTCGATCCGTATCGCGACCGCAACGGGCGCAACGATGATGCGCTGTCCGATGCGTACGCGGCGGATGTTCGCCGCGCTGTCGAAGACTTTGCAGCGCACGGCGTGAAGCTTGCGGGCATGCTCATCTGCACGGCGTACTCCAGCGAGGGCCTGCCGATGGTGCCGGCCGGCTATTTGCACAAGGCGGCGCAAATTGTTCACGAGGCGGGCGGACTGTTGATCGCCGATGAAGTGCAGGGCGGCTTCGGGCGCTTCGGCACGCATATGTGGGGACACGCTGCGCTCGGGGCCTTGCCGGACATCGTCACCATGGGCAAGCCCATGGGCAACGGTCACCCGCTGGCCGGCGTCGTGGCGCGCGCGGATCTGGTGGAATCCTTCGCCAGCCGTAACATGTACTTCAACACCTTCGGCGGCAATCCGGTTTCCGCAGCGGTCGGCATGGCGGTGCTGGAGGTGATCGAGCGCGAGCAGCTGCTGGTCAACGCCTGCAAGGTTGGCAACTACGTCATCGACAGGCTGCGCGGTCTGCAAGACAAGCACGCCATCATCGGTGATGTGCGCGGCAATGGAATGTTTTTCGCCGTCGAGATGGTCACCGACCGCACATCGAAGGCGCCGGCGGGGACGCAAACCAAGCGGATCGTCAACGCCATGCGCGATCGCGGCGTGCTGATCAGCCGCATCGGCATCCACGACAATATTCTGAAAATCCGTCCGCCGATGCCCTTTACAGCGCAGCATGCGGATTTGCTGGTCTCGACGCTGGACGACGTGCTGGCGGGGTTGTAGCGGATGCGCACCTGGAATGAACTGCGGCCGGAGGAGCAGGGCGAGCTGCTGCTGGGCATCGCCCGCAAGGCGTTGCCGCTGTGGCCGCTTGACGTCGTGGACCTGAGGCCGATCAAGGTGCGTGAGAATGCCGTGTACGCCGTGCATTTGCGCGGCGGACAGCGCATGGCGCTGCGGGTACATCGTCACGGCTACCACTCGGACGCGGCGCTGACCTCGGAATTGCGCTGGTGCGAGGCGCTGGCTGCGCACGGCATCGAGGTTCCGACCGTGGTGCCGTCGCGGGCCGGCAAGCCGTTCGAATGCGTCGAATGCGAGGAATTGCAGCAGAAGCGCCAGGTGGACGTGTTCGAGTGGATCGATGGCCATCAACTGGGGTCGGCCGAAGCCGGCGTGACGGGGAGTCAGGAGGCAATTGCTCACGCCTATCGCACCATCGGCGAACTGGCTGCGCGGATGCACAATCAGTCAGCCGCGTGGAAACGGCCGCCCGGGTTCGCGCGTCATGCGTGGGATATCGACGGGTTGGTCGGGGAGCAGCCGCGCTGGGGCCGGTTCTGGGAGCTCGACGCCTTGACGCCGCCGCAGCGCCAGGTGCTGCAGGATGTACGCGCGGCAGTGAGCGACGGCTTGCGCGGGTTTGGCCAGACGCCGGACCGGTATGGGTTGATCCACGCCGATCTGGTGCCGGAGAACGTCCTGGTCGGCAGCAGCGGTGTGCGCATCATCGATTTTGACGATGCGGGGTTTGGGTGGCATTTGTTCGAGATTGCGACGACCTTGTACTTCATCCGCAGCGAGCCGTATTACGAGCAAGCACGCGATGCCGTCGTCGCCGGCTATCGCAAGCACAGGCCGTTGAGCGATGTACACCTGCGGCTGTTGCCGTTGTTTCTGGCCGCCCGTGGCACGACGTATCTGGGTTGGGTTCATACCCGCAAGGGCGAACCTGCGGCGATGGAATTGACGCCCGCGCTGATCCAGATGGCGACCCGCGTGGGAACCGAGTTCTTGAACATAAAGTAGCCGGCGGTGCGGCCGTGGTGAGCCAGCGGCGGTTGTGCCAGTATGTCGTCGCAACCATGAAGATCATCGCCGTCACCAATATCAAGGGCGGAGTCGGGAAGACCACCACCGCGGTCAATCTGGCATTTCTGCATGCCGCCGGCGGTCAGCGGACTTTACTTTGGGATCTGGATCCGCAGGGAGCGGCGACGCATCTGCTGCGATGTGAGCCCAACGAGGGCGCTTCCGCGAAGAAACTGGTGAGCGGCAAGCGTGAGCTGGGCGAACTGCTGGTTGCCAGCGGACATGACAATCTGGACGTGCTGCCTGCGGATTTTTCCTATCGCAACTTCGACGTTCATTTGAGCCAGCGCAAGCGTCCCACCGAACGGCTGTTGAAAATGAGCCGATCGCTGCACGAGGACTATGCCGCCTTGTTTCTGGATTGCCCGCCCGGGATTTCGCTGCTGTCCGAGAATGCGCTGCGAGCCGCCGACGCGGTGGTGGTGCCGCTAGTGCCGACGCCACTGTCGGTGCGCATGCTGACGCAGCTGCAGGAGTTCATCGCGCAGAGTCATTGGACCGACCTGGTGCTGCTGCCGTTTTTCTCCATGGTGGACCGGCGCAGGAGTCTGCATCGTGAGCTGATCGACAGCACCCGGGAGCTGTATCCGCAGATTCTGGCAACGGAGGTGCCGTATTCCAGTGAGATCGAACGCATGACCATCCGGCGCGCGCCGCTGTCCTTCTATGCGCCGGGCAGCGCGGCGGGGCAGACCTATGCGTCGTTGTGGCGGGAAATCAAGGCTAGGATGAAGCGGTTGCCTTAGGTGCTACCGGGGTAAAGCCGCGAGCGCGTTCAACACGGGCGCGGCGAACTCCCGACGGCAGATCAGCAGGTCCGGCATGTACGGATTCTCGCGATTGTAAAGACAGACCGAACCGTCGATGCGCGACACATGCAGTCCGGCCGCCGTTGCGACGGCGACCGGGGCGCAGCTGTCCCACTCGTATTGACCGCCCGAATGCAGATAGATGTCCGCTTCGCCACGCGCCACGGCCATGGCCTTGGCTCCCGCGGATCCCATCGGGATGAGTTCGGCCTGCAGCGTCTGCGCCACGCTCAGCGCTTCCTGCGCGGGGCGGGTGCGGCTGACCACCATGCGCGGCGCGCCGGCCCGCGAGGGCAGCGGCCGGGGCGACGCGGAAGATAGTGTCAGCGACAGCCCGGGAAGGGCGACGGCGCCGATCTGCGCCTCACCGTGGATGGCCAGCGCGATGTGCACCGCCCAGTCGCTGCGGCCCTCGCCATATTCGCGCGTTCCGTCCAGCGGGTCGACGATCCAGACCCTGTCGGCGCTGCAGCGCGCCAGGGAGTCCTTTTCCTCTTCGCTCAAGATGGCATCGTGGGGGCGGTTATGCGCCAGCGCGTCCATGATAAAGGCGTTGGCGAGGCGATCGCCGGCCTTGCCCAAGGTCTTGCCTTCGAACAGCGAGGAGCCGCGCAATAGCAGCAATATCTTGCCGGCTGTGTCGGCGATGTGACCGGCAAGCTCGGCATCGTTCATTTCAATAATTCCTCGACGATCAGGTCGGCCGCCTTGTCAGAACTCACCTGCGTGGTATCGATGTGAATCTCGGGATTCACCGGCGGTTCATAAGGGCTGTCGATGCCGGTGAAGTTCTTCAGCTGTCCGGCGCGCGCCTTGGCATACAGGCCCTTGACGTCGCGCGCCTCGGCTACGCTGAGTGGCGTGTCGATGTGGACTTCAAAGAACTCGGTCTCGGGCAGCATCTTGCGGACCATTTCGCGCTCGGCCCGAAAGGGTGAAATGAAGGCGGTGATGACGATGAGGCCGGCATCGGCCATCAGCTTTGCCAGTTCGCCCACGCGGCGGATGTTCTCGATGCGGTCCTCTTCGGTGAATCCCAGGTCCTTGTTCAGGCCGTGGCGGACATTGTCGCCGTCTAGAAGAAAGGTGTGGCGGTTCATGTGGTGCAGTTTCTTTTCGACCAGATTGGCTATGGTCGACTTGCCCGAACCGGACAATCCGGTGAACCACAGCACCGCGGGTTTCTGATTCTTGAGCTTGGCATGCGCTTCGCGGGTGATGTCCAGCGCCTGCCAATGAACGTTTTGCGAGCGCCGCAAGGAGAAGTGCAGCATGCCGGCGGCGACCGTGGCATTGCTCAGTTTGTCGATCAGGATGAATCCGCCGAGGGTGTGATTCTCGGCGTAGGGCTCGAACACGATGGGCTTGTCCGTCGCGATTTCCACAACACCGATGGCATTCAGATCCAGCGTCTTCGCCGCCAGGTGCTCCAGCGTGTTGACGTTGATCTGATACTTCGGCGCGTGCATCCGCGCGGTGACGACCTGCGTACCGAGCTTCAGCCAATAGGCGCGCCCGGCAATCATCGGCTCCTCCGACATCCACACCAGGGTGGACTCGAACTGATCGGCAACCTGCGCCGGCGCGGCCGCGGCGGTGAGCACGTCGCCACGCGAGCAGTCCACTTCATCCGCCAGGCACAGCGTGATGGATTGACCGGCCACGGCCCTGTTGAGATCGCCGCTCAAGGCAACGATCCTGGAAATCGAGGTTACTTTGCCGCTGGGCATTACGCGCACCGCATCGCCCGGCATCACGGCGCCGGTGGCGATCAGACCGCTGAAGCCCCGAAAATCCAGGTTGGGCCGGTTCACCCATTGCACCGGCATGCGAAAAGGTTTGGCTTGATCTGCGGTCGCATCCACTTCCACGGCTTCCAGATGCTCGATGAGTGGAATGCCCGTATACCAGGGCATGTTGGGCGAAGGCGCGGTGATATTGTCGCCCTTGAAGCCGGAAATCGGCATCGGCAGGAAGTCGACGATGCCGATGGTCGCGGCGAAGGCGCGGTAGTCTTTCACGATGCCGTCGAAAACATCCTGGCGGTATCCCACCAGGTCCATTTTGTTGACGGCCAGCACGACTTTGCGAATTCCGAGCAAGTGAACCAGATAGCTGTGGCGGCGCGTCTGCGTGAGCACGCCTTTGCGCGCATCGATCAGGATGACTGCCAGATCCGCGGTGGATGCGCCCGTGACCATGTTGCGCGTGTACTGCTCGTGACCGGGCGTATCCGCGACGATGAATTTGCGCTTCTCCGTGGAAAAGAAACGATAGGCGACATCGATGGTGATGCCTTGCTCGCGTTCGGCGGCCAACCCGTCCACCAGCAGCGCGAAGTCGATCTCCTGGCCCTGGGTCCCGACGCGCTTGCTGTCCGCCTTGAGCGAAGCGAGCTGATCTTCGAAAATCATTTTCGAGTCGTACAGCAGGCGCCCGATCAGGGTCGACTTGCCGTCGTCGACGGAGCCGCAGGTGATGAAGCGCAGCAGCGACTTGTGCTGATGCTGCCGCAGGTAGGACTCGATGTCGGTGGCGATCAAGGCATCGGGCTGGTATGTGCGTTCGGACATCAGAAATAGCCTTCTTGTTTCTTTTTTTCCATCGATGCCGCCTGGTCATGGTCGATCGCCCGGCCCTGGCGCTCCGAGGTGGTGGTCAGCAGGATCTCCTGGATCACCGCTGGAATCGTGCTGGCCCTGCTTTCGACGGCGCCGGTCAATGGGTAGCAGCCGAGCGTGCGGAACCGGATGGAGCGTTCGACCGGAATCTCCCCTGGTTTGAGCGGGAAGCGGTCGTCATCGACCATGAGCAACAGGCCGTCCCGATACACCGTGGGGCGGGGAGCGGCGAAGTACAAAGGCACGATGGGGATGTTGTGCAGGTGAATGTACTGCCAGATGTCCAGCTCCGTCCAATTGGAGATCGGGAACACGCGAATGCTTTCTCCCTTGGCTTTCCTGGCGTTGTAGAGGTTCCACAATTCCGGTCGCTGACTCTTCGGCTCCCAGCGATGATTGGCAGAGCGGAACGAGAACACTCGCTCCTTGGCGCGGCTCTTTTCCTCGTCCCGACGCGCGCCGCCAAAGGCCACATCGAACTTGTGCAGGTCCAGTGCCTGCTTCAACCCTTCGGTTTTCCAAATATCCGTGTGCAGGCTGCCGTGATCGAAGGGGTTGATGCCGCGCCGCAGCGCTTCCGGATTGCGGTGGACGTGAAGTTTCATGCCGCTTTCGAGTGCCATCCGGTCTCGCAGCGCATACATCGCTCTGAACTTCCAGGTGGTGTCGACGTGCAGCAGACAGAACGGTGGAGGCGAGGGGTAAAATGCGCGCCTCGCCAGTTCGAGCATGACGGCCGAATCCTTTCCCACCGAATAGAGCATGACCGGGTTTGCCGCGTCCGCCACCACCTCGCGGAAGATGTGGATGCTCTCGGCCTCCAGGCGCTGCAGATGCGTGAGCACAACGGGTGAATCGGGACTATTGATTGTCATCTAAAGGCTTCTCCACAAACCCCGATCCCGGCGGTGCAAATCCCGCGAAAAACTGCATTCTAAAGCACACCGGCCATCTTGTGGGGTACGGCGCGCAGTCGTATCGCGTGCGGCCGGCATGATCTGTCTGCCTTCGCTGCAGCGTCAAGCTGCAGTATCATCGGGACCTTGAAATCGGGAGCATGAAATGGCTGGACTGTGGTTTGACGAGCTGCGTGTGGGACAGGTGTTTGGTCATGCCATCCGGCGCACTGTGACGGAGACAGACAACATCCTGTTCTCGACGATGACGCACAATCCGGCGCAGTTGCACCTGGACGAGGAATACATGCGGGGCACTGAATACGGGCAGCGCCTCGTCAACTCGGTGTTCACCCTGGGATTGATGGTTGGAATATCCGTAGGCGACACCACGCTGGGAACGGCCGTGGCCAATCTGGGCTGGGATGAAGTCCGGTTTCCCAAGCCGGTTTTCATCGGCGACACGCTGCGCGTGGAGACGGAGGTCCTTGAGCTTCGCGAGTCCAAGTCGCGCCCCGACCAGGGGATCGTCGTTTTCGCGCATCGTGCGTTTAATCAACGCAATGAACTGGTGGCCTCCTGCAAACGCTCCGGCCTGCAGCGCAAGAAACCAAGCACTTCGGTGTCAGCGTTGTAGCGTAGCGCTGCATCGGTCAAGCACCACGACCGCGCGTTCCTTCACGATGGCCTTAAAACGGATGCACTCGTCGATTTCATGGAACTCGAAGCGAATGGTTTCGCCCGGGTAAACCGGAGCGCTGAAACGAGTGAACAGCGACTGCAATCGCGTAGGGTCGTTGCCGCAATAGGTGCGAAGCAGCGCCCGGCAGGCGATGCCTTGTGTGCACAGGCCGTGCAGGATGGGCCGCTCAAATCCGGCCTTGCGGGCGATCGCCGGGTCGATGTGCAAGGGATTCCAATCGCCGCTCAGCCGGTAGATCAATGCCGCGCTGGGAAGTGTCGAGATTTCCACCACGCGCTCCGGATCACGTTTCGGCAGTGCACCGGGCGCTTCACCGACGGACCCAAAGCCGCCCTGACCGCCGTCGCCACGAAGCAAGATGGAGGAGCGTACCGTTGCAAGCGCATCCGAACGACTCGATTCATAGAGGGTTTTTTGCACGCACAGCATTGCACCCTTGTCGCGTCCCCTGTCCTGGATCCCGAGAATTTCATGCTCGGCATGAAAGTGGCCCGTCGCGGGGATCGGACGCAGGATCGTGAAGTCCTGTTCTGCGTGGAGCAGCCGGATCCAATTCACCTCGTACTGCGGATCCTGGAGCCAAAACCCGGGATGACACAGGACTGAGCAGACGGAGGGAACGGTTTTGAGGCCGGCTTCGTAGACGAACGGCAATTCGGATTCATCCAGCGGATCGGTGCCGTAGCCAAGACCCAGGGCGTACACAATGGCATCGCGCGCCTTGAAGTCTTGTTCAACGGACGCTGGCCGCAGGTTCCTGATTTTTTCGAGATTCATTCGCCGGCGGCGCCCTCAAACCGTTGCCTAGACCGAAACCGGCCGCTCAAATGACGCCGCGCCGCTGCTGATCCAGCTCGATCGATTCGAACAGCGCGCGGAAATTGCCTTCGCCAAATCCCTCATTGCCCTTGCGCTGAATGATCTCGTAGAAGATCGGGCCGATCACGTTCTTGGTGAAGATCTGCAGGAGTATGCCGCTTTGCAAGCTGCCGTCGATGAGAATTCCACGGCTTTGCAACTGAGCAATCGCCTCCTCATGCTTTTCGATCCGAGTGGGGATGTTCTCGTAGTAGGTTGGCGGGGTGTCCTGAAACTCCACGCCATTGGCGCGCAGCGCATCAACGGAGGCGTAAATGTCGTCTGAGGCGAGCGCAATGTGCTGAATGCCTTCGCCCTGGTACTCGCGCAGATACTCTTCGATCTGGCTCTTGTCGTCCTGGCTTTCGTTGATGGGGATGCGGATCTTGCCGCAGGGAGAGGTCAATGCCCGCGAGAACAGACCCGTCTGCTTGCCTTCGATTTCAAAATAGCGGATCTCGCGGAAGTTGAACAGGCGCTGGTAATACTCCGCCCACACGTTCATGTTGCCGCGATGCACGTTGTGCGTCAGATGATCGATGCAGGTCAACCCGGCTGACGTTGCACCCGCGGTCGGTTTTACGGCGACGAAATCCACGTCATAGATCGAGCGCTCGCCGTAGCGGTCCACCAGATAGATCAGGCTGCCGCCAATGCCTTGGATGGACGGGATGTTCAATTCCATCGGGCCGGCGGTGGTGGGGCCGGGCTGCGCGCCAAGTGCCAGGGCTCTTTCGTAGGCCGCGGCGGCGTCGGCGACGCGGAAGGCCATCGCGCAAGCGCAAGGACCATGGGCGCGGGCGAACTTCTGAGCGAAGCTGTCGGCCTCTGCATTGATAATGAAGTTGATGTCGCCTTGATTGTGAAGCGTGACATTCTTGCGGCGGTGGCGCGCGACGACGGGCAGGCCCATGCGTTCAAACAGCTGTCGCAATCGATCCGGATCCGGCGCTGCGTACTCGACGAACTCGAAGCCGTCGGTGTTCATGGGATTCGCTGTGCTCATGAGGGCTCTCCGGATTCGTCGTGAAGTGGGATGTCGAATCAGCCGGCGCGCGCGGGAAGCATTTGCCCGGCCGCTTCACCAAAGCCGATGCGCACGGTTCCGGGTCGCTCGCACCAGGCCTTGAGGATCACACGATCCCCGTCTTGTAGAAAAGTGCGGTTTTCTTCCGCGCCCACCTGCACCGGGTGTGCACCGCCTACGCTGAGCTCGAGCAGCGAGCCAGCCTCGGCCGGCATTGGGCCGGACTGCGTGCCGGTGCCGAGCAGATCGCCCGGCTGCAGATTGCAGCCGTTGACCGTGTGATGCGTGAGCAGTTGCGCCACGGTCCAGTAGGAATGGCGGAAACTGGAGTATGACAGGCGTTGCGCGTCTGCGCCGCGTTCACGCATGAGCGCCGTCTGCAGCCAGGCTTCGATGCGAATATCGATGGCGCCGCCGGCGCGATTGGCCGGGGAACTCAGGTAGTCCAGCGGCTCGGGATCTTCGGCGCGGCGCGTGAACGGCACGCGAAACGGCGCCAGCGCCTCGAGGGTGATGATCCATGGTGAAATGGTGGTGGCGAAATTCTTGGCCAGGAACGGACCCAGCGGCTGGTATTCCCAGGCTTGCAGGTCGCGGGCGGACCAATCATTCAAAATGCACATCCCGAAAATATGCTGCTCGGCTTCGTGTATCGGAATGGGATCGCCCAGGTCGTTGCCGGTGCTGACGAAGATTCCCAGTTCCAGCTCGTAGTCCACGCGCGCGCTCGGGCCCACGACCGGTAGGGTCTGGCCCGGCGGCAGCCGCTGCCCGCGCGGCCGGTGAAACTGCTGTCCGGAGACGCCGATCGAGGAGCTTCGGCCGTGATAGCCGATGGGCACCCATTGATAGTTGGGCAGCAGCGGATTGTCAGGCCGGAACAATCGTCCCACGGCAGTGGCATGGTGAATGGAGGCGAAAAAGTCGGTGTAGTCACCGATGCGAGCCGGCAGCGTGTATTCGGCATCAAGCTGCGGTACCAGGCACGGTTGCAGGACAGACTGCATGGCCGAGCCTTCGCTCAATGCATCCGACAACGCTTGACGCAAGGCATGAGCGCCGCTCGGACCCAGTTGCATGAGAGCGTTAAGCGTGGACTGAGCGCCCGCCCGCGCAGCCGCGCCCGCCTCGCCGCTGAAAATCGCGGCTTGCGTCAGTGCGGCAAGATCGACGATCTGATCGCCGATGGCGACGCCGCCGCGAAAAGTGTCGGGGCGTGCGCGGCGGCGGAACACCGCGAAGGGCAGATTCTGGATGGGGAAATCGCCGCCCACCGTGTTGGCCGAGACCACCCAGCTGCGGCGCTGCGGATCGTGGGTCGAGTTCAGTTCCAGTGCGACGCTCATGGCCGGCTCGGGTCGAAGCGCTTCGGCAGATTGAGCCAGTGATCCATATAGTCGCCCTGCAGCGGTGGCGTGCCCGCAAGGGCAGCGTGCGAGGGTTTGAGCACCATCCGGGTTTCGAACATGAAGGCCATGGTGTCCTGGATTCGCTGCGGGCGCGAGGTGTCCATGGCCGTCGCCTTGTCGAAGCTGGCCGCGTCGGGGCCATGACCGCTCATGCAATTGTGCAAGGACGAGCCGCCCGGAACGAAGCCCGTGCTCTTCGCGTCGTACTCGCCCACGATCAGTCCCATGAATTCGCTCGCCGTGTTGCGGTGAAACCAGGGTGGGCGGAAGGTGTTCTCCATGGTCAGCCAGCGCGGAGGAAAGATGGCGAAATCGATATTGCTGGTGCCGGGCGTATCGCTGGGCGAATGCAACACCAGGAAGATCGAAGGATCCGGATGATCGTAGGATATCGAGCCGATGGCATTGAACCGGCTCAGATCATACTGGTACGGCGCGTAGTTGCCATGCCAGGCAACGACATCCAGGGGCGAGTGATCCAGGGGCGCCGCCCAGAGTTTTTCTGAAAACTTCGCGATGAGCGTGCAGGGTCCGTCGCGATCTTCGAATCGAGCGCGGGGCGTCAGAAAGTCCCGCGCATTGGCCAGACCGTTCGAGCCGATCGGTCCGAGATCGGGCAGCTTGAACTGGGCAC
>JANXOV010000074.1 GCA_025357635.1 Pseudomonadota bacterium
GGCATGATGCAACAACCGCTGCAGCCGCTCCTGCTGTACAGCGAGAATTGTCGCCGGTGAGGATTTTTCAATCGAGCGGATCAGCTCAAGTTCATCCGCGACGGCCCGATTTTGAATCTTGAGGATCGACTGAATGATTGGTCTTCGCCAATTGATCATATTGCACTCACTGCCTTGAAAGCTGGTTTAACAGCCGGTGTCGAAATCTTGTCGGGAAATCAATGCCGATTGTACCTATACGTTTTTGACCGCACCGCGCATATGGTAGTGTGAATTCGTGCTCCAATCGAGCCTTGATCACCGTCAGGAGAATCAGCAGCGATGAACTGGCGCGAACCCGCAATCAAGTTTGCCCTGCAGGCGACAAACCGCGAAGTACTACGCGAGATCCAATTGATCGAGTCGCTCGAACGGGCGCCGCCGGCAAAGATCCTTGAGCTGCAGCAGCAACGACTGGAGCGGCTGTTGCTCCATGCCTGGAACAACACCGACTACTACCACGACGTACTCGAGTCCTGCGGCGCGGTCCGCGGCGGTGCCGTCAATCTCGACCGGTTCGAAGACATTCCATTCCTTACCAAGGACATCATTCGGACACAGGGCAAGCGCCTTTGGGCGCAAAAAATGCCGGACGGCCGCCGCGTCGAAGTCATCACCTCGGGAGGCACCACCGGCGTACCGATCCGCTTCCCCCAGGACAATGTCCATTGGGCATTGAACATGGGAACAAGGATTTACCAGTTTGGGGTGCTCGGCAAGCGGCTTGGCGACTCGGAAATAAAGATCTGGGGTAACGAAGGCGATTTGAACAAAGGCACCCACGGAATCCTGAAGCGCGTTGAGAACTACATCTACAATCGCCGATATCAAGGTGCGTGGTATCTGTCCGAAGAACGCATCAAGGAAATTATCGAAGAGATCAATGTCTGGCGCCCCAAGCTCCTGTGGTGCTTTCGGGACGGAATCGATGCGGTGGCGAAATACATCAATTCTCACGGCATCGCAATGCACCGTCCGGCCGCCATTGTGCTGGGCGGTTCCACGGTATACCCATTCGTGGTGAAGACCATTGAACAGGCATTCCGATCTCCCGTATTGAGCGCTTACGGGTCGCGTGAAGTGGGGGGCGTTGCATGCGAATGCCTGGCACGAAACGGCCATCACATTTCCAGCAACTTGGCCGTGATCGAAACCATCAATGCCGACGGACAGACTGTCATGGAGCAGGAAGCCGAACTCACCATCACCGCCCTCGCCAACTACGCGTTTCCGTTCATTCGGTACCGGCTGGGTGATCGGGGGCTTCTGACAAAGCGGCAATGTACCTGCGGACGAACCTTTCCGTTGCTCGGATCGGTGTCGGGGCGCCTGGTGGAAGCGTTCGTCAATTCCCGTGGCGAGCAAATCGACCCCTTGTACTTCATCATGTCGTTTCGCATGAGCTGGGATGCCGGTACGCTGCGGCAATATCAGGTCGTGCAAGAGCTCGACGGATCCCTCACGATCAATTTGGTGCCGGAGACTGGCTTCAACAAGACAACCGTCGGCCTCGACTATGACGACATTACGCGCAAGATTAGAAGCGTCATGGGCGAGAATTGCGTGGTGAGATTTGACATTGTCAGCGAGATCCCGCTCAGCCCGTCGGGGAAATTCCCCTACATTGTCCGCCGTCAATAGCACGGATCGCGACCCATGCCAGTATCGAAGTCAATCAACCAGTGGAAGTCCTCAGACTTGCTTGAGCACCGCGACGATCTCCTCCGGAGCCGGCAGCTCAATGCTGCGCCAGACGACGCGCGAGCGGCGGTCGATGACGCTGACCTGCGTCGAATGACTATCCGCACTGCTTGATCGCGCGCCAAATACCCCCTGTAACACGGGAAGATCCGCGACGTGCGGCCGCAGCGCGGCCCACCCCTCGCCCGCTCCCACCTCCCGCAGCCAAGCGGCCAGCGCCTCGGGCGTATCGTTTTTTGGATCGACGCTCAGGGACAGCAGCTGAGCGTCTGTGTGAGCTTCGCGCAGCAGCGTCTGAACGCGCTGAAAAATCGCCGCCTGAATAGGACAAGTGGACGGACAGCGCGTGAACATGAGGTGCAGTGCCGTCACCTTGCCGTCGGTCAACGCGGCAAGACGCGTGCGCACTCCATCATGCCGTGTGACCTCAAGGTCTGGCAGCGGCAGCGGCGGCACCACCCGCCCATGACTCGACGGCGGCGCCTGGCCCAGTGCCCACAGTGGCGCAGCGAGGCCGGCGGCGCCTGCGAGGAAGGATCGCCTAGTGAGCCCCGTCATGCCTGCTCCCCTCGGTCAAAAACAACCACAGGCTGGCGCATTGCGAATCGTCGATCTGGTACACCGGCATCTCGCGGGCCAGAATGATGAAACCCGGATCGACGGCATCACGCAGCGCGCGGCAAAAGCTTTGCTGATCATAGGCGGTCGGTGGTCCTCCTCGCCGGGCCCGTGCGGTAGTGAGGAATCGTGCATCGAGGCGTGGTGCGGTGGCGCCCTGCGGGGCTGCGATCATGGCCGACGCGTGGCAGTTGGCGCAGCGGACCACGCGCGCCGGCAGAGCAAACTCATGTCCGCGGATGCGGCCGCTCACCGCCTCCCGTCCGGCAAAGAGGGATGCCCCCCGCTGCAGCGATGTTGGGGACGCACCGGCATTCACAAACAACGTCGGTCCGCTGAGCAAGACGGCAACCAGACACGAGACCCAGACTCGGACGGGCTCATCCAATAAGAATCGTGGCCGCGACACTCGGAACTCCGTTTCCATTCAACGCAAACAGCATGTAATAGCCCGGCAGCACCACGCCCGAGTCCGATGGAATCTGTACCGTATACGCCGTCGCCCCGCCGGTGGACAGAATATTCAGGGGAATCCGCCGCTGATCATTGTTGACGGTGTGCGTGACCGAGGATAACCGGATCAGTGTAAAGGACGTGACGGGACCATCCGTAGCGATGGGCAGCATCGAGCCGAGGCTTGTCGTGGCGGCCACGCGGGTGATCCCGGGTCTTGTGGCTGTGCTGCCATCGGCATTTAACAAGTAGGGTGGCGACAGGATTTCCGCATCGAAATGATTCGCGATGCAACTGGCTCCGCATTGACCGCCACCGCCCACCCACACGCGACCGTCGGCCATCAGAATCGCCGTGCTGTGGTAAGTGCGAGGTGTTTTCATCGGCAACAGGCGCTTGAACACACGGGTCGACGGATCCCAGATTTCGGGCGTGAGGACGGCCGTGCTGTCGGTAAAGGGAACCGGATAGGTTTGGCCGCCGACAACCACGACCTGACCGTTCGGCAGAACCACGGCATTCGAGAACGCGCGCGGAAAGGCCATCGGCGCAAGCTTGGTGACGCTGACGCCGCCATTGATATTGATGCGATAGGCGGCAGCGCTGGCGTTGACATCGCTGTACGCGGGTGCACCACCCACTTTCAATATCTGACCGACACCGTAAAGAACCGCATTGCCATTGATGCTGTACGCGTCATCTGAACGACTACCTGCCGATCTGATTGAACCGCTTTCCGTGGCATCGATCCAGTGCATTTCCGCGCTTGGACCTGCGTGAAACACCTGATCACCGGCCACAGCAAAGAGCCACAGGTGGTTGTCCGCCCGGTAAACACCCTTGGGATCGGGCCCGACGATGGAGGTTTCGGGCACACCGGACAACAGCTTCCAACCCCCTGTTTCACTCCAGACCTCGCCGCTCTTGCCACCCAAGCCGCCGCTCCAGGATCCGCCGAGAGTAAAAACCGCGCCGCTGCTGAGCAGTGTGTCTCCCTGATATCCCCGCGGCACATTCATGTTTGCAGCGCCAGCCCAATGGCCAGTGTCCGGATCGTAAATGCTCGTCCTCGGGCTGCTGCTGCCACCATTCACAAAGATTCTGCCGTCCACAAGATTTGCCGTGCCTGGGCAAAACATGGCGTGACCGGTATTGCTGACCACGACTTGACTGGACGTGTTCGTCGCCGGATCGAAGATCCCTGTGTACGTCTTGCTTTTCGTTAGACCGATATCACCCAGAAACGTGTATTGGCTATCCGCGGACCACATGAGAATCTCGCCACTGGGCAAGTTCGCTATCGCAATGGGGTCGACCGAGAGCGGAATGACCGACGTCCATTTGGAGGGCGTCGCCGCAAGAGACACACTCCATAGACCACTGCTCGAGCTGCCGCAGGACGCCTGCACCACCTGCGCGCCGGCGGCATTGCTTGCGTTGGACACCGCAACGCACATACCGCTGTTGAACGCGCGGACTTGATAGGCGCCCGCTCCGTAAGGTGTCAGCGTCCACAGCTTGTTGGAGGCACTGGCACAGGTATCTTGGACAATTTTCGCGCCACTGGCGGTGCTGGCGCCGCTCACCGTCAAGCACTGCCCGCTGTTATTGGAAACGACCCGGAAATAGCCGCCGGATGCGACGAACGACCACTGCTCACCGGCTGCACCCGAACACGGGTACTGAACTACATTCGCCCCCACCGTCTTGCTTGCACCCGCAACGACTAAACACTGGCCGCTGTGATCCGCCTGGAGATTTGCTGGCGATGACGGCATCAACAGGCCTGACCAAACAATCCAATTCATGGCTGCGGACGTAGTGCACGGTGACTGAATAATCTGCGTCCCATCGGCGCTGCTGCCTTTCGAAACGTAGAGACATTGCGCGCTGCTGACCGACACGATATGAAACGCACTGCCAACCGGCACAAACGACCAGAGTTCGCTTTTGGCTCCCGTGCATGGATTCTGCACGGCTCGCGCACCGCTGGCCAAGCTGCCGCCGGCCACACCCAAGCACTGGCCCGACAGCTTGACGACCAAGCGGAACGCGCCGCCATACGGCTTGGCGGTCCACATTTCATTGGAGCCGAAACTACAATGCTGTTGTATCGCGGGCGCTCCGGCGGCGGTGGAACTTCCACTGATATCCAGACATTTGCCGCTGCCCGCGGCAATGAGCGCTGCGTATCCAGTACGTACAACCTGCGCTGGGCTGATGACGGGAAACAGAGCAGTCGCAAAAAAAATCGCGGAGAGCGACGCGCGCTGACCTGAAATATGAAAAATCAAACGAGAAGTCTCCTGCTATCGCCGCCACTTTGTCAGTGCAAAGATTTTACAATAAGCGGACTACTCAAGCTATCCGTGGCACCACGTAGCGCGCCTCAACCAGAACACCTGATTTATTTCTTTGAAAATCCAGCAAATGTGTGAACTACTAACTAGGTACCTGAGACGGCTTCGATACCCTGCCGTCAGGCGAATGACACAGACCCAATGACTGAAATAGACTTCGGTTCCCACTTCTCGACTCTTCTCGCAACGCTTGCGCATAAAGCACTGTCTCCGAAGAGCCGGCTCAATTGGATCTACCTTTTATCCGCATTGATCATGGCACTGTATGCCTACCGCACTTACGACCTGCCGGGAAAACGGCGCTCACTGCGGGAATACTTGTTCCCGCGGAGCGTTTGGCTGCACTCTTCAGCACTGACTGACTATCTATTCGTGGCGGTGACGCTGCCCGCGTGGTCGTTGTTGGTCGTACCGACTCTGATGTCAGCTCCACAGGTCTCGCAGCATCTCCTCTCCGCAATACAAAACTGGCTCGGACCCGCTGCGCCCAATGCCACGCCGACCGCGACGATCGCGCTGCTGTACTCGGCGGCGCTGATCATTGCGACCGACTTCAAGTTGTATTGGGTGCACCGGTTGATGCATCGCGTGCCCATGCTCTGGGAATTTCACAAAGTACATCACTCGGCTGAGGTATTGACGCCCATCAGTTTCTACCGATCGCATCCGGTCGACATGCTGCTGCAAGCGATGGCCGAGGCAATCATCACCGGGTTTGTCACCGCGACGTTCCTCTACGTATTCCCGCAAGGGTTGGCGCCCGTGACGATTCTTGGCGTCAACGTTTTCCGCTTCGCTTTCTATCTGTTCGGCGCAAATCTACGCCACTCACACATCTGGCTGTCTTTTGGGCCGGCGGTCGAGCATGTTGTTATCAGTCCGGCGCAACACCAGATCCACCATAGCTCAGATCCACGACACTTCGACCGCAATTTCGGATCGGAATTTGCCGTGTGGGATTGGATTTTCGGTACGCTCTACGTCCCGCAGCGACAGGAAACGTTGAGCCTTGGTCTGGGCAAAGAAGAAACCCGCCGACTGGGTTCCGCATGGCAATTGTTGATAAACCCGTTCAGGGCTGTGGCGAGACGAGCCTCTGCGGCTGCCATTGGAGGGTCGCCAGTGAGATAATGTCCCCATGCATCCCCTGAAAGACCCCGTTTGCGGAATGACAGTCACCGAACAGTCTCCGCATAGCATGCATCACCAGGGCAAGGCGATATACTTCTGCTGCGCGGGGTGCAAGGCAAAATTTACATCGAATCCGGCAAAATACCTGGCCACCGGCGCGGGTGTGCCGGTGCCGGGACCTGCGGAACCCGCAATCGCCGCTGCGATCTACACCTGCCCGATGCACCCGGAAATACGCCAGGACCATCCCGGCGCCTGCTCGAAATGCGGCATGGCGTTGGAACCGGAAATGCCGACCCTGGAGGAAGGCGAGAACGTCGAATTGACCGACTTCCGCCGGCGCTTCCTGTGGACGTTGCCGCTCACCCTGATCGTCACGGTTCTCGCGATGGCCGGGCACCGCCTGCAGTGGTTTGCCATGTCCACGCAGAGCTGGATCGAGCTGGCGCTGTCATTGCCCATCGTCCTGTGGGCGGGCCGGCCGTTCTTCGAGCGCGCGGTGCAGTCTCTGCTTCATCGCAGCCCGAATATGTGGACGCTGATCGGCTTGGGAACCTCGGCCGCATTCGTGTACAGCGTGGTCGCCACGGTTGCGCCTTCCGTGTTTCCCGCCTCCTTCCTCGCGATGGGCCGCGTGTCGGTGTACTTCGAGGCCGCCGCGGTGATCATCTCCTTGACATTGCTCGGCCAGATTCTGGAACTGCGGGCGCGTTCGCAGACTTCCGCGGCGATCAAGTCGCTGCTGAGCCTGGCGCCGAAGACGGCGCGACGCATCAATGCCGATGGCACCGAAGAGGACATTCCTCTCACCCACGTGCACGTCGGGGACACACTGCGCGTACGTCCCGGTGAGAAAGTCCCGGTCGACGGCATCGTGATTGACGGCGGTGGCGCGGTGGATGAGTCCATGCTCACGGGTGAGCCGGTGCCGGTGACCAAGCGCATCGGGGACAAGCTGATCGGCGCGACGATGAACACGACCGGCGCCTTGACAATGCGCTCGGAGCGCGTCAGCGCGCAGACGGTGCTGGCGAGCATCGTGCAGATGGTGGTGCAGGCACAGCGCTCCAAGGCGCCGATGCAGCGCATGGCGGATCAGGTGGCGGGATACTTCGTCGTGGCGGTGGTCAGCGTCTCGTTGATCACGTTGCTGGTGTGGGGCCTGTTCGGGCCGGATCCGAGCTGGGTCTACGGACTGATCAACGCCGTCGCGGTGCTCATCATCGCCTGCCCCTGCGCGCTGGGTCTGGCGACGCCCATGTCCATCATGGTCGCCACCGGTGAAGCAGCCGCTCGGGGCGTGCTGTTTCGGGATGCGGCGGCGATTGAAAACTTTTGCAAAGTGGACACGCTGATCATCGACAAGACCGGCACGCTCACGGCCGGCAAGCCGGCCATCGATCGCGTCATCGCATCGCCCGGCCACAGCGATGAGGAAGTGCTGCGGATGGCTGCGAGTCTGGATCAGGGCAGTGAGCATCCGCTGGCGGATTGCATCGTGCGGGCGGCAAGAGACCGCGGGCTGGTTCTGGACAAGCCGGAGGGCTTTGAATCCCTGGCCGGCCTCGGCGTTCGCGGCCAGGTGGAGGGCAAGCAATTGGCGCTGGGCAACACCGCCCTGATGACACAGCTCAAGATACCCATCGACGGCCTGCTATCGGCCGCTGAGGGCCTGCGGACTCAAGGTGCCAGCGTGATGTATCTGGCGGCGGATGGCTTGGCGGCGGGACTGCTGGCCGTTTCCGATCCCATAAAACCGAGCACTGCGGATGCCTTGGCTGCCTTGAAGAAGGCGGGGGTGCGCGTGATCATGGCCAGCGGGGATGGCATGACGACGGCCAAGGCCGTTGCCGCTCAACTGGGCATTGCTGACTTTTACGGCGAGGTCAAACCGGCCGACAAACTGGCGCTGGTCGCCCGGCTGCAGAACGAGGGCAGAATCGTCGCCATGGCGGGTGACGGCATCAACGACGCACCGGCGCTGGCCAAGGCGGATGTGGGCGTGGCGATGGGCACCGGCACGGACGTGGCGATGAACAGCGCACAAGTCACGTTGATCAAGGGAGACTTGCGCGGTATCGCCACAGCGCGGGTCATTTCGAAACAGACGATCACCAACATGAAACAAAATCTTGGCTTCGCCTTCCTCTACAATGCCCTTGGTGTGCCGTTGGCCGCCGGCGTTCTCTACCCCTTCACCGGCTGGCTGCTCTCGCCCATGATCGCCGCGCTCGCCATGAGCTTTAGTTCCGTATCGGTCATATCCAATGCATTGCGGCTCAAAACAAAATCTCGTATACCGTAGCGCATGAAACGATTCCAGCCGCCGAGGCGCTTGTCCGCTGTATTGATGATCCTCGGCTTGACGCTCTGCTCCAGCGGTAATTCCACCGCTGCACCCGATGCCACGCCGGCTTCTTCGCCTGCGCCGACCGTGAAGCGCATGAGTCACGGCCGCTTCAAGGACTTTGTCGTGTATTCCGCGAGTCCCGCTCCGGCCTCCGTGGTGCTGTTTCTATCCGGTGATCAAGGCTGGAACGCGGGGCTTGACGAAGCGGCACGGCAGTTGGCGACACACGGCGCGCTGGTTGCGGGCATCGATGTCCGCACGTTCAGAGCCAGACTGGAAGCCGACGGCGGCCAGTGCGGGTTCCCGGATGGCGATCTGGAAAACCTCAGCCATTTCATTCAGGCCTATTTTCACCTGCCCACGTACTTGCCGCCGGTCTTGATGGGCCATGCGTCAGGCGCGACGCTGGCGTATGCAGTGCTTGCGCAGTCGCCGCACGACACCTTTGCCGGTGCGTTGACGCTCGGATTCTGCCCGACGCTGGTGCTGCGCAAGCCCCTTTGCAAGGGAACCGGATTCGAATTCGCACCGCATGGCCGCGCTCATCGTATGCAACTGCTGCCTTCGTCCAAGATGGGTGATCCATGGATCGATCTGCAGGCCGACGGCGACCGCGCCTGCAAGGCGGATGCGGTGCGCGCCTTCGCAGCGCAAGTACCCGGCGCCAAGACCATCACGGTGCCCAAGGTGTTGCGCGGCCAGGTGATAGCCCCGGCGGGCCTTCCTCAGTTGTTCGCGGCAACCGATGAGTTGGCCGCACAGAATCCTGCCAAGCCCCGCCCCCTGCCGCCCGCCGCATTGGGGGACCTGCCGGTGATCTACCTGCCGGCGCAGCCCGGCGTCGTGCAGTCGGATAGCTTTGCGCTGATCATGTCGGGCGATGGCGGATGGGCAGGCCTTGATGAGGACGTCGCCGCCGCATTGACGGCCAAAGGCATTCCCGTCGTGGGGCTGGATTCCCTGCGCTACTACTGGACCCCGCGTACACCCGATGCAGTGGCCGCCGACACCGACCGGATCATCCGCTACTACCTTGCGCACCTGCAGAAATCACGCGTGCTGCTGATCGGCTATTCGCAAGGCGCCGACGTGTTGCCCTTCGCCGTCAACCGCCTGCCTGACGCGACCCGCGCGCGGGTGGCGCTGGCCGCCGTCATGGGCATGTCCGAGCACGCCCTGTTCGAGTTTCACCTGACCAACTGGGTCAAGGACGACAACTCAGGGCCGGCCACCATGCCCGAGGTGAACCGCATCAGCGGCATGCCGGTGCTGTGCATCTATGGCGCGGACGAGGACGACTCCTTGTGCCCCCGACTCGACCCCGCCCGCGTGAAGATCGTCAAGGTCAAGGGCGGCCACCATTTCGACGGCGACTACGAAGGACTCGCGCGGCTGATTCTGGCGGCCGCCGGGACGCCCTGAGCGGCGCTGCGCCGCTTCAGCGCTGCGATAACCGGTTCAATGCCACCTTGCCGTTGCTCACCACCAGCATCGGTTCGAACAGCGTGGTGAGATCGACGCGGGGGTCGCGATCCACCACCAGCAGATCCGCCTCCAGCCCCACCGCAATACTGCCGGTGCGTGCCTCGATGCCCAGCACGCGCGCGGAATTGTAGGTCGCAGAGGTGATCGCCTCCGACGGCGTGTAACCGCAGGCGACCAGTTCCGCCACTTCGTGACCCGGCCGCACGCGCGCAGATTCGTCGCCATCGCCATAGGTGCCATCCGTTCCGACCGCGACAACGACGCCCAGCGCGCGTGCCTTGCGCACCGCGTCGCGCAGCGGCCGCATCATGTGAAGCGTGCGCACCTGCAGCGCAACGGCATCCGCACTGTCGCCCCGCGGATCGCTCAAGGGGCTCATGATCGCAAGCGTGGGGACGAAAAATGTTCCCTGCTTGCGCATCAACGCCAGGGTCTCATCATCAAGATAGGTGCCATGCTCTATGCTGCGCACGCCTGCCCTGACCGCCGCATTTGCGCCATGGCGGTCGTGAGCATGCGCGGCCACGAACAATCCGGTCTTGCCCGCTTCCTGCACCGCGGCCCGCAGTTCTTCATACGACAGTTCCTGCCGCCTCGGGTCGGTATTGGCCAGTCCCGCGCGTTCGCTCGCGCCCACCTTGATCACGTCGGCGCCGCGCGCCACCACTGCCCGGACCACGGCCGCGACATTGTCGGCGCCCTGTAGCGGCGCATCCAGGTATTGACCAAACTGTGGAAAACTCAGGATGAAGGGTTCGCCAAGCCGCGGCCGCACATGCCCGCCGGAGACCAGCATGTCCGGCCCCTGCACGTAGCCTGCGCGCACCAGATCACGTGTCGCCATGCCTTTTAGATAGGCATCTCCCAGCACGCGTGCCGTGGTCACGCCGGACAGCAGCGCGCGCCTGGCCGAAGCCGGATCTTCGATGTGGGAATGCGCATCGATGAAGCCCGGCAGCAAAAATGCGCCGTGCAGATCGATGGCATCGGCGCGATCAGCGGCCGCCGTGATTTGCGCGATGCGTCCGTCGCTGATGCGCAGGTTCACGGCGCGCACCTTGGAGGTGGGCAGCCCGTCAATGAGTTGCGCGTTGCTGAGCCATTGATCGGCCGGCCATGCCGTCTGTGCCGCCACGAGTATCAGAGCGCCGAAAAACATCGGAATGCCAGATTTCATACGTCCCCCAGTGGATACGGATCAATGCGCGAACGGCATCACACCCCGCTGCCTGGCAGGGGTTTATGATGCACCACAGCAATCATCACGGTCAGTTTGGCCGCCAGGTGAACGCAATGATAGTCCAAAAAGGACTAATCCAATCCCTCAAGGATTTCCTTGAATTGCCGATAAGCGAACATCGGATGAATCGATCGCAGGATACATAATGCTCGCCCAGCTGCAAGAAAAACTCAAAACAGCAGTCAACTTCCCCAGCCCGCCGGCTGTCGCGCAACAGATCATTGCGCTGGCCGGCGACCCGGACGTGGACATCGTGAAACTGACCGCGACCATCAGCAAGGATCCCGGGCTGTCCGCCAAGATTCTGCGCGTCGCGAACTCACCCATCTACTCCAAGCGGCGCAAGAGCGACAATCTGCGCCAGGCATTGGTCGTACTGGGATTGAATGCGGCGACCACGCTCGCCTTGAGCTTTTCGCTGGTAGGCACCTACAAAAAGATCAAGAGCGTCGGCATCGACTATACGAGCTTCTGGCGCCGCGCCATTCTCGGCGCCTCGGCAGCGCGCGCCTTCGCCACCGCGCAACGCGTCAACAATCTCGAAGACATATTTTTAGCCGCGCTGCTGCAGGACATCGCGGTGCTGGCCATCGACCGTGTGCAGTCGGATTTCTACAGCTCGCTGCCCGAATCCGCCTCACACGCTGACCTGTCCGCCTACGAATCGGCGAAGCTCGGCGTCGATCACGCCGAGTTGGGAAAATGGCTGCTGGATCATTGGAAGCTGCCTGAATTCCTCTGCCTCGCGGTTGAGAATAGTCACGCACCGACACGCGCACTGCGCGAAGCGCCGGCGGGCATTGCGGCCCGCTGCATCGCGCTGGGCGGTGAATGCGTCGACATTCTGACGCTGGGTCAGAAGCTGACGGATCTGAACTCTCTCAAAGATCACGCACAGGAGTGGCTTGGCATAGAGCCCGAGGCACTCGCCGACATCATGTCCAACATCGTCGCGGAAATTCCTGAAATTGCCCGCTTGTTCGACACGACGCTGCTGGATCCAGAGGCTGCCAACAGCATTCTGGAGCAGGCGCGGGAACTGCTGATGATCCGCAACTTGCAGGCGATCGCACAGGTGCACGACCTTCAAGAGTCCTCCAGCCATCTCGAAGCGCGCACGGTGGAGCTCGAAGACAAGCAGCGGCGCGATCCGCTGACCGGCCTGTTCAATCGGGGCCATCTGGACCAGGTGCTCGCCGCAGAGTTCGCCATCGCGTGCCGCGACGGTTCGCCGTTGAGTGTTGTGTTCGCCGATCTGGACCGCTTCAAACTGGTCAATGACACCTACGGGCACCCTTCCGGCGATGCCGTGCTGATCGGTACCGCCAAGCTGATTCTCGATGTGGTGCGCACATCGGACTGCGTCGCACGCTACGGCGGCGAAGAGTTCGTCATCGTGCTGCCCGGCATCGGCATGGATGCCGCAGCCGCTGTCTGCGACCGGCTGCTGACGAAACTGCGCAATACACCGCATGCAGTGTCCGGCGGAGTGATTACGACCACGGCCTCACTCGGACTCGCCACGCAAGGCGGCGGCTGCCGCTACGGCAGTGTGGCGGAACTGATCGAGGCGGCAGACCGCTCGGTCTACGCTGCCAAAAAGGCCGGCCGCAACCGGCTGGTTCGCTGCGATTCGCAGACGATGGCGCAAAGCGCGTAAGTTTTCACTGAAGCGGTGGCGATCAAGATCCTGCGTGAGGCAGCATCTGCAGTTCGCGGCGCTGGTAGTCGATGATCAGGGTATCGAGCATCCCCAAGGCATCCATGCCGATCAGCATGGCCGGCTCGCTCGTCAGTCGCCAATGCTCGAAGATATGCATGTCGCCGAAGGTGACACGCGCACCGCGTATCTCCATGCCGCCGAATTTAATCGGCGGTGTATCGCTGGTGTCCCCCGATTGCACGGCGTTGGTTGCGCCGATGATATCGCCGCGGGTGGATTTCATGTGGAAGCGCCGCCGGTTCAAGGCATCGCGCAGCGCCAGATTGGCGATGGTCGCCTGGCCGCCCGTGTCGATGATGGCCTTCACGCGCACCTCGCCCACGGATGCATCCACCACCAGCAATCGGCCGCGAAGAAATTTGATCGGCACCGTGATGAAACCGAACTTGGCGCGTTCACTGCGCGAGGTCGTGATGCGAATCCGATCATTGCGAAAGTCGATGAAGATGCGCTTGTTGATCAAGCCCTCGGTTCCCAGAATGCCTTCGGCGCCGCCGAGCGCATCGGTCACGATGGGCAGCATCACGGGCTCTATCAGCAAGTCACCGATCTGCAGACTGTCCACGCGAATGACGGGCACGACCGCGTTGCCGGTGACCCCGCGCAGCAACACCGGGGACGCTGCGTCCGGGACGATGCCCAAGGAGGTTGCGACGCTGGCCATGACGGCGGAGTGACTCGCACCGGTATCCAGCACCAGGCGGTAAGGGCCTTTGCCGTTGATGAACACCGGCGCCCAGATGCGGCCGATGCGGTCGCGGCGCGTGGGCGCCACGAAACGCGGCTCATCGGCCTGCACCAGAATCTCGGTCAGATCATCGATGCCGGGCACCGGCGCGGGCACCGGCGCGGGCACCGGCGGCGGAACCTGCGCCAGGGCGGTGGCTGCCGGCAACGACAGCACCAGCCATAGCACCGCTGCCATGCGGTTCAGGCGAACACTGCAACCACCCTTGATCGGATTCATGATTCCTGTCTGCGCTCTTGACGCCGCACCATCTGCCCGAGCAGATGCTCGATCGCCGCGTTCATCTCCGTGCACCGGCCCGTGTGAACGGGTGAGGTCTGCACGATGGTGCTTCGCGGCGCGACCAGCCAGTGAAAGCGCTCACGCGCGCTCAGACGGCCGATCGGGCCGGCGCCCTCGCCACCCGTGCAGATGGCCGCAATGGCCGCCAGCGCCGTGCGCACCGCGCCCAGATCGACCTGCGCATCCAATGCAAGCAGCGCTGCCTCGTCCAGTTCGATCCGCGCCTGCAGGAATCGTTCAATGTCGCAAGACAGAATGATTCCCGCATTGATGAATTCACCGCGCTCCACGCGCGGCACCACCCGCACGACCGCGTAATCATACGTGTGCAGAACGGGCACGCAGCGCCTCCTGGACGAAAAGGCCTGAAGACTCCAGTCGCCTGGTGAAAAAGCTCAAGTAAGCATTGCGCTGCGCTTCCTTGCCCTCAAAACCCGCATCCTGCGGCAGCCAGCTGTCGGGAATCAACTGCACGAGGGCACGCAATGCTTGCGGCTGCAGCCGCTGCTTCATCTGCGCATCCACCTCCGGCAAGGCGCCGGCCAAGCCCAGCAGGACATGATCTTTGATGAGCGCAAAGGCATTGGCGCTGTGGTCATCGCCTTGCTTCCACGCGTGGTGAAAGTAGAGCGCCGCGCCGTGATCGATGAGCCAGAGCCGGCCGTGCCACATCAACATGTTGACGTTGCGCGCGCTACGATCGACATTGCAGACGAAGGCGTCGAACCAGACGATGGCCGAGGCGAGCTTCTCGTCGGGTCTGAACACCAGCGGATCGAAGCTGATGGATCCGGGCAGGTAGTCCAGCGCCAGATTCAAGCCGGCGCTGGCCTGAATCAGGCTTTGAACCTCCGCATCCGGCTCGGTGCGCGCAAGATCGGCATCCAGCTCGACCAGCACGATCTCCGGCACCGGCAGACCCGCCATGCGCGCGATCTCCCCGGCGAGCAGCTCCGCGATCAACGCCCGCGGCCCCTGCCCTGCGCCGCGGAACTTGAGCACGTACAACCCCTCATCGTCCGCCTCGATGATGGCGGGCAGCGAGCCTCCCTCGCGCAGCGGCGTCACATAGCGCGTCGCCGCAATGGTTTTCAAATCTTGCTCATCGCCTTGGCGATCAGTTTCGCGGCATCGCCGCTCTTGCTGGTACGCGTATCGGCGCTGATCAGGACGTCTTTCTTGACGGCGCTGAACTCTCCGACCGACACGTGCATGGCTTCCCAGCTCACCGCGCCCAACGCCTTGGCCAATTCATCGGACAACTGATCCGAGCCCTTGAGTCCGAACCCGCCGGCGATGCTGTCCGACAGGTCGGCGCTTTCCCGAAATTCCCGGTAGCCGCCTTCCCAGCGGACACCCAGATCCACGAACCAGTTGATGTTGTTCGTGACCGGCAGCGCGTAATGACAGGTGTCGCCTTTAGGCTCGGGAGCGCTGGTCAGCGGTCCGACCAGGCTCTCGGCCTCGGCGCGGCTGACCAGGTCGCAAGGGCCGCGCCGCGCCGGACGATGCGCGGCGAAGAACGCCTGCGCCGCGGCGGTGTGGTCGGCGCCCTTGACCGCCAGCGGTTTACCGATGCGCTTCAGCGCCGCATCGGCAAGCGATGCCGCCTCTTGGATGCCGGCCTTGGACCCGGCCACGTTGACCTCGACGATCTGGTCGGCGAGCATCGCCATGAAGGTGCAGCAGCCCTGCACGCGGGCCTCGTCCCATTCACCGGCCAGTTCAGTGCCGTCCGCCAGCTTCAGCATGCCCTTCATGCGCTGATTGAGCGCGCCCTGCACCGTGCCGTACATTTTCCAGATCATGGCGGCGCCCGACCAGGTGACTTCCACGTCCACCTCGCGCAAATCATT
>JANXOV010000110.1 GCA_025357635.1 Pseudomonadota bacterium
CCTGCAGGAAGGCGCTCCAGTTCATGCCCGGTGCGCGGGTATCAAAGTCCTGCCTGCGCCAATGGTTGTTGCCCTTGCGCACATCGGAGGCCTCTTCTCTTGATCCATGCGCGGCCGCGAGTTTCGTTTCGAGCTGGAATATCGCAGCGGCGTGTTCGGCGGGTGCGGCGGTTCCACTGAGCCTCAAGACCCGGGCAATATGTGCCCGGTATTGGCGCCTGATCTCGGCCATTTGCGGTGACTTCGACAGATAGTATTCACGATCCGGCATGCCCAAGCCGCCCTGCAGCAGAAACGGCAGGTAGCGGTCCGGATCATCCAAGTCCTGAGCAATCCACAGACCGAGAGGATTGTCCGTGTACAGATTGGTGGCATTCAAAACGTCCACATCGGCACGGATCGTTTCGCCCAGCCAGTGCGCCAGTGCAACGCGATCGCCGATGCCCGCGATGCGCTTCAAAGTGGGCGCGAGTGGCGCCAGTCCCTTGGCTTCGATCGTCGCCTCGTCCATGTAGCTGGCAAAGTAATCTGCGATCTTCCGGGCGTCTCCTTGCCGAGCATCACGGCTTGCGTTGAGTTCCTTGATCAACGCGGAAACGCGTTGATTGGTTGCTTCGATCAGCTCCTCGCCAACACCCCAGCTGCTCCTATCGGCCGGAATGCTGGCACTGGTCAGCCATTTGCCGTTGGCGTAGGTGAAGAAGTTGTCTCCCGGCGCAACGCTGGAATCAATGCCGGCCAGATCAATGCCGGCGGATCCCACATCGAGGTTCGCATGGGAGGCCTGGCACAGCAACAAGCAGCACCATGGCAGGATCGCCGAGGGTATAGAGCGTGTTATGTGCACCTTAGAAGACCTTGGAGTGTCGAGCGCTCGCATGATCACGGGAGCCTGCCTTGAGGTGAAGCGATAGTCGGCTCATAGTCTGGCACAGTCTGCGTGCGGTGATCCAGGGACAATGACCTGATCGCATCGGGGCATCCGCGCCGAGAATTGACGTAGCTTGGAAAAAAGTCATGACATTACTGCAACGGTCGAGTGCGCTGCGCGCCATCAAGATTCTTCATACGATCGTCTGGGCGTTGTTGGCCGCCTGCATCGTCGGAATTCCGGTGGCCAGCTGGAAGGGCAGACATGGATTGGCCGCCGGCTTGGTGCTGATCGTGCTGCTGGAGGTGGTCGTTCTGCTGATCTTTCGCTGGCGCTGCCCGCTCACCTTGATCGCAGAGCGGTACACTGCGGACCGCCGCGCCAACTTTGATATCTATCTGCCGGACTGGCTGGCGCGGCACAACAAGACGGTTTTTGGCGTTATTTTCTTGCTTGGCGTGGTGTACGCGGGTGTTCGCTATTGGCGCTAGAGGAATCGCCGTGAGCGGCACATTGCGCCGAGCGCACGCCGGAGCAGGAGAGCGAGCGGGATTTCAATCGCGGACAACCAACTCGGCGATCTGTGCGGGCTCGTCGGCGCGGTCCATGTCGGCCACGACGTCGAACAGCGCGCCGCCGTTCGCGCGCGACTCGATGCCTTCCAGCTTCAGACCGGTCGGCTGTCCGTCCGCATCTACCACTGCCGTCATTACGGCGTGCTGATCGTCGGCATCGAGCCACCCGAAACGGCAGCCAAGCACCGGCCCGTCGGAGACGACGTCGGCCGTGTCCTCGGCACAGGCGAGGAACGCCATGCGCCCGTCAGCCACGACAGCCGCATCCGTGAAGCCGAACGGCACGCCGTCGATGGCGCCGAGGTCCAGTTCGAGAATGCGCCGCACCGGCGGCATGTCATTGCGGCCACCGAGCCAGCCGATGAACTTCGCCAGCGAAACGTCGAGGATCGCGTTCCATGGCGCGAAGTGACGCTTGCCATTGCCCCGCTGCAGCAGGCGCAACCAGTCGCCCTGGATGACGGCACCCTCGATGTTCAGGCGCGCATCGCGTGCATCGGCATGTGCGCGCAGACTGGCGTATAACTCGGCGCCGGATGACAACTGTGCGGATGCACCCTGCGCGGCCGCAATCGTCGCGATCTGCTCACGGCGCCTGCTCGACCCCGATCCCAGCGCGACCAGTCGGCCGTCGGGCAGCACCACGCACGCCTCGAGGTCCAGCTTGAGCTTTTTGTTGCCAAGCCCGTCGTCGAACACGCGGACCCCGTCGGCACCGGTGGGCAGCAGCACCGGCTGCGTGGACCCGGTGGCTGGATCGAGCAGCGCCAGAGCACTCACGTCGTCCTGCAGAATGACCAGACGAGTGCCTTGCCGACGGATCGCGGAGGCGGCCCGCACGTGAGCCGGCAGAGCGGCAGCCGGGCCGGCGCCGCGATCGTAGAGCAGTGGCCGCGGCTTGCCGAGTCTTGCAGTAAGGCCCGCCTCTATCGTCGCGGTGAGCGTACGGAACTCGGGGGGACGTTGCATCGACCGTCATTGAGCCGGGAGCGACAGCCGCAGTCAAGGGACTCCTGGTGCGGCTACGCGGCCTTGCCTGCGGCAAGCGCCTTCACGTCCGAGGTCGAGAGTGCCTGGCCGCCAATGGCCCAGTCGCCGCTTTTGAACTCGTTGATGCGGACGGTGGTGACGCCGCGCATCCGCTCGCCTTCCACTTCGATCATCGCTGCAGTGACCTTGGCGATCATGTCGGCCTTCTGCTGCGGCGTGAAAACATCGGTGATGACGTCGATGGTAACCAGTGGCATGTCATTTCTCCTTCTAGAGTATTGGCCAGTCGGCCGGTCAGTGTGTCGCCCGCTCGATCGTGCCTTCGAACGGGTGCGCGTCCACCGCGCTGTTGAACGCGATGAACAACGTGCAGGAATCTGCGCCGTTGCAGCGGGCCGTGTGCGCCAGCAGGGGCGGCCCATAGGCGTAATCGCCGAGCCGCAGGCTGACGGTCGGATGGCCGGCGTAAGTGACCTCGAGTTGGCCCGAGACGAGCACCATGCGCTCGGCCGACGTGTGCGAGTGCGCCGGAATCGTATAGCCCGATGGCACACGAAGGAACACGTCGGCACCGGGCTCGGCCGGGTTGCCGTGCAGAACTGCGATCTTGCAGCCGGGCGGGAAGATGGCCGGGCAGTCTCCCCATTGCAGGTCGGCGGCGGCCGTGGCGACGGCCAACGGGCGGTCCTGCAAAGGCGCAACCGGGGCAGTGGCGTTCAGTACCCCAGGGATGCCGAGGACGGCGACCAGGAGGGCGGACAGAGTCAGGCTGCGGGTGGCTCGGGTCATGGCCGTATTGCCTGGTTCGGCAGAATGGCATTCGATTCTCATTGGGGTCTCCTCACTGTGTGCGCCACGAGATGGTCCCGCAGCGCTTGGGCAGAGATTGACAGCCCGCGCCGGTCGAAACATGCAGAACGGGTGGAGGTTTCATGGAGATTTTCTGGCAGATTTCTGGGCGATCGTCGCGGCCGGCGGTATCCTCGGTCCATGCTCTACCGGTTCCACCACTTCGAGCTCGATACGGCCAAGGCCGAACTTCGCAGGGACGGCGCGACTCGTCCCGTCGAACCCCAGGTTTTCGCTTTGCTCACTCTGCTGGTTGAAAATCGCGAACGACTGGTGTCGCGGGACGAACTTCTCGACAAGGTCTGGGACGGTCGCGTCGTGTCCGATGCGGCTCTGGCGAGCCGCATCAAGTCGGCACGGCAGGTGCTTGGTGACGACGGCCGGTCACAGCGATTCATCCGGACGATCCATGGCCAGGGCTTGCGCTTCGTCGCCGAGGTCAAGGTCGCAAGAGCAGCTGAACTCACTGCTGCTGCGTCGCTGGAACTGACCACGGGGCAGCAGCCTGAACTGCCGACACGGCCCGCGATCGCCGTGCTGCCGTTCGGGTTGCTCGGCGATGCCGGACGCTATGCGGCCATTGCCGAGGCCCTTCCTCACGACCTGATCACCGAGCTGTCACGCCTGCGCTGGCTCTTCGTCACGGCCCGCGCCTCGTCATTCCGCCTGCGTGCGCAGGACGCCGACGTGCGCGAGATCGGTCGCATGCTTGGCGTGCACTACTGTCTGTCCGGAACGGTCGACGTGGCGGGCCAGACTCTCGCCGTCAGCGTTGAACTGGTGGATACGCGCGACGCGGGTGTCGTCTGGGCGGAGCGTTTTGCAGGTTCAATCGATGACGTGCACGCGATCCGCGAGGAGATCCGTTCGCGGATCCTGACGGCACTCGAGATCCGGATACCGCTGCACGAGGCGAGCCTGGCACGACTCACGGTCAGCGAGAATCTCGACGCCTGGTCGGCCTATCACCTCGGCCTGCAGCACATGTACCGCTTCAATCGCACCGACAATGCGGCCGCCACCGCGCTGTTTCAGCAGGCCGTCGCGCGCGATCCAGGTTTCGCGCGGGCACACGCGGGCCTGTCGTTCGTGCACTTCCAGACGGCCTTCCTGCGCCACACGGAGGACCTCGCCGGCGAGGCCGATCTTGCCCGCCGCTGCGCGCAGCGCGGTCTGGAACTCGACCCGCTCGACCCGTTCGTGAATTTCACGATGGGGCGGACCTTCTGGCTCACCGGCGACCTTGAAGGCAGTCTGGCCTGGCTGGAGCGCGCCACCGCGATCAGCCCGAATTATGCGCAAGGCATCTATGCCCGGGCCTGGACCGAGACCCTGGCGGGCCGCGGACTGCAGGGCCGCGAATTCGTGGACTTGGCGATGCGTCTGAGTCCCCTCGATCCGCTGTACTACGCGATGCTCGGGACGCGTGCCTTCACGCACATGGTGATTGGCGAAGACCTTGCCGCGGCGCAATGGGCCGAGCGCGCCGCGCGGGCGCCCGGCGCCCACGTGCTGATCGCAATGATCGCCTGCGCCGCGCACGCCATCACTGGCGATGACCGCCGCGCTGCGCAATGGGCAGCCAACGTCAGGTCGCGCAACCCGGTCCTGACGCGTGCGGACTTCTTCCGCTCGTTCCCGATGAAGTCCGAGGTCACGAGGGCTCGTCTGGCCGGCGCCCTCGAACGTTGCGGGTTCTGAGATCCGCAAACGCCATCGAAAACCCTGACAAGTCAGACCTGGAGTCGCGGCGCCATACGGCCGCATGTTGCGGGGTCAGTCCTGATCCAGCACCGCGCTGCGCAGTCCGGCGATTCGCGCCGGAAGCGCGGCGGCAACGATTTCGAGTTTTTCTGCGTCGAGTTCCAGCTGCGTCAACGCCTGCTGGCTGAGCTCGGCGGGAGCCGGTTCAAGCGCATAGGTGTTGCCGCAGGCAAGCGCCAGGCCTGCGCCCAGGCTGACCAGGCAAGCTAGATCGCGCTGCGCCTGCGGCGCGCACATGGGATCGTGATGATGCCGCACCGCGGCCACCAGTGGCTCCGGCAACTGCCATGCGTCAAAAATGATTCCGGCGCACGCTTCATGGCCGATGGCCGCGTGCTCGGATTCCAGATGCCGAACGTCACACGTGGCATCAATTCGCCGCGCGTCGATCATCGCCTTGACGCCTGTGGGATTCAGGCGGATTTGCACGACGACGCCGAGGTTGTGCAGCAGGCCGGCGATGAACGCGTCTGAGGGCGCCGCCCGGCGCACTTGCCTTGCGAGCGATTCGGTCGCCGCGGACGTGGCGAGACTGTGTCGCAGCAGGGCGCTCATGTCGAGCAGCTCGGAATGGCCGCCATTCGCCACGGTGCGGTTCAGGCAGACTGCTGCCGCGATTCCGCGCACGGCGTCGAGCCCGAGCAGCACCAAGGCTCGCTCGATGGTCGAGACGGCTCGCGTTTGTCCATAGTAGGGTGAGTTCGCCACGCGCAGCACACGGGCGCAGATGCTGGGTTCGGTTCCGACCAGCGCGGCAACTTCTCGCGCCGTCACCAGGGGATTGCACAGCGCTGCCATCAAGCGGGGACCCGAATGGGCATTGGCGCCGATGATCCCCATCGCGGCTGCGGCCTTGAGGATCTGCTCGCTGCCGATGTGAGATTTTGGGGCGAGGTTAAGAGGCATGGTCCTGACCTTATCGGTCCGGCATCGTGCCTGCAGCGTGACACAGGTCGCAGATCCCGTGATTGACCGCTACATTTGCCAAGAGCGCACCTGCGCTTGCCGATACGTATTCAGAGGAGATCAGAACCATCTCCTGAAATGTCTGACAGGATGCGTATCGGTAATGACAGAGGGTATCGTCCCGGGCAGTAAGCTTGCGAGCACGGCTACCCCTGCCGCCGGGAGCCGTTACGCTCGCCGCGCCCGATGGGAGGCGCTCGGGGTGTCGATCGTATCCGTATGCGCGGTCGGCGCGGGCATCGCCGGATTGTGGCTGGCCAGCAGGAATTCCATCCAAGAGGACTACCGGCATTACCTCGTCGGGTTGGCCAAGACCGCGGCCACCCTGGTGGATCCGGCATTACACACGAGCATCCGCAGGCCCGAGCAGCGCAACGGAACAGATTATCGGCGCGCGGTGGAGCCCTTGCGTCGAATGCGGGCCGCCGTGCCGGATGTCCACTACATCTACACGGTCGTCCAGGATGCCGGGACGGTCCGCTTCGTACTTGATGTCACGGAGCCGGGAAACCGGCTCATCGGCGGACATGAGGATCAGGCTGGTGTGGGGGAGGTTTACGAGGACCGCGGCGCCCCGATGCTGCAGGCGCTGGGCAACGGCCGGGAGCCGGGGCATGCCGCCGCCACCGACCGGCCCTCCAGCGACAGGTGGGGCACGTTCATGACCGGATGGGCGCCCATCTTTGATCGGGCCGGCCGGCAGATCGGTGCCGTCGGCGTTGATGTGGATGCGAAAGTTTATCTCACCCATCTTGCCACTGCGCGCGATTCTGCGCTGCTGGGACTGGCGCCGGCGGCGATGCTCATCGTGTTTCTGGGCATCGCGTTCTACCGCGTCCGATTGCGCGGACTGGCTGATGCCCAGGCCGCCATCAACAGCGCCGAGTCCGCGGAGCGCGCGGCCGAGACATTGTCGTCGGCGCGCGAGCGGCTCAGTGCCGTCATCGAAGGCACCGACGTGGGCATCTGGTACTGGGATCTGGCCGCGGGCACACGGACCGTCGATCAGCGCTGGGCGGGCATCATCGGTCACCGGCAGGAAGATCTGTCTCCGCTGACCAATGAACAGTGGCAATCGCTGGTGCACGCTGAGGATGTGCCTGGATTGTGGCGGGCGCTCAACGAGTGTTTCTCGTCACCGCAGGCGATCTTCGTCCACGAGTTTCGCATGCGCCATGCCGATGGCCGCTGGATCTGGATACTTGCGCACGGCAAGGTGATGGAATGCGACGCGCAGGGGCGTCCGCTGCGCATGGCCGGCATTCATCTGGACGTGTCCGCCAGCAAGCTGATCGAGCAGTCCCTTGCGGAAAGCGAAAAAAAATTCCGTTCGCTGTTCGAGCTCTCACCGGTGGGCATCGCGCTCAACGACCTGCACACCGGTCAATTCCTGCAGATGAACGATGCGCTTGCGGGTCCCACCGGCTACACCTGCGAGGAACTGCTGCGCATGACGTACTGGGACCTCACGCCGGCGAGTTTTGCCGGCGACGAGCGCGCCCAGATCGAGTCCATGGAAAAAACAAATCGCTACGGGCCCTACGAGAAGCTGTATCAGCGCAAGGACGGCAGCACCTATCCGGTGCTGCTGTCCGGCATCTGCATGCGCGACATCGCCGGGCGCGAGGTGATCTGGTCGATCGTGCAGGATATTTCCGAGCGCAAAGCCATGGAGTCGGAACTGGCAGATGCCGCACGGCGCGACAAGCTTACCGGTCTTGCAAACCGCGCGCTGTTCATGGAGCGGCTGCAGGAGGCCGTCGTGCGCGTGCGCCTCGGCCTGCAGCCGTTGTTCGCGGTGCTGTTCCTGGACTTCGACCGCTTCAAGATGATCAACGACACGCTGGGTCACAAGGCCGGAGATGAATTGCTGCAGCAGATCTCCAGCCGTCTGCGAGGCACCCTGCGGGCGGGCGATTTGATTGCCGATGACGCGGCCGGCAACCTGGTCGCGCGCTTCGGAGGCGATGAGTTCTTGATTCTGATCAACGACCTTGAGACCCGTGAGGACGCTATCGCCGTCGCTGCGCGTCTTCTCAAGGTCCTCGCTCCCGCCTACAGCATATTCGGCAGCGAAGTGCGTTCGACGGCGAGCATCGGCATCGTCACCAGTGAGCAGGATCAGGCGACGCCTGAGGAGGTTCTGCGCAACGCGGACGTTGCAATGTACGAAGCCAAGCGATCCGGCCGTGCCTGCTATGTCGTCTTCAACGATGCGATGCACACCCGGCTCACCCGGCATGTGGCGATCGAGACCAATCTGCACAATGCGATCGGCACGGACGAGCTCAGCCTCGTGTATCAGCCGATCATCGAGCTGCAGTCCGGCAGGATGGTCTCCGCCGAGGCATTGCTGCGCTGGAATCATCCTGAGCTGGGATCGATCTCACCGTCGGAGTTCATCCCGATCGCCGAGGAAACCGGGCTGATTGCTGTCCTGGGGCAGTGGGTGCTGCAGCAGGCTTGCCAGGCGCTGGTACGCTGGCGCGCGCTGGATCCTGCGCGCGCGCCGCGCACTGTCAGCGTCAACATCTCGCGGGCGGAGCTCGCGCTCGGAAGCCGGCTGCTCGAGCAGGTGGTGGAGACGCTGCGCAGCACCGGGCTGCCTGCGAATTGCCTGCAGCTGGAAGTCACCGAGCGCGAAGTCACGCGCAACCAGCAGGCCAACTTCGGGCTCATGCACGAGTTGCGGCGTCTGGGGGTGCGCATCGCCATGGACGACTTCGGCACAGGAACCTCTTCGCTGGGATTCCTGCGGGAGTTTCCCTTCGACATCGTCAAGATCGACCGCTCTTTCGTGAAGGACCTGACCCCCAGTCCGGACGTTCTGGCGGTGATTCATGCCACGGTGGACCTGATCGAAAATCTCGGCATGGCGAGCCTCGCCGAGGGCGTCGAGCAGCCGGCGCAGCTCGCCGTGCTGCAGTCGCTCGGCTGCCGCTATGCGCAGGGCTATCTGTTCAGCCGGCCGGTGCCGGCCGCCATGCTCTTGGACGCGCTGGAGGCGGCGCCCGATGCGTCGTTGCTGGCGGTGGCCAGCTAGCGCATTTGCGCCATTGACCCGCTGACCTCAACTCGGCTGCAGGATCGAACCTCTCATCGGGCTGAACAGGCGCTGCGGCTGGAAACGTATGCGCGCCTGGGACAGAGCAGGTGGTTCGGCAAGCGTCAATGCCGACGGAACCCAGGCGGCACGCTGCGGCGGCTGGCGCCGGTTGCGAAGACTGGTCAAGGCGCGCCAGACCCGTGAGGGCGTGCCCAGGTCGTTCCAGCCGCATTCGGGTGAGGTCAGCAGACGCAGCGCCCGCTCATTGTTTTGCAGGACGCATTGGGAAAAATCCAGTGTCGGCAGGCGCCGGTACAGATCATCCAGCATCGACTCATCGCCGGTTTGATCCAAGTGCCGCAGCGCGCGCCACATCTGGACCGCAATGCTGTGCAGGGCTGGCGGCAACAGGCTCAAAATAGTGGTTCCGCGCGCTGCGAATATGAAGCTGTTCCACACGGCACCGAGCGCCAGCAAATCGCGCGCGGTTTCGATCGGGCTTTTCGATAAACCCGCCCACCTCACGAGCACCGCTTCCCAGCTTGTCGCCCGGCAGGATGTATCCAAGGTCAGGGTCCAGGCGATCTGGCTTGATACCCAGCAGGTACAGCCGCGATCGGTCTGCGCTGCCGATCCGCACCAGATTGCGCAAGGTTCGAGCCAGCACTGCCTCGCGGCGTACGTGATGATCAGCAGGTAGCGACACGATCCACGCTGCCGGATCACGCTGCAGGATCTCCAGCACACCGCGCAGAATTCCAATCGCAGTACCGCGGTTTTCCGGTTGCGCAATGATGTTGTCGGCACCCAGCGAGCGTGTCGCCGGTTCCCAATGGCGATGATGTGCCTGCGTGACCACTATGCGCGTTTTCCTCTGCGGAGCGACCACCAGAGCACGCCCGATGGCTTCATCCAGGAGCGACGGCCCACCTGCCCACAGTCCCTGGCGCGTGTCCCCGTGCTTCTGCCTACGCCTCCTTCCGATGTACGCGCGCAGTTGGATCTGTGGTTTGAGCGGCTCGGCTTCCGGCCGAAGGTCACCGCTGAGTTCGAGGACAGCGCCCTGCTGAAGACCTTTGGTGCCGGCGGCATGGGCGTGTTTCCGGCCGCGGTGTTGGTGGAAGATGAGTTGATCGCGCGCTATCAGGTACGGCGCGTCGGGCTGTGCGAGGACGTCGAGGAGCGCTTCTTTCTGATCGGTGCCGAAAGGAAAATCAAGCATCCCATGGTCCAGCGTCTCATGAGCCAGACCCACGTTTGATCCGTATCGCGCGCGGGCGATGTGAACTGGAATATCTTTTCGTCGGGATACGAACGATGAACAGTTCAGACCGGGCATCAGGTGCCTTTGATCATCTCCGCGACGCGCTTCAAATCCAGGTTTTGCGCCTGTTGCTGGATCTGTGGCGCGTGCTGGGTCTGGATATCCTTCGCCTGCTGCAGAAGACTCTGAAAGGTTTCACGAAGCAGACTGGTACTCATTACCCGACCACCCGCGTAATAGCGCTTGGCCAATTGTCCCAGCGCATAGGTGGTGGCGAATGAAAATGCCATGCCCGTGCCGGCGCTGCCTACCTTGCCTATGGTTCCACCGGCTACTGTGCGCAGCAATCCGCCGAGGAGCTTGCGGCCCACTTGTTCAAGGTACTGCGAGCTGAGGCCGATGCCGGCCGCCCCTATAAACTCTTTGATATGGCCTTGGTCGAGTGCGACTCCGTGTGCTTTGCCAATGCCGTAGACCATCTTGATCTGCAGAGGAATGATGGCCAGTGAGGCCCACGATTGCGGAAGCAGTTCCAGGCCACCGCAAACCATCGCGAACTTCAGAATGGACTGATCCAGGGCGGCAGTCGTTGCCGTTGCTGCCGCAACAGGCGTTGAATCGGGTACGACCAGGGTGCCGGTCGCCGGCGGCGCTGCGGCGTCGGTAAGGTCTACGATGGCGTTCGCATGGCTCTCCGAGGCGGCGGCGAGTTCGGGCTGCAGGCGCAGGTGTTGCTGCAGTTCGGCAAGAAAGCGTCTTTCGCCATCGCTTTGCCGGCCATCCGCGTCGCATACGCAAACGGCCATTTCGTAGGCCAGCTGGCGTTCATCTGGCCCGCTCAGCTTGCTGGCCGCGGATTCAATGCTGATCCGCTTGAGCAGGACATCCTGGTAAAGGCTCGCCAGATCAACTGAATGACCACCGCTTGCCAGCGAACTGGCGATGCGTCGAACCTCATCGCGTTCGGCATCAGTCTTCAGCCCGTCGGCAAATGCCGCATACAGTGCGATGGTCAAAATGGATTGTTCAGCCGACATGAGGCACTCCCGCTTTAAATGACCCGTTCGTCATATGCCGCCGGTTCCAGGCAGTCGAGCATCGGCCTCTTCGCGCCTGCTCTTGCGCAACGATAAGATGAAGGCGGTGGCGATGATGGCGGCCACCGTTCCCAGCGAGACTGCCACCGGTATCTTGAACACGTCGATCAGCATCATCTTGACGCCGACAAACATCAGCACCACCGCCAAACCGTACTTCAGCAACGAGAAGCGGTCCGCCATGTCAGCAAGCAGGAAATACATCGCCCGCAGGCCGAGAATCGCGAAGACATTCGACGTCAGCACGATGAAGGGGTCTGTGCTGATGGCAAATATCGCCGGGATCGAGTCCACCGCAAAGATCAGATCGGAGATTTCGACCAGCACCAACACCAGAAACAGCGGCGTTGCGTAGCGCACTAACTTGCCGGTCTGTTGTTTCATGACGAAGAACTGCTCACCCTCCAGTTGGTCGGTGACGTTCATATGGCGGCGGATCCATTTGATGAATGGATTGTTGGCAAGATCGGGTTTTTCTTCGGCAAACCACCACATCTTGATGCCGGTGATCAGCAAGAACGCG
>JANXOV010000022.1 GCA_025357635.1 Pseudomonadota bacterium
CGTCGGCTTGTCCGCCAGGCCCGGCATATTCTGCGCCGGCAATGTGTGCTTCATCGAACAGGACCCGCGAACCGACCTGCAGGATCAGCGGCAGGGTCAACGACTTGTTCTGCAGTAGCGCTGCAAGTTCTGCCGGCTGGATGAGACTTGATTCAGAAATGGAAGCCGCCGGCTTGTGTTCGGCCGATGCGGTCGCCGGCTGCAAGAGGATCGACAACGCAACCGCGGCCAATAGAATGCGAAATTGTGCGTGGGGTTTCATGGCGCTACCTGTTATGGCTCGAGCGTCCATTATGACTGCAATCGGCTGCCCGTAGCGACCGTACAATTGCCGCCGCTAATACACTTCGCGCTGATAGATCCGCGAGGCGGGCCCGGGAAAGACCCCGAAGCTTGCCATGCCCGAGGGGCTGGAGTTGCTCCCGGAACTCGCATTCCACAGATACTGCAGCCAGGCCGGCGCGGTCGCCGTTACCGTCAGTGCACCGGAGTTGCCGCTGCCGGGTGCCGCGAGAATGAGATTGAAATCACCCGCCGCGGCGCTGGCCCGGTAGCTGCCGGACGCGGCCGTGCAGCCTTGACCGGAAAGACCGGGACTGCCGGTGTCACGCACGCAGGTCTCCCCTGCACTGAGATTCAGCTGATAGTTGCTGAAGACCAGTGAGGGCGCAGCGCTGCAGACATCCTCGGTATTGGTGATGAATCCCTGCGTGGTATTCAGGTAGTACTGCGTTTTCAGCGGCATTGGCAGGTCGAGCAGCTCGGAGCCGGCGACGTTCTTGAGCGACAGCCGGCCATAGCGCTGGGTGGCGCTGGTGCTGAGGCTCATACCCGACCCGGAACCAAAGCGCACCGGATTGGCGGCGGTGACGCCGTTGGCGTCGATGACGTTGATCGCAAGCGCAATGTTGGCGCCAAACGGCGCGATGGCGGTGCCGCGCGCGAACTTGATGCCGCTGCCGGCGCTGAAGGTCAGCGTCATCTGTCCGTTACCCAGATCCACAATCGCAGGGTCGCTCGCGCTGGCCGGCAGGCCCGACGTATCCAGCGCCGGACTTACCGGAGTAGGCGTGTAAGCGCGGCCCGTCAGAGTGCTGTTGGTCAGCTTGCGGAAAGAGCCCGTGTAGTTCGTGGTCGTCGTCGTGCCGTCGGCCGCAAGCGCCGTCACCGTGAGCACAGGTGCGACCGTGTAGGTCAGCGGCTGGCCGAGGTAGCTGAAGCCGCCCAATGCGCAAGCCGTGCCGATCACCGGCGTATTCATCGAAGTGCCGAAGCTGGCGGGAACAAAGCGCCCGACATTGCCCGAAGCCGTTCCTGTCACGCTGCCCGAGCCAAGGTAGCTGGCGATGCCCGGCGTCAACGTGATGATGCCCACCTGCCGCCAGTTGAAGGTGGTGCCGGTCGCAACGCCGCTGCTGAAGCCGCCGAAGGCCGACGGATTGCTCAGTGCGGTGGCCGTGCCTGGAGAGGGCAGCACGAGGTTCGCGGTCAGCAAGACGCCCTGCGGCGTGGTCTCCTGACCGTAGTTGGGGGTGGTGGCGCCCGCGAAATTCCGTGCCGTGACGGTTGCTGAAAAAGGATTGCCCGCCGCCATGAACACGCTGCCCGTATCGGCGGCGGCAGCCGGGTTATTGCCGGGCGCACCCAGTCCGGTGTTGCAGCTGCCCGCGGCGAAGGTCGTGCACTTGATGTTCGACAGCACGAACGTGTATGGCTGGACCACGAACTGACTGCTGCCGGTCATGAGGTTGCCGGAGCCCGCGCCTGAACCGAGCGGAATGTTGTAGCGCGCGTACAGAGAGACCTGTCCGACATCTGAGTAATTGAGGCTGATTGGCGCTTCGGCATTGGCGGTGGAGAATTTCAACGGCACGGTCGTGTAGGTGGTGATGCCGCTGTTCGGGTTCAAGGCGATGTTCGTGGTGACCGAGTTGTTGGTGATGGAGAAGCTCTGCCCGCCGACGCAGCTCGTCGGGTTGTTGCACTGATACGCGAGACTGATGTTAGCCGTGACACCGCTGGCGAACACGCTCGTGCATGCACCGGTCGTGGTGTCCGTTCGGATCGCCTGCAGTGCCAGACTCTGTGGGGAGGACTTACCGGCGACCTGCGTGGCAATGGTGGTGGGGAGGTTGCTGCCGTTGGTGATGCGGAATCCCGTCGGAGCAAACGTGATCGGGCTGCTCTCGGAAGGCAGCGCCGTTCCAGATTTCGATGTGATCAGGCCATCGACGACGTTGATGGTCGCCGTCTCGGCGTAGGTGTCGCGCAGCGCCACAACCACGACGCCGTTGTCCGAGGAGGAGAACGTATAACTTGCGTTGCCGCTGTTGACGGCGCCGGGCGTGAACACCCCCGATCCGGTCGTCAGGCTCCAGTCGCCATGGGCGGTGCTGGTGCTCAGGACAATCGTGTCGGTTGTATAGATTGTCGCATGCGCGGAGTTGTGCGCTGTAATCGTGACGGGTGCAGGTTCGCAATTGACCGCGGTCGCCGGCAAGGTCAGCGCAAAGTGGTCCGGGGTGGTGGTCGTGGGACTGAACGTCGCCACCGCGGTGACCCAGTCCGAGAACGCACCGTTCGCAGTCCAGGTATTGCTCTGCACGCCTGTGGAAGCCGCCATCCGGTCGGCCTCGGATCCGGCCACGTTGCCGGCATTGACGAGTTGCACCGCCCGCTGCGTGTATCCCGCGGTTGGCGTGATCGAACTGTAGTTGCTCGCCGGCGCAAGCAGGCTGAATCCGGTGACGATGAGCTCATTGGCAAACGAGGTGGCCGGGCTGGAAATGCTCGCCGTCGCGGCCGTCCCGCGGGCGCTGTTGGTCTTGTCCACCGCACCGATGCCCGAGTACTCGAGCGCTATGCCGTTGATCTGCGAGTTAGCGCTTGGCAGGGTCAAGGTGACATTGAAGCTTGCGCTGGTTGCCGTGATGCGCGCCGAATAGATGGCCACACCGCCGTACCCGCCATTGGGCCCGGTGGATCCTTGCGTATTGACCGTATAGGTGTTTCCGACGTTGTCCGAGATGGTGGGAATCGTGGCGGAACCCGTGCCGGCCCATGTCCAGGCAACCACCACGATGGTGTTGCCGAGCCTGGGGTTCGCCGGAAATGCGGACGAGGTGATGCTGGCGCCCAGGGGCTGATTCATCTGCGCCGTGGCCTGCACGAACGCGATCTGCGAGAACGCCGGGTGTGCGCACACCAGCGCCAGGAGAAGCGCAGCCCGCCGGATCCAGATGACCTGCCTACGCATGCGCAGTGCCGCTGAGTCTGGATTTGTTCAATGATTCCATCGCGCGGTCTTCCGATCCATGCGGTGCCCTATTCCACCCCGCTTTATCGGCCCCACGGCTGAATTCTTGAATGCATCCGGACGGTCAATCGGCGCCGCGCTCGCACTTCCCCCTGCTTTGGATCTTCACTAGAAGTAGAGGCCCTCGCACGTGATCTTGGTGGATCCGGTCGTTGTGCCGACCGTCGCCGTGATCATCGCTACGCTGTCGAACCACGAGGGCGGCGGCTTGTTGCAGGTCACAATACCCGATGCCGACACGGTGGCCACGCCTGGTGCACTGGAAGCCCATTGCGCCGTGCTGGTGAGGTTCTTCGCCGGACCTGACGAATACGTACCGGTCGCAGCCAGCTGCAGCGACTGGCCCGGATCAAGCTCAGGCGGCGATGCCGGCGTCACGGCAATCGATTGGAGCACGGGCGAAAGGCAAGTCACGGTTGCCGATCCCGTCACCGCGCCAACCGATGCGGTGACCGTTGCCTGACCGTTCGCGCCCGCAACGCACGACACAAGGCCGGCCGAGACATTCGCCACACTGGAAGCACTGGAACTCCAAACTGCCGAGCTCGTGAGGTCCTGCGTCGGACCTGACGAATAAGCGCCTGTTGCGGTCAATTGAGTCGTGCCTCCCGCCGCAACTGACGCAGTCGCGGGCGTCACCGCAATGGTGCCAAGCACCGGCGCCAGGCAGGACACAGTAGCGTATCCAGACGTAGTCCCAGTTGCCGTTGCTCCCGTGGCAGAAATCGTCGCCGTCCCGGCGATGCTCGCGTTGGCATTACAGGTCACCAGACCCGCCGAGACCGTGGCGACATTCGTATTGCTCGAAGCCCAGGTGGCCGAGGCGGTGAGATCCTTCGTCGATTGATCGGTATAGGTTCCCGTCGCCGTCAGCTGCACCGTACCGCCCGCCGCAACCTGCGGAGTCGGCGGCGACACGCCGATCGAGGACAGCGAGATCACATTCACGGTTGTCTGCGCGAAGCTCGTGATCGTCGTCCCCGGCGCACCGGAGCAGGTGATCTGCGCGGAGTAGGTGCCCACGGACGTCAACGGCCCCGTCGATACCGATCCGCTGCCTGCGACGTTCTTCGGCGTCTGGAAGGTGCCGTCGCTCGCCGACAGCTGGCACGCCGATGCCGGGTACGATGCCGTCGCGTTTGCCCACGTGAGCTGCGCCGCAGAGCCGACCGTGACGGTCGCCGGCGTCACGGAGAAGGTCACGCACGGTGGCACATTCGTGGTTGGCCACTGCCCGTTGGGCGGCTGCAGCAGGAAGTTCACGCCGATGGTGAGGAACAGATTGCCAAGCCGTCCGTCGACGTCACCCGCCGGATTGGGGTTGCCTGGCGGCGCTGCGCCCGTGAAACCTGCGAGGTTCGCCTGCAGATAGTCATCGGCCGCGGCGATCGTGTTCATCGCGCAGGCGTAGGCGCCGGCATCGGTATTGGCCACGCCCGCGTTGAAGTAGTTCTGCGCCCGGGTGACATAGCCCTGCAGCGTCGCCTGATCACTGATCTGGGCGGCAGCGTCGGTGATCGTGTCGGTGAGATTGGAGAACTTGTCGCGGACGAATCCCGGCAGACCGTTTGGCAGACCGCTCGGCGCGGTGTTCAGACCAAGACCGTAGGACAACATCGACGCCACGTGAATCCTGCCGCCGCCACTGCCGCAAATGGCGCTGAGGTCGATGAAGGTATTGGCAAGCGTCCTGGATTCAGGAATGGTGCCCTCGATCAAGGGCAGGTCCGAGCGCGGCGCCCAGGCCAGCATGGGAACGCGCGGACAGGTCAGGTTCAACGGCCCCGGAAGTGGCAGGTCGGGTTCGACCGTGACCTGAATGAAGGTGTTATTCACGTTCTGGTCCACGGTTTTTGCGGTGGATTTGACGACTACGAATCCTGATCCCGTGGGTCCGGAGTGGCCGCACAGAAACCCGGGGAGCACAGTGCTCGGAAATCCCGGGCAGTAATTGGCGATATCCAGCGTGCTGCCGTCACAGCTCCAGTTCGTGCCGGCGACGCTCACGCGCGGATCCGCCTTCACCACGCAGCTCTCCTGCAGCAACGGCGCGTTTGGCGGAAGCTGAGCAGTGCCAGGCCCCGAGATCTGCGTCGTCAGCTGCCCGCCCAACGGTGCGCAGCTGTTCGGCGCGATGCAATCGCTGATCGGCACCGAGCCCGAACTCGTCACCGCAAGTCCCTGCGGATTGTTGACGCCCGTGCTCACCGTCGCAAGCGGAGCGTTGGCGCCGCTCGCCGAGGGTGCGGCCAGTTGCAGAATCCTGCCCGTGCCCGGCGCCGATTGCGCGACGAATGCGTACGAGACGGTCGAGTAGGTGCCCACCTTTATTTTCAGCAAACCCTGCCCCAGGCCGCTCGCAAAATTCGCAGCGAGGGAGTTGGTGGCCGAGTCGAAGCGCAGCACCCGGCCGTCGGCCGTGGGAATGAGCAGGCTCACGCCGCGCGTTGCATCCGCGGGCCACAGATCGATGCCGGTCGGTTTGCTTCCCGTGAATGCTGACGAGGTGATCAGCGTCGAGGTCGGTCCGGTGAGCGGCGTGCCCGGGTTTCTCATCACGCCGGCGATCGCCGCCTGCGAATACACCAGCACCTTCGCGCCGCTGGCGCAGACATTCACCAGCACCAGGACGTCGCCTGCATTCCACGCCGGCGCAGCCGAACCGACGCGGCTCGCGGCGAAACCGGCCACGACGACATCCGCGATCCCCCGCGCCTTGACGCCGCCGAAGGTCTTGTCGATGAGCACCGGCTTTCCGTACACGCCGGTCGTGGTATTGAACGGCAATATCCAAAGTCCGGGCCTGGCGTCGCGGGGATCATCGTCCGAATCACCGGACTTATCTGACGGATCACCGGCCGATGCCACCAGCAGATTGCCGGCGACATCCACCGCCAGACCGCCCGCTGTCTTGGGCCCCGAACCTTTGCCCGAATAACTGAAAATCGTGGTTGAAACCGCGTAGCTGCCCGGGCCTGGACCAGGATATCGGACCAGCTGACCTTTTGAAGTATCGGCAACAATCAGATCCAAAGTGCTCGTCACCGAATTGGGGGCGCGGACGACCGCAGAGTATCGTCCATGTGTTGCGGCATCCGTATTGACCGCCTGTGTGCTGGTGATCAGCGCGCCGGTGTTCGCCGTCGGGTTGGGCGTCAGGATCACATTGTAAAGTGAGTTGCCGTTGGCGTTCACAGCGGTCACGCCGAATTGAGGCACTGCGTGTGCGGCAGCGGAGGCGAACAATGCGGCGGCGAAAACACCAAGTGTCGATGCGGCGCGTTGAAACCCAACGTCACGCAGTGCTCTGGAAGAAGTCGTCGCTGGGTGAAAATTCATTGTCAATCCCCTTCATTCTTTTCGTTGTCAAGTGCAGGCGCGGACTGGCCTGCACAACTCGTCGATCAAGCTACCATAAATTTTGTTGCAGGGTCTAACGCACGCCGCGACCGACCGCGAGTTATGTCATCTTCCCGATGCTACTTCGCCAAGGCGTATTCGGCGCCCTTGCCGATCGGTGGCGCTACGCTCGTATGGCGCTCTCGTTTGCGCAGCGCATCCAGTTGCCGCCTGGCGATGGTTCGATAAACCAGCGGCGCCCCGGTGTTCTTGCTCAAAATCCCAACGCTATGGGTGAGCCGGGCTTCGGCTTCCGGGTAACGACCCAGCCCGCTCAACGCGGCGCCCTCGGCGGTCTCTGCAATTGCCGTGCGCCAGTGGTCAGCCGACAACGCCGCCACGTAGATGCCCTTCGCGTTCTGTGCCAGCTCCAGCGCCTCCGGATGTCTGCCCTCGGCATTCCTGAGCAGAGCCAGCATCATGAGACTCGAGGCCACGTCCGGTTCCTTCGCGCCGAACAGCCGGCGGCGCATCTCGAGCCCTTGCTCAAGATGCTGATCTGCTTCCGCATATTCGCCGGCCATGGTCAGCCAAAAGCCGATCGTGTTCAGCACTCGTGCGATTTCCGGATTGTCGGCCGGGTACGCCTTGCGAAAGATGACCAACACTTCCCGTCCGTTCGCGATCGCTTCTGTTGTTTCACCCCGATCGTATTGCAAAGATGCCAGGTTCATCTGCGTTCGCCCGACGATCGGATGATCCTTACCGAGCAATTCGCGGCGCATGTCCAGGGATTGCAGGTACAGCGTCTCGGCGCCCGCCAGATTGCCCCCGTCCTGTACGGTCATGGCGAGATTTTCGAGTCCGTTGGCGATTTCCGGGTGCTTCGCGCCCAGCAGCCGCCGGTTCATCGCCAGCGATTCTCGAAAGAACTTGCCGGCGCCGTCCAGGTCGCCGCCGTCGTAGAGCAGCAAGCCCATGTCGTTGAGCACTTCGGCCAGATCCGGATGGGGTTCACTGCCGCGCAGCTGCCGCTGCATGGACACGGCTCGCCGCATCAGTGGAATCGCTGCGTTGAGGTCGCCTGCGTCGGCCAAGGCCCGGGCGAGGTCCTTGAGCGTGCGCGCGATGGCCGGATGCGAGGTACCGTAAAGCGTCTGCTGCAGACTGAGCGCTTCACGCAGGCTCTTCTCCGCATCCGCATAGCGTCCTACCTGCGCGAGCAGCGTGCCGAGACCGTAGCGCGAGCTCGCGAGCCTGATCTGACTCTCGTGATCATCCGGCCGCGCCGACTCGATGCGGATTGCCTCCCGGTAGGCTTTCTCGCCGGCGGCAAACTCGGCCTGCAGCGCCATCAGATCGCCTTGATGCCGCAGCGATTCTGACAGGTCCAATGGTTCGACGCCTTGCAGGCGACGCCGGGTCGCCACCGCGCGGTCGATCAGCGGACGGGCCTGCTTGAACAGACCCAGCTCCATGTACACACTGCCCAGGGTATCCATCAGTCGCGCCTGGATTGCCGGCTCTTTCGCAAGCTCACCGTCGATTCTTGAGGCACCCTTGTCGAGCATTTCACGCGCCGTCACGGTGTTGCCGCGCGCCTCGCTGGGGTCGGAGATCTTGAATAGATCAACAAGAAAGCGCGTGGTCACCTGAGCGGTTCTCGCCTCGGCCTCGGCGCGCACCGTCTGGCGCTGGGCCGCGGCGCGCTGGATCAGCGCATACGCGGCAAGGCCGCTGGTCAGCACCATGCCGGCCACCGCCGCACATGAGAATGCGAACAGCCGTCGCATGCGCCGCTGCTGCTCGCGCCGCTTGAGCGTATCGAAACCGACTCCGAGCAGCCCGGATATCACCTTCAGTTTGGCATTGTTCCTGCCGTCCTTGCCGGGCCGCGCGTCGGCTGCGATGGGCTCGGTGCGCGCAGCGCTCAGTTCGCC
>JANXOV010000069.1 GCA_025357635.1 Pseudomonadota bacterium
GCCCGCGCCGGTGCCCGCGCTGAGCGAGCGCGAAATGCTATACGCGGTTCCATCGGCCAGCTTCATGCGGACGCTTTGGATCTGATCCACCGGAACATCGAGCAGTCGGGTGTCGATCCAATCGCGGATGCCTGCGTCCACGGAAACCGCCGGTGCGACCACAACGCTCTTTGCCTCGCCGCTGCGGCGCGCATAGCTGCCGCCGCCGCCGATACGACCGATGATGACGCTGCGGCTGCTGGCGGGTGAGACCAGCGTTACTTCGATGCCGCCGGCGTTCGCGCTCTGGGGATCTTCCACGCCCAGCACCGCGTAATTTGACGGATTCGATGTCTTTTCCTCCACCACCGCCGCGTCACTCAAACTGAGCAGGAGCCGGCGCACCTTGACCAGATCAGCCGGATAATTGTCGCGCTCGGCGATCACCCAGTGGCCGGGCTCATTGCGATGCAGGCTCAACACGGGCGCGGCACCGCCCTTGTGCAGACGGATGTCGGTGATCAAATCCAGCTGCGTCTGCAAGCCGGCGAGCAACAAGTCCCCGCGCGGATCTCGGTCGAGGTGTCGCTTCGAGCTTAAGTACATGGCGCCGGCGATCACCACCAACGCCGCGGCCAGCAACACAATGAAACGCCGGGTCGTCATGGCGTCGCCGGTGCGGTTGCCCGGCGCCTGCGCCGTGCCGACAGCGTGAAGAATCCGCCCAGCGCCACCAGCAGCGGCACCAGACCGATGTTGATGGCCTTGAGCCAGCCGCTCAGGCGCTGGATGTCCACATCCAGGCCACGTTGCGTCTCTCGCAATTCCTTGCGCGCGCGCGTCTTCTCGGCGGTGAAGCGCTTGAGTTCCTGCTCCTGCTCGGGCGAAAGCATCATCGAGGACTGGTCGTTGCGCTTGGCCTGCAACTGGGTCAATCGCGCCTCCGTCTGTTTCAATTCCGCCTCCAGCTGCTGCGCCTTGAGACGCAGCCGGTCATCGGCGCGGCGTTTCAGCGCCTCGACTCGTTGGAAGGGTCTGGAGAAACTGGCCCGGCCGCGGATGCTGATCAGTGCATTGCTGCCGCTCAGATTGTCGAGCATGTTGGCGACCCAGTCGCCGTTGTTGGCGAAGGCCTGCGACATGCGCTGGCCGAACAGCTCACGCGTCTGCACCCACAGAAAATCCGTCAGCAGGTCCGTGTCCGCCACGATGACCAGGTTGGCGGGCACCTTGGATGCTGCCAAATGAGGGGTTGGCGGGCCCGCCGCCGGCTTGGCATCGCCGGGCGGACCGTTGGGGTAGGCCGAGGCCAGCGTGCCGGTGATGCGCGCGGCCAGGGCATATCGCTGCCCGGTGGGCTTGAATCCATCGCGCAGTGAGGCCGGATCGGTCATGGCCGAAAAGCGCTCGGCGGGTAGCGGCGCGGCCTGATCTGAACTGAGCAGGAGTGGCTCGAAGGTGGTCTTCGCGCCAGCTGCTGCGGCAAGATATCCGGCCGTGGCGAGATTGATGTTGTCGAGCGAGGCGGTGACGACGTCTTTTGCGGCCATGTTGGCATGGTGCAGTCCGAGAATACCGATGTGCCGCACCGGCGCTGAGGATGCGCTCGAGCGCACTTCCAGTCCCAGGTCGGCGTCGCCGATGACTTTGCGCGGATCGTACTGCACGCCCCAGGCGGCCAGCAGCGGCGCCAGATTTGACGAATGATCCGCAAACGCGGCCGCCATCGGGTTCTGCGGGTCCTGACCGCTGCTGTCGGCGCCGGCGGAAGGGTCCACGAACGCCAGCAAACGGCCTCCGCGCAGGACGAATTGATCGATGGCATACAAGGTCTTTGGCGCAAGGTTCTTCGGGTGCACGAGCATCACCACGCTGACGTCCTGCTCGATGCGATCTGTTTCGGAACTCAGCGAGCGCACCGTGAACAGCTGCTCCAGCTGCGCCGCGATGGCCCACGAATCCCCGGTTTGCCCCGTTTGCGGATTGAACTGTCCGCTCATCGGCAGCGAACTCAGCAATGCGATCACCGGTTTCTTGGGGTTCGCCAGTTCATGCAGCATCTTGGCGATGTCGTATTCCAGAAACTGCTCGCGATCGGGTTGAAAGCTCGGGATGACCGAATGCCCATCGGTTGAATTGGTGCCGGCAAGGCCAAAATACAGCGCATCGCCCGCACCGGACTGCAGGGACTGCAGTCCCAGTTCCGCGGCGCGGTCTTCCTCCTCCGAGTAAGGCTGCGGGTCGATGATGCGCAGGCGAATTTTACCGTCGGAGCGCGCGGCGACCTCCTCGAGCAATTCAGCGATGCGGTTGGCGTAAGGCAGTATCAGAGGCGCCTGCTTGCCCGCGGCATCGCGTGAAAAGTAAAAATACAGATTGACCGGTTCCTTGATTTCGCCGATCACTTGTTTCGTGCCTTCGGTGAGCGTGAACAGCCGGTTCTGCGTCAGGTCGAGTCGGACGCCGCGAATCAACAGATTCGACAGCATGACGAGGCCGAGGAACAAGATGCCCAGTGCGATCAGGCCGCCGACGCCGGCGAATCGTTTGGATGCCATGATGCTCATCGGGTCAGTCCGCCTTTTTCATATCGAGCACCAGCGCCGTTGCCGTGAGCCAGAAGCCGATCAGCGCGGCAAAGTACAGCAGATCGCGCAGGTCGATGACGCCCTTGGAAATGGCGTCGAAATGCGTGAAGAAACTCAACGAGGCGATGGCCTCGACCAGGGACTGCGGCAGGATGCCGCGCACGAAGTCGAGCACGAATGGGAATCCGGCGAGCAGGAACAAGAAGCACACCAACGCTGCGGTGATGAAGGCGATGACCTGATTGCGCGTTGCGGCTGAGAGGCAGGCGCCGATGGCCAGAAAGCCCCCGGCCATCAGCCAGCTGCCGATGTAGGCGGCCAGAATCGCACCGTTGTCGGGACTGCCGAGATAGTTGACGGTGATCCAGATCGGAAACGTCAGCAGCAGCGCAATTCCGGCAAAAAACCAAGCTGCCAGGAATTTCCCAAGCACCGCCTGCCCCAGCGTCAGCGGCAGGGTCATCAGCAATTCGATGCTGCCGCTGTTGCGCTCCTCGGCCCACAGGCGCATGGAAATGGCGGGAATGAGCACCAGGTACAGCCATGGATGCCAGCGGAAGAACGATTTCAGATCGGCCTGGCCGCGTTCGAAGAACCCGCCGATCTGGAACGTGAACACGCCGGCAAGCACCAGGAAGATCACGATGAATACATACGCCAGGGGCGTTGCGAAGTAGCTGCGCAGTTCGCGGCGCAGAACGCTCAGCGTTTGATTCACAGCCGCACCTGCGATGCGGCCGGCGCCTGTGTGATCGAGCGGAACACCTCATCCAGACGGCCGGACTCCAGATGCAGTTCTGCCACCGGCCATTGGTTGTTCATGACCAGCGCGCTGATGGCGGGCAGGGCGATGGCGCCAGGTTTGGGAACGGCCGTCAGCACCCAGGCGCGCTCGTCGGCTTCAACCTGCTGCACTTCGGGCAGCGCTTGCAGATCGCGCCGCGCCGCGGCGAACTGCGCATTCGAATCGAATCGCAGGGTCACTGCGTTGTGGTAGCGCGAGCGGGCTTCCAGCGCACGCGGTGTGTCGTCCGCAACCAGCCGTCCCTGCGAGATGATGACGGCGCGCGTGCAGACCGCGTGAACCTCTTCGAGTATGTGCGTCGACACGATGACGATCTTGTCCTTGCTGAGGTCGTTGATGAGGCGCCGCACTTCATGCTTTTGATTCGGATCCAGGCCATCGGTGGGTTCGTCGAGGATCAGCACCTGCGGGTCGTGGATGAGCGCCTGTGCAAGCCCCACGCGCCTGCGAAACCCCTTGGACAGCGTCTCGATGACCTGGTCGGCCACAGGCGCCAACGCCAGGCGCTCGATCACCGTAGATTTGCGCCGGCTGCGCTGCTCGCCGCGCAGACCGCGCAGGTCGGCGATGAAATCCAGAAACTCCGCGACTGTCATCTCGCCGTAGCTGGGAGCGCCCTCGGGCATATAGCCAATGCATGCCTTGGCGCGCACCGGATCTTGCAGGACGTCATGGCCGCTGACGCTGACCGTGCCACTGGAGGGGGTGATGAAACCTGCGATCATGCGCATGGTGGTGGTCTTGCCGGCGCCATTGGGCCCGAGGAAGCCGAGCACTTCGCCCGGCGCCACCGTGAAACTGATGTCATCCACCGCGACGGTGGCTCCGTACCGCTTGGAAAGGCCTTGGGTCTTGATCATAGGCGCTGAAGTTTAATGGTTCGTCCGGCGATGTCCATCGCTTGTGATGGGATCGTGCGGGCAAGGCGTCTATCGGCCGGCGAGTTTTTCGATGGCGGATTTCTGGTCTTTGAGCACGCGCCGCACGTCAGGCAGCGGCGGACGGTCGGCCATGCGGGAAATCAACTCGGCCAACTCGTACCACTTGCGGCCCCATTGCATCAGGCGCGCGGCATCGGCAATGATCTGCTCGCTCATTTCGCCGCTCACCGGCGGCGGTGCGTCGGCGCGTGCGGAACCGCGGGAAGTGGCTTTGGGCGGCGTCCTGGCCGCCTTGCGCTCGACCCGGGTCACCTGCTCGGTGGTCACCGGGGATTTTGCCGTTGCGGCTGGCACGGCGGTAAAGCGCGGCATCTCGCGCGTGGCGGTGGCCGCGGTGCCGGGTTTTTCCGGCCGCAGCATATCCATGGTGGCGGTGGGTTGAGTCGCCGAATCAGCTGCCGCCGGCGCCGGCATTTCGCGGGTTTCCTCCGCTGCCGCGGGCGTCATCTTGGCGGCCGCTTTGGCCACCCACCGTTCGCTCTGGGTGTCCGCCAGCGGAATGAAGCGTTCGATGTGCTGAGATCCGACCAGGTTGGCAAGAAAAGTCATCAGCTCAAGCGCATCGGAAAAACCGGCATCCTGGCTGTCGATGCGCTTCTGCACTTCCTTGCGCAAGGCGAGCGTTTTTTGCCTGGCCAGGTCGATGATCCAGCGGCTCGGGCGCTGGTGCTCGACCCACGGCTGCATTTTCCAATACGTGTCATCGTCCAGCGAGGAATATTTCAGATGCAGATCGAGGCTCGACAGCCACTTGTCGAGCAGTTCAATGATGCGTTGATCGGCGGGTGTGGCCATGCGTTGCGTTGCTCCAATGCGAACCCTAAACGAACCGCTTGCCTAAGGCTAGGGAGGGGTTGGGTTAAACTGCCGTGCATGAGCGCGAATATCGTTGCCGGCGAACATGGGGGTGCGGCTGCCGCGGCTGCCGACGCGCCGCGCCTGCTGTTCGTCCCGGTCAGCGGAGCGTACGGCATGGGCGAGTACGCGCGATGCTTGAACCTGGCCCTGGCCTGCGCGGCGCGTTGGCCCCAGGCCCGGATTCAATTCATCCTGAGCGCGCAAGCCCGCTACGCCCACGGGGTGCCGTTCCAGAGTACGTTGCTGCCCTCATCACCCACCTTTCATACCCCTGAAGTGACCCGTTTGATCGAAGAATTTGCGCCCGATGCCGTGATCTTCGACAACGCCGGCCGCACTGCTCAATTGGCGGCGGCGCGCCGCCGCGGCGCCGCCATCGTGTACATCAGTGCGCGCGCTCGTCAGCGGCGCAAGGCATTCCGGCTGCGCTGGCTGAGTCTGCTGGATGAGCATTGGATCGCGTATCCGCGCTTCATGGCCGGATCGCTGTCGCTGCTCGAACGCCTCAAACTGCGCATGGCCAACCGTCCGGTGGTGCGCTACATGGACTGCATGCTGCCGGCGCTGGACCCGCAGCACGGACAGCAGGTCCTGGCGCGGACGCCGATCGCGGCCGGACCGTTCGTGCTGATCGTGCCGGGCGGCGGAACCGGCCATCCGCGCGCCCGCAATGCGGTGGATGCCTTCCGCAAGACTGCGCAAACATTGGCGCAGCGCGGCGTTCACAGCGTATTCGTGGCGCCGGGGGGCGCGGCGATTCCGGCGTCAGACACATTGGCGGGATTCGATCTGCTGCCCTTGCCGGAGCTGCTTGCGCTGCTGCGCAAGGCGAGCGTGGTGCTGACCAATGGCGGGGATACGCTGATTCAAGCGATTGCCTTGCGCGTGCCGAGCGTGGCGGTGCCCATTGCCAAAGATCAGCCGGCACGCATACGCGCCGCGGTGCGGGCGGGCGTGGCGCGTGAAGCGGGTATCGACGCTGCGCAGATGTGCGCGGCGGTCAGCGAATTGTTGAATGACCCGGCGGCTCGCGAGCGCATGCAGGCGGCGGCGAACCGGCTGGACTTGCGCGATGCCCTGCACGAATCGGTGGAGGCGCTTGCCGCGCTGCTGTGGCAAACTGCGAGAATGCCGAAGCGGCCAACGGCGCAAGGGAGTTGACCGCGATCAGCGCCCGAATAGTCCGGCGAATTTCTTCTTCAACTTGGCGCCGGTACCCAACTGATCTTCCTGGCGGCTGGTGGGGTTCAGGAATACCACCTCGGATTCGGCCCGGCCGTCGTTTGGATGGAGGCGGCCGTTAGTGAATTCGCTGAAGCTGTGCAGGATGCGATTGCGATGCCGGTCGGCAAAGATCTCGTCCTTGAGAAAGACGCTGACGAAATCATTCCAATGTCCGCCGGACTGGTTCGACACATAGGATTCGAGCGACAAAGTGCGCAAGCCGCTGTGCCTCGCCCACTTCGCCAACGCGTTGCCGCAGTCCGGATAAAACCGATAGCAATCCACCGGAAAGCGATGAAATTCGCCGTTGGAGGGCGAGTTCAGATAGAACAGGCCCTCGGGCTTCAGCACGCGCATGATTTCCAGGAACAGCACCCAGAACATTTCCGAATGCTCGAAGCAGGAGGAGCTGACGATGACGTCGATGGAGTCGCTGTCCAGCGGCAGCTTGTAAGGGTCGGTGAGGATGATGTCGACGCCCTTCGCCGCAACGAAGTCCACGCCGATGTACTGTGCCTGCGGCGGGCACACGCTCTTCAGGCTGCCGTTGACGTCCTGCGCACCGATGTCCACGACCTTCACGTTGCCGAGCTTGGCCACATAGGCGTCGAAGAAGCGCTTGCCGTTCATCAGTGCGGAAGGGTGCATCGCAGATCCTCTTGCGGTTCAGGCAGCGATTATAGCCCTCATCGCGATTTCGATTTGAGCTTCGACCTCACCCATTTCTTGCGTTGCCTTGCCAGGAATTTCATTTTCTCGAACAGCGCCAGCGCCGGCCGGCGCAGCGCGCGCGGAATGCCCGGGCGATACACATGTCCGCGGCGCTCGGTGCGCATGCCGACGAAATGCGGAAAACTGCGCCTCGCAGCCTCGCCTTCATCCTCCGGATTCACGCCGAGGGATTTCATCTTGCGATAGAACGCGCCACCCGTCTTGTCCATGACCTTGGTGTGTTCCACGCGCACTGCGTCCACCACGTGCAACGGGCGCTTGTCCTGTGAGCGTCCGGCCCAGGTGAGATCCACGCCCCAGGTGCTGCGGCTGGCGCCGAATGTGTCGATCAAGTCCGTCAGCGCCGCCGCTGACAGGCAAGGCGCCATGATTTCCACGAAGGAGACGCGGCGCAGGATGCAGGCGGGGTTGGCGAGCGTGACGTTGAGGTTGTAATAGGTGCCCCAGCGCAGAGCGGGCTGCGTGAGGTAGGTTTTGTAGCCGTCACAGACATCGAAAAACCGGGAGATATCCCCGGGACGGAAATACACGTCATCATCTGCCAGCAGAATGTATTCATACGGCAGCTTGCCCGGCAGCTGCTCACGGAACGCCAGAAACCCCTCCAGTTTATTGTCACCGCCGGCGCAGTTGTATTCGGCGATGGCATCAGGCTGGCTGGGTGCGTACCAGCTCACGCAGCAATCCCAATTGCGCTGTGGGTCTTCCGCCAGCAGCCGCGGATGCAGCGAGTTGCGGCCGGCGCGGAAGAACACCAGGAATCGCCGCGGTGTCACGGGGCTTGTCATTGAACCGGGCGATCCGACTGTAAATGCTGAAACCCCATCATTCGCGCATGGTAGCAGGAGTCCGTTTTGCCGGCAGCGCAAGAGCGGCGGCGTTCGATGGTATTCTCCCCGTGCATGCAAATCATTCCCGGTTGGCACCCCTTCATCGTGCATTTTGCCCTCGCCTTGACCCTGTCCGGCGGCGTTGGACTGGGAGCTGCGAGACTGGTTGGCAGTCCTGTTGCGGCGCGACGCTGCGCGGTGTTCGGCACATTGAACCTGTGCGCCGGCGCGGTGTTCGTGGTTCTGGCCATCGCCTCAGGCATAGGGGCCATCTGGGATCTGAATCTTGCGTCCGGCGCGCGCGCGGCGGTGTCGACCCACGTGAAGTGGGCTTTTTTCGCTGCCGTGGCTGTGATCCTGGTTGCGGTGTGGCGAGGGGCGGGAACTGTGCCCGAGGAGCCGCCGTCGAATCTGTTTCTGGTCTTCATGGCGGGGGCCGCAGCGGCCGTCGCCGTCACTGCCTATTTTGGCGCGGAGAATGTGTACCGTTTCGGCATCGGCGTGCTGGAGCGGGTCCACGACGGCGCCGCCGCTCACTGAGCGGTGGCGTCCGGCTCGGCACCTGCTGCTGCGCTCCAGCCGCCGCCCAGCGCTTTGATCAGGGCGATGCTGGCCACCAGGTTGCGGCCGCGCAGGTTGATCGACGCGCGCGCATTCGCAAGCGCAGTGCTCTGCGCGATCACCACTTCCAGGTAACTGACGGTGCCGGCTTTGTACTGATTCAATGCAATGGCTTGCGCTTCGCGCGCTGCCTGGGTGGCCGCGTCCTGCACGGCCTGCTCCTCGCTCAAGACTCGCAAGGCCACGAGAGTGTCCTCGACGTTCTGGAATGCCGCCAGGGTGGTTTGCCGATAGGCGGCGACGTTTGCGTCGTAGTTGGCGATCGCCTGGCGCGTTGCGGCACGGTGAGCGCCAGCATCGAACAGAGTCAATGCCAGCGCCGGTCCGACCGACCAGACGCGGTTGGCCGTTGAAATGAGATTGTCGATATCTGAGTTCTGGTAGCCCAGCGTGCCGGAGAGGCGCAGCGATGGAAAGTAGGCACTGCGTGCCACGCCGATCTGGGCATTCCCGGCGATAACGCGGCGCTCGGCCGCGGCGATGTCGGGCCGGCGCTCCAGCAATTCCGAGGGCAGTCCGGGCGGCATGGACGGCACTGCGGCGATCAGGGGCTGCTGTGGAAGCGAAAAGTTCGACGGGTTCCTGCCGGCCAGCACGGCGATGGCGTGTTCCAGCTGCGCCCGTGTGATCTGCAAATCCATCGACTGCGCCTGGGTGGATTTGAGCTGCGTTTCGGCCTGCAGCACATCGGAACGTTTGGCGACTCCCGCCGCGTATTGGTTTTGCGTGATTTTCAAGGAGCGCTGAAATCCCATGATCTCCTCGTCGAGATAGGATTTCTCGGTCTCGATGACGCGCAGTTGAAAATAACTCTGGGCAAGTTCCGCCTGGATGCTCAGACGGGCGGCCGCCAGATCCGCCGCACTGGCGCCGGCATTGGCCTGGGCAGTCTCACTTGCACGGCGCAGCCGTCCCCACACATCCAGTTCCCAGCCGGCCTCGAGTGCCACGTTGTAGTTGGTGTTGACGCCGGAGTTTTGACCGGGCCTCGAGTTGCCCAGCCGCGAAGCGGTGCCCCGATAGCGTTCTGCCGCGGCGCTTGCGCTGATGCTGGGAAAGTAGGCGGCGCGCGCCGACTGCACCAGCGCGCGCGCGGCGCGATACTGTCCTTCGGCCTGTTTGATGGTCTGATTGGAAATATCCACCTGCGCCATCAGCGTATTCAAAGGCGTGTCGCCGTAGATTTCCCACCACTTCCCGCGCGGCAAGTGATCCGTGGGATTGGCAGGCTTCCAGCCTTGCGCTTCCTTGAATTGCGCCGCGGGTTCGGTGTCGGGCCGCACGTAATCCGGTCCGACGGCGCAACCGCATATCAGGCACGCACTGAGCATCAGTGGCATGACTCTCATGAGCCGGACTCCGAGTGCAAATGCACCGTCGCGGCGGGTGGCCGCGTGCGCCACGCGTTGCGGCAGCGACGCAACCATTCCTGGAAGCGGTCCAGATACAAGTAGACCAGCGGCGTCGTGTACAGCGTCAGCAGCTGACTCCCAATCAACCCGCCTGCGATGGAGATCCCCAGCGGATGGCGCAGTTCCGCGCCATCGCCCGAACCCAGCGCCAACGGCAGTGCGCCGAACAACGCCGCCATGGTGGTCATCATGATGGGGCGAAACCGATGCACGCAGGCATCGTAGACTGCTTCACGCGGCGTTTTGCCGCTGCGCTGTGCATCGATCGAAAAATCGATCATCATGATGGCGTTCTTCATGACGATACCGATGAGCAGGATGACGCCGATCAGCGCGATGATGCTGAACTCGGTGCCGGTGGCCAGCAGCGCCAGCAGCGCACCCACGCCGGCCGAGGGCAGGGTCGACAGAATCGTCAATGGGTGGATGCAACTCTCGTAGAGCATGCCCAGTACGATGTACACGCAAATGATGGCGGCCAGGATGAGCAGCGGCTGCGTGCTCAGGGAATCCTGAAATGCCTTGGCCGTGCCCTGAAATCCGCCCTGGAGAGTGCCGGGCACGCCGATCCGGTTCATGGCCGCCTGAATTGCCTGGGTGGCCTGCGACAGGGAAACCCCCGCGGCGAGGCCGAAGGAAATGGTCGAGGCGGCGAACTGTCCCTGATGATTCACCGACAGCGTGGTGCGCCGCTGCTCGAAATGGGCAATTGCCGTCAGCGGCACGACTGTGTGCGTGCCGTCAGCGGCCATGCCCGACACGTAGACGTTGCTCAGATTTTCCGGGTTGGTCGAATACCTCGGATCCGCTTCCAGCACGACGCGATATTGATTCAACGGATTGAAAATCGTGGACACCTGGCGCTGTCCGAACAGGTTGTTGAGCGTCGTGTCGATGCCCGACTGGGTCACGCCCAGGCGCGCCGCCGCATCCTTGTCGACCACCAGAAACGTCGAACTGCCCTTGTCCTGAGCGTCGGTGTTCACGTCCACCAGTTGCGGCAGGGCGCTCAACGCGGCGCGGATCTTGAATTCCCAGGCGCGCAGTTCCTGCAAATCATCGGCTTGCAGCGTGTACTGATACTGCGCATTGCCCGAGCGGCCGCCGATGCCGATATCCTGCGCGGCCTGCAGATACAGCGTTGCGCCCGGTTCGCGTGCGAGCTTGGTTCGCAGCCGCGCGATCACCTGGTCGGAGGATTCGGTGCGCTGCGGGCGCGGCTTCAACATCATGAAAATACGCCCCGAGTTGGTCTGGCCGCCGCCGGTGAAACCGCCCACGGTGTCCACAGCCGGGTCGCGCCGCACGATGTTCATGAAATCCACCAGCTTGCCGCGCATGGCGTCAAAGGAAATGCTTTGATCGGCCTGAATGTTGCCGCCGATGCGCCCTGTGTCCTGCTGCGGGAAAAAAGTCTTCGGAACGATGACGTACAGATACACGTTCAGGCAAACGGCGGCCAGCAGCAGCGTCATCATGAAGCGCCCGTGGTCCATGGACCAGCGCAGGCTGCGTTCG
>JANXOV010000072.1 GCA_025357635.1 Pseudomonadota bacterium
CTGCAGACGGGTGGTGCCCGCGATTGTCAGCGCTTCAGCGCCTGCAGCATGGCCTGAACGAACGAGTCCTGCATGCTTGGCTTGGGTAAGACCTGCGCGTCGGGATGCTTCGCTCTGAACTGATCGGGCAGTACCTGGCCGGTGTAGAAGACGAACGGCACGTCGCGTTCGACGAGAATGTCGGCGACCGACTCCGAGGTTTCGCGGCCGAGCCTAACATCCAGAAAGGCCGCAGAGATCGAATCGTTGGTCGCACATTCCAGCGCAGCCGCAGCAACGATGCGCAGGGAGTCAAAATCGTTGGAGAGAATGCGCACTGCACCCGGGTCGGTGCCGCAGCTCAGCGCGGAGCTCGTGGTAACCATAAGGTTGGCGAACGCCAGCCAGCAAAACAACGTATGAGTTCTCATGTCCCGATCGGTTCTCTGCGTTAAGTTGCAACTTTGCCTGCGTCAAAGAAGCCGCGCCAATTCGCATCTAATGACAAATACCAGACGATGCAGGCGAATGCAAATTAGATCAAACAAAGTCGTGACGTATGAGTTGGGAAGCCTTGAATTATTGGGATAGAATTGTTTGAATGCGCATGCGTAAAATGACGCAATCTGGAATGCATTCGGCGGCGTAAAAGCAGTTGCGAGGTCGCGGTCTAGGCGCTTTGTCGGATGCAAGGGGGGGTGAAATGCGAGACTTTCAGAGCGAGAAGGCGGTGGTCAGGCGCCATCACGCAGCGATATCGGCGGCTGGATCAGTGAACGTAGCGGCAGCGCTCGCTGAGCACACGACGCCCGGCTGGCACTGGCGCGGTATGCATCCCTTTCATGATCAACACGGCGCGGACGCCGTGGGCGCTGCGTTCTGGACACCCTTTTTATCTGCAATGAGCAGGGTACAGCGTCGAGCAGACATATTCATGGCTGGATTGAACGAGATCGATGCATATGAATCTGTCTGGGTGGTTTCAATGGGCCACCTGATGGGCTTGTTCGATCGCCCGTTTCTCCGAATCAGACCGACAGGCCGAATCGCCATGCTGCGATACGCCGAGTTTAACCGGGTCACTGACGGGAAAATCGCGGAAACAGCCTGGTTTTGCGATATTCCTCATCTGATGATCCAAGCAGGCCAAAACCCTTTCTCGCCGGCTACAGGCGCCCACCTCGTTCAACCTGGCCCTGCAACTCACGACGGTCTACTGTATTCCGTGCAAGACCCTCGAATAGGCGAAGCTACGCTCGCGGCCATCAACGCGATGTTGGGCGACATGGGCGAAAACGCGCGCACCCTACCGATTGAGCAACGACTTGCTCGAACGTGGAACGACGACATGATCTGGTGGGGTCCAGCGGGCATTGGTGCAACTTTCACGATATCGCGCTACGTCCAGCAGCACGCCGGTCCGTTTCGCGCTGCTCTAAATGAAGGCTATCGCTTCAACGGTCACCTGTGCCGACTGGCTGAAGGAAATTTCGGTGGTTTTTTTGGCTGGGCCAATCTCACCGTAAGCAACGCCGGTGGCTACATGGGGATGACGGCCAGTCCGAACCCAGCCGACATGCGTGTTGTGGATATCTATCGGGCGCAGGACGGGAAGCTGTCCGAGAACTGGGTGTTCATCGATATTTTGCACTACTTGAACATGCAAGGCCTCGACGTTCTCGGGCGAATGGCCTCGTTGCAGTCAGTTGATTGAGCCGTATTTCGCAAACCTTTTAGGAGCATTTGGATGAGTGGACCACGACCAGAGCAGGGGCGACTGACCAAGATCAACGATCTATCCAAATCAAAGGAGACAGAAAAGACTATCGAAGGGATGATCGATGGATTAAACGATTGCGTGTTCGAGGAATTGAGCCAATTTTTTCATGAGGACTTCCGGTGGATGGGTAATGCCGGTTGCGGAACCAAGCTTGGGCTCCGAGCATTTCTGGATCACTGGGTGGTACCATTTCGCGCTGCTTTCACAGACAAAGTCTGTACGGATGAAGCGCGCATCGCGCAGGGCGAATGGATGGCGGCGTTCGGCGCCCAGGTTGCAACGCACTCGGGTGAGTTCATGGGAATACCACCCACAGGCAAGCAAGTGGAGATCCGATACATGGACTTCTGGAGGGTCAAGGAAGGCAAAATCGTCGATAACTGGGTAATGGTGGATTTCCCGCACGTCATGCGCCAACTGGGGGTCGATCCGTTCAATGGTCTCGGCTGGGAAAGTTTCGATACGGGGCGAGCACCCGCGCCGCGGCCGCAGGCCGAAGGGAACTGACCGCTACACAACGACACTTTAGTGCGGCTCGGGGGAGGCCGGCTTTTTGATGTCGCTGCGGCTTTCTTTTTGTTGCGCTTCATAGGCAAGCCATGACTGTTCGATCAAATAGGCGTGGATGTCGTGAACGGCTTGGGTGCTGAGAATGTCATCAAAGCGCTCCATGCCCCACCCACTCAGTGCGCCGCGCAGGACGATGTCATCAAAGGCACTGTGCAGACCGGCATTCATCCGGCGCAGATCCGGCACCGAGCTCGGGCCAAGGACATGACATCGAGAACATTCCTGGGTGAAATAGATCTCACCCCGATGAAGTGCTTGTGAACTCGCACTGCGTGGTGGAGGCTGCGGGAATAGACCATCGTCGCGCATAGGTGGTTTGGGCACAGCGCCACCGCCGAGCCGGAAGGCAATCACCCTGTTCACGTTCTGGTATCGGCGCGCCGCACTATTCGGCGGAATGGGAGCCCCCATGATTGCCGCGCCTCCGTAGCCTACTTGGACAGCGATATATTGCACGCCCTCCACCGCATACGTCATAGGCGCCGCGAGAATGTGACTCCCCGTGTTGAGCGCTTTGAGCATCTCGCCCGTGTCCGCGGCATACACGTATAAGAGTCCATCGCCGCGCCCTTGAAAGACAAGATTACCGGCGGTTGACAGCACGCCGCCATCGAACCCGCGTGTGCCTTGGGAAGTCTCAGTCTCCCACACGGCCTTTCCAATTACAGGATCCCATGCGCGTAAAACTTCTCTAACCGGCTTGCCGCGTCGCCGCGAAATCAGACCGCTGATATCGGGCAATGGGCCGAACAGCGATGCCATCCCCGTGCGGTCATATCCAGCATCTGCGGCCAGCGAGCCCACCGTAAAGGAACTATTGATATAGTTGAGAGAACCGCCGTTGTGCAGCAGATCGACCCAGACATTGGCAGCATCGATGACCGGAATGTAGACAAGGTGTGTCAATGGACTGTAGGACATGGGATTCCACGAATGTCCCCCGCCGGCCGAAGGGTATACGGCCTTTGGTGATACGCGCCAATCCGCGTCTTTATTCAGAACGGGGCGTCCTGTGGTAGTTTCGATTCGCGAAGCCCAGTTCACGTAGGTGTAGTCATGAGCGCTGAGCAGCGCGCCGGTCTTCCGATCGAGCACATAAAAGAAGCCATTCTTGGAAGCTTGCATAAGTACAGAGTGAACTTTTCCGCCGATGACGAGGTCGGTCAAGATGAACTTCTGTGCGGCGTCGAAATCCCAGATATCGTGAGGCGTTGTTTGGTAGCTCCACGCCAGACGACCCGTCGCGCGATGCACAGCGACTATGGAGGAGGTGTACAAGCTATCCAGTGCGGACGGGCCCAGTTGTCGCAGGTCGTACGGTGAGGGGTTGCCCGTCCCCATGAAGACCAAATCCAGCGCCGGATCGTATGCCAGGCCATCCCACACGGTGCCTCCGCCGTTGAATTGCGGCGGCCTAGTTGCGTCCCAGGTGGTATCCGCGTGTATCAGTTCCGGGTTTTCGTAGGGTTTACCGGGTGCAGGGGGCACGGTATAAAAGCGCCACCGCAACACACCAGTCTTGAGGTCGTAAGCGGATGCGTATCCGCGCACGCCGCCGCGTCCCATATCGCCGCCACCATTACCAATCACCACCACGTCGCCGGCAATTTGTGGCGCACCGGTGCTCGAATAGGGCAATGCATGATCGACGATCGTATCTACTTCCCACACCACACGGCCCGTCGAAGCACTCAAGGCGTGAAGATGCCCGTCCACCGATGCGACATAAACGTTGCCCTTCCATAGGGCAACGCCTCGGTTGACCAGATCACAACACGGGTTCCTTGCGTAGCGAGGATCGAGCGCAGGGATGAAGCGCCATTTTTCTTGACCCGTCGCCGCATCGAGTGCGTAAACATGTCCCCAAGTGCCAGACGTGTAAAGCGTTCCGTCGACGACCAACGGTGTCGCTTCCTGACCTCGAAAGGTGCCCAGATCGTATTGCCAGGCGAAGCCAAGACCTTGCACCGTATCGGTGTTAATCATGCGAAGGGGCGAATAGTACGACCCTCCTTGGTCCCTACCGCCCGCGAACCAGTTTTCCGGTTCGCGATCTGCATTGCGAAGCCGCGCCGCATCGACATTACCCGCCCCAGCGGTTGCAGTGATGGGGGAGAACGCGATGCCATATCGGAGGATAATCGATAAAACCAGGAACACCCGTTCGAAGCGACTGCTGCTCACTGGTCGAACTCCTCGCGCAGACGTTTTGCTCCCTGCAGCATCATTTGCTGATCTGAACTCAGCAAAAAGAAAGAGGCGCCGGCGTCGCACCATTGAAGGGCCTCGATAGTCGTTGCCGTAAACATACCAACGCAACGGCCATGACGTTTGGCAGCTGCACAGATGGTTCTTACTGCGTCGACAACGGACGGGTGGTTGGGCGAATCCGCGCCCATCGAGACGGTCAGATCCATTCGACCAATGAACAGTGCATCAATGCCGTCAACAGCGGCGATGGAGTCGATCTCGTCCAATGCGTCAGCATCCTCAATCTGCGCGATTAAGGTGACTTCGGCGTTGGCCTTAGCGATATTCTCAGCCATCGATCGAGTGCCGTAGCCGGCGGCGCGGGTAGAGCCTGCGTAGCCACGACCCAGGGGGCCGTATCGACACGCGGCGGCTGCTGCCAAAGCGGTCTGTTGCGAGGAAACATGTGGAACGACCACGCCCGTGGCACCAAGGTCGAGCGTGCTCAGAATGTCGGCAGTATCCATGCGAGACACTCTTACCAAGGAGGGCATGTCAGCGGCCCGTGCGGCAAAAATGGCGGCATCGAGTGCAGTGCGATCAAACGGTGCATGTTCGGCGTCTAAACACACGCAGTCCAGAGGCGAGTATCCCATCACCTCGATGATGGCGGCATTCGGAGTCTTTACAAACGTTCCCAGTATTCGATGGCGGACTCGAAGCCGCTCGCGGAAGCTGGAGATTCGACTCATGACCAGAGCCTCTTTGAAGCAATACGCGCTCCCTCCCTCATGGCAGCGAGTTTTGCATAGACGATATCGGCATCGACCGCTCCAAAGCCTGCAAAGGTGGAAAATCCGCAGTCCGTTCCGGCGATTACCCGATCCCGGCCTACGATGGCAGTGAACTTTTCTATTCTCTCTGCAACGAGCATGGGGTGTTCAATAAAGTTTGTGACGGAGTCAAGCACACCCGGGACGAGTATCTTGTCGTCAGGAATCTGCGTATCCCGAAATACTGTCCACTCGTGAGCGTGACGTGGATTCGACGCCTCAAATAGGAGCGCCTGCGGCTTTGCCTTGAGTGCGATGGGAAGTACCACTTCCATCGGAACATCGTGATGATGCGGACCTTCGTAGTTTCCCCAACAGATGTGCATGCGCAGCCGGTCCGCAGGGCAGTTGCGAAGTGCATGATTTAGCACTTCTACATGCAGGGAGGCGAGGCGTTGATATTCCCCCTGGGTGCGACCCTTGAACATTGTGTGACCTCCCAAACCAAGATCGGGCGAGTCAATCTGTAGAAGAAGACCAGCTTTGACGATTGTTTCATACTCTGAGCGCATGGCTTCGCCCAGCGCTTCTAGATATGACTCATGCGTCGGGTAATAATCGTTGGGCTGAAACAAGGCAATCACCCCGGGTGAGGCCGCATTCATAAAAGGCTCGACCACAACTGCGTCCTTGAGGGCATTTTGGAACCAAGCGATATCGTTGGCGAGTGGCTGTGAGTTCTTTACCGCGATGGGGCCGACGCACCGGGGACGACGGTAGGTGGGTGTGCCGCCGGCGCTGGCGAGCCTTCGCAGGAAGCCGGGGTAGTCCTCGAGGTCGGCCGGCGGGTTGCGCGGACTGTCTCCGTCAAAGCCGGTGAGGCGATCCTTAATGTAGGTTGCATAACTAATTTTGCTCTGCTCGCCATCGCTGATGAGGTCGACACCGGCGGCAGCCTGCTTCATTACGACCTCTTTGACGGCAGCCGCGATTACAGTGTCGAACTGCTGTGCATCGATCGGATCCCCACGCTCCTGGCCGAAAACCATGTCGGTTACGGCTGCGGATCTGGGCATGCTGCCAACGTGAGTGGTGAGAATTCGATCGACGGATTTCTTCATGCGGGTCTCCTCAGGAGATGGTCAAGGGCACTCGCGACGGCGTTTGGTTCTTCCATGACGGCCAGGTGGCCGCACTCGGCAAGAATCACAAGATCGGCACGAGGGATGGCATCAGCCATGGTTCGGTGAAATTCAACCGGGCACAGGGCATCTTCACGTCCGCATAACACCAGCGACGGACAGTCGATGGTGGCTATTGTCGCTGTGCTGTCGGCTCTATGTGCCAGCGCCATTGACTGGCGGCGAAACACGTCAGGTCCGAGGTCAATGCCCATCTCTAGAATTTGATTCAGCAAATCCGCCGATTCCCGATTTTTTCGGGCCAGGTACAGTGGCTTCATGGATTGAGTCAATACCTGCCGCAAGTTGCCGGCATCGACCGCGGCGATCTGTTCGAATCGTATCTCCTGGCGCTCCGGCCGATCGGCATATGGCGTGGTATCGATCAACGCAAGGTGGGTTACCCGCTGCGGCGCGCGCCGCCAGATTTCAAGAGCGACGATGCCGCCCATCGACAATCCGGCCATAGCGAATTGCGGTGGCGCAGCGTGAAGTACGTCTTCCGCAAGATCCTGAATCGTGGGTGCCGAGGTGATATTACCGATGATGACCCGCGTGAAGGGGGACAGCTTACGAACTTGCTCTGCGTACACGCGCTCGTCGAGCATCATCCCGGGCAGCATCACGATTGGCGGCAGAATCACGGATTCACGCGATATCCCTAAGAGTCGGGATCGCCCATCTCGTTCCGGTATCGTGACGCGGCACAAATCATCGGCTTTTGGCGGCTTGTGTGGCGAGTTGGTGACGGCGAACGCGGATGTCGGCCTGCTCTTTATGACCCATAAAGCCCTCCAGCGCACACAACCTCGAACAATATTCCCCAATGTGTACCGATGCTTCCGGTGTCAACACGCGTTGGTAGGTGCAAGTCTTCAGGAATTTGCCGACCCACAGGCCCCCGGTGTAGCGCGCGGACTTCTTCGTTGGCAGGGTGTGATTGGTTCCGATGACTTTGTCTCCATAGGAGACGTTGGTTTTATCGCCTAGGAACAAGGCCCCGTAGTTGGTCATCCGGGCAAGAAAGAAGTCCGGGTCCCGCGTCATTACTTGTACGTGTTCGGATGCGATGTCGTCAGCCACCTGAACCATTTCCTCGTATGTGTCGCAGACAATGACCTGTCCATAGTCGCGCCATGCCTGTCCGGCGATGGGGGCGGTAGGCAGAATCATGAGTTGTCGCTGTACTTCCGCGATGGTGGCCTGAGCCAGTTTGTCCGAGTTGGTCAACAGGATTGCCGGTGAGTTCGGACCATGTTCCGCCTGCCCGAGCAAGTCGGCAGCGCATAGTTCGCCATCGGTGGTTTCATCGGCGATCACCAGCGTCTCAGTGGGCCCAGCAAATAGGTCAATGCCGACGCGGCCAAACAGTTGGCGCTTGGCTTCTGCCACATAGGCATTGCCTGGTCCTACAATCATGTCGACGGCTTTGATCGTTTCCGTGCCGAGCGCCATCGCGCCGACCGCTTGCACGCCGCCCAAGACATAGATCTCATCCGCGCCGGCCATATCCATGGCAACGATGATGGGGGGGGAGGGTTGTCCATTGAATGGCGGAGCCGCTGCGATGACGCGCGGCACGCCAGCCACTTTTGCAGTGACAACGCTCATATGGGCGCTGGCCACCAATGGATACTTACCGCCAGGAACATAGCAACCGACGGAGTTGACCGGTATGTTTTTGTGTCCCAGCACCACACCCGGAAGGGTCTCCACCTCAACGTCTTTGACGGCTGCCCGCTGAATCTGCGCGAAATTGCGCACTTGGGCTTGCGCAAAGCGGATGTCTTCGATCGCCTGTTCGGGCAATTCTCGGTAGCAGGTGCGAATATCCTCCGACGTCAGGCGAAAGCTGGGGGGTGACCATTTGTCCAATTTGTCGGAGTAGGTACGCACCGCGGCATCGCCATCTGCCGAGATGGCCCCAAGCATTTCTTCCACGACGGTACGAACTTTGGCATCCTCTTCGGCGGCCTTTTGTGTTGACATCCCAGTTTTCAGGTATCGGATCATTTCGACTACGCCTCGTGGAGTAAGGGGGCGATTAAGCCGTGAAAAGCAAACACAATAGGGAAGTATGACTGCGAATGCAAATGAAGCTGGAATCAGAAATTTACCCGGATTTCATCGGTATGGGCACGCACGCAAGACGCTATTTAAAAAGCTCCAAAGTTCTGGCGATCGCCGTTTCCCGTCCCGCCGTGGCGTCCTTGGGCGACCAGCCGGCGATGAGCCGAAGATCATGTCCATTTCCCGGATAGACGTAAGCGTGGGCGCGGCCTCCCGTGCTGCGGATGTTTCGCACGAGGGCGGCGTTCCATTGCGGCGTTGAATAGTAGTCACGGTCGGAATAGTGGAAGTCGACGGTCAAAGTGATGAACTGTGGGAACGCAACCGCATCGATTTCCCTCATGGTGTGCATCAAGGAATTGCTGGCGCTGTCAGCGTGCGCCTGATCGGCCACATTGTTGCGCACCGTTCTGTACATCTGGTCGCGTCGTCCGTCGATCCCGTCCTGGATCGTTCCGGTGTATTGGCTCTTCTTCCATTCCGCCGGCATGTACGGGAAATAGGCCGGATCGTGCAACGCTGCCTCGCTTGTCTCCATTGGCCCGTAAAAGCTCCCTTGTTCAATTCTCCCCGCAATACAGCCTGCCCAAATCGATGCGGCTTTGAAATGCTCGTGCAGAAGAGGGCTAGTCGACACCGCGAGCGCGGTATATGCCGCATCGCCGCCCTGCGAATGTCCCGTCAGGTAGATGCGCGTGCGATCGATCAGTAATTTTTCAGATCTGGAAGCTGGCCATTTAATATTCTCAAGCGAGCCGATCGCCTGCAGTGCATATAGGATATCGATCGCGTAGAACTGCGGCGCCAAATAGCTGCCATCATCGTACGTGCGGACGAATTCAATTCCTTGTGACGGAATACCGTTCACGCGCCCGTGTCCCCTATACGCGGGCGTCACGACCACGTAACCGGCCTTGACGTAGCGATCAATGAGATCACCGTAATAAGAACTGGCTGCATAATCGAAATCGAATCGTGGTGCCGCAGCCTGTCCCACCCATCCGTGCGCGAAGATAATGACGGGAAATCCCAACGATGGAGGCACGATTTTATCCGGCGGAACATCGATACGCGCGTACATCCGAAGTCCGTCGGAAAGATAGGAGGCGATAAACGAGCTGTAGTAGGGCGGTCCGTAAAACCTTGAGTAATCCGATTGACCGCTGGCATCGCCAAGTGTCGACTGCAGCGTAAATTGCGCCTCAAACGACCGCTGGCGGAGCGAGGCGATTGACAATCGGGACAAGGAGTCGATTTTCGCCGTTGCACTCGTTGTGCTGCCCAATGCGGGCGCGTCGCGCGACGAGCCGGCGCTGGCCATGCCGCAAAGCGCCACTAAGAGCACCAACGGGCGGACGATCAATTGGGCCGCGCGCCGGCCGGCGGCTGTAAACGCGCAGCAAAGGGGAATGTTGGTCAAGTACGCGTCCTTTAGCAGAGTGCAGTGGCTGCCGAGTTCGGCGTTTAACGGTACTGCGGATGCAACGCAGACTCAAGGCAGAGTCTTGGCTGAACGGCCTTGGTTTGGGACGCCTTCCGAAGATGCAGTGGCGCGATACAATGGCGCTTCATTGCATTCGACGTACACTTCGGTTATACGTGCGACCCGAGCGTGTGATAGGTGGGAGATGATGTGGTAGTTGGAGCAAGACCCGAGCAGGCGCGCCTGACGAAGGACAATGATTTGACCAAGACCGATGAGACGCGGCAGGTCGTCGAGTCAATGGTTGACGGTTTGAACGACCATTTGATCAATGGAATTGGGGCGTTTTTCTCTGAGTCGTTTCGTTGGATGGGAAACGCGGGCTGCGGCACAAAAAACGGCCTGAAGGAATTTCAGGACAATTGGCAACGCCCATTTCAGGCGGCTTTCTCCGACAAGGTCTGCACAGACGAAGCGCGCATTGTCCAGGGGGAGTGGATGGCTGCGTTTGGAGCACAGCAGGCCACGCATTCCGGGGAATTCATGGGGATCGCACCCACCGGCAAGCGTGTAGAAATTCGTTACATGGATTTCTGGAAAGTCAAAGACGGCAAAATCGTGGATAACTGGGTGATGGTCGATTTTCCGCACGTCATGCGCCAACTCGGGGTGGATCCGTTCAAGGGCCAGGGCTGGGAAGCCTTTGATGAAGGACGCAAAGTACCTCCAAAGCCATCCCACTCCAAGTAGCCCGGCGGCGACCGCGGGTTCGTAGGCCGCTAAGAGGGCCGCCTCGGCCGATTGATTGCTGCTAAAAAACTCACCCCAGCTTGGCGGATCCGCCCTCGACAATCTGCCCAGCCAAAACGCGCTTTTCCGGTGGCAGTTTGGGATTTTCAACCCGATCCATCAGCAGCGTGAGGGTCGCCTCAGCCATACGCTGAATAGGCTGCCGTATTGTCGTCAGTCGGTAGGAGGACCACGTCGATGGGCCGACGCCGTCAAATCCAACCACGGACAGCTTTTCCGGGACCGCCAACCCCAGATCAAAACGAGCAGCATCGATGCAGCCGATGGCCATCAGGTCGTTGGCGCAAACGGCCACGTGCGGCGGCTTTTTCCCGATCCTAATCAATTCATGAAGACCGGCAGCGCCGCTTTCGTAGTCGTACCCGCCGCGCACCACCGGTGTATCTCGAATGCCCAGTTCCTGGAGCTTCTCAAGCGTCGCTCGCAGCCGCTCTTCACCGACGACCGAGTCCTTCGGACCGGCGATCACACCAAATCTGCGATGGCCGGCCGCATGCAGGCGGGTCACCAGGACTCGGGCTCCATCCACTTGGTCGCAGCACACCGCATTGACAGGATGGTCCCGTAAGTAGCGGTTGAAGAAAACCACCGGAATGCGTCGGCGATTGATGGCTTCGAGCTGCGATAAGCTCAATCGCACCGCGGCGATGACCCCATCGACCTGATATTGCAAGACCTTGTCCAAGGTCTCGTCGATGTCGCTCTCATGTGGCAGGGCAAATAGTAAAATACGCTCGTCATGTACGGTCGCATGCGCCGACAGTTCCGACAGAACTTCGGGGTAATACAAGCTGGTCAAATTGGAGATCAGGACCGCGATCAAGTTGGAGCGGCGCGTGATGAGGCTGCGGGCGATGGCATTGGGTGTGTAACCCAGCTCGGCCGCAGCGCGGCGCACCCGCTCGCGCATCTTCACACTGGCACTTGCGCCAGGCTGCAGGCAGCGCGAAACGGCCGATTGGGATACGCCAGCCAGACGGGCGACGTCGTAGGAGGTCGCACGCCGGCCGCCTAAAATCTCACTGGCGACCCTTTCAGCAGGTTTTCGCAGAGTTACGGTTGCGCGAGCCTTGCGGCGGGCCATATCTTTTTCTTCATGCGCCAGTCATCCAGGCTCATAGCTTAACCCAGCGGTGTTGCCGCGCGATAGACTTCAATCTAACACGTGAAGCTGGTCGGGATTTATCGCGCGGTCCAGCCGCCGTCCACCCGCAGACTGTCACCAGTGATCATTGAGGAAGCGGAGGAGGCGAGAAACAGCACTGCACCGACCACATCTTCAGGCCGACCGATCCGATTTAGGGGAATGCTGTCGAGTACTGACCGAAGGAACGCCGGATCTTCGAACATCGGTCGGGTGAGATCTGTCTCGATAAAAGTCGGTGCAATCGAATTAACGCGAATTCCGCTGCTCCCAAGTTCAACCGCCATCGCTTTGGTGAGACCCTCGACTGCATGCTTGGTCATGCAATAAACGGTGCGACGACTGGCGCCCACGTGACCCATTTGTGAGGACATCTGGATGATGGATCCGCCCGTTTTTGTCCGTTGCATGACACGAACGGCGGATTGCGAGGTTCGGAACAGCGCACGGATATTCAGTGCGATCATCCGATCTAGGGTGTCCGGATCGACCTGTTCGATCGCCAGCGGCCGGTTCATTCCGGCGTTGTTCACGAGAATATCAAGTCGGTCGAGCGCCTCGAGGCGCGAGAGAAAGCTTTCGCTGGTGACATCCTCGCACCAAATGGAGATGCCGGATGCGGTAGCCGCCAATTCCTCGAGATCAGACCTCGTGCGGGCCACTGCAATAACGTCCGCTCCGGCCTGAGCTAACGCCAAGGCCGACGCACGGCCGATGCCGCGACCCGCGCCCGTGACCAGCGCGAGCTTACCGTTCAATCCTGCCATCCACGGCGCAACACTCACAAGCGGACGTGAGATGCGGGATTCGTCCACCGCGCAGGGTGCGGATGATCGCCACCGCGCACCACGTACACAACCGCTTGCTCCGGCTGATTGTTAAGGTAAGTGCGCGTCAACCCCTTGGGGACGGTCAAAGTGTCACCGGCTTGCAGGTCGAGTTGCCCGCCGGGCCACTTAATTGAAAGGGTTCCCGTGTGCATTAGCAGCACCTCTTCGTCATCACGCAAATGGGGCGAAGAGCAGGCTTGCGGTGCGACCTGCAGGGCGCGTAGTTGAAAGCCATGTGCCCACCCCATCTTTGCGGCTGGCATCTGTTCCGCCGGATTCTCGACCCCAACGATCGGACATTCCTCGAAGCCCGAAATGACGGTCAGGCCGCCGACCGCGTGAAGGTTCGCAACGGGCAGAACGCAGGCGGCGAGCTCTTGGGTGTTCACCGTACGAAATCTTTCCAAGTCAGAGGTACCGGTGACTGGCATGCGCTTTGCTCCCGCGGGGATGTCTTCCTTTGCGGTGTCCACAAGCCGCCCGCTCTCCAGCAGAACGAGCCCGTAGCGCGCGGCGGCTTCGAAAACGTATGGCGCCCAAGTGACGTGCCCGGGATCATTCCCGCCGAGTATCGCAAATAGGAATCCCGTCGCGTCGCCGATATTTTCGAAGCCGCGAAAAACGTGCAGCGGAATAGAGATCGTGTCGCCGGGACCCAAATCGATGAACGCACCGGTTCCATCGTGGCCAGTCTTGAAACGCCAACGCCCGCTGTGGACCACAAAAACTTCAGCCGTTTCGTGACTGTGCTGCGAGTTCACGCATCTAGGCGGCTGTCGAGCCCCGCCGATGTTGAAGCCGTGTGGAATGCTGATATGAACATGCTGTTCAGGGTTCTCTGCGACGCCCGGGCCGATAATCGTGAAATTCTCTTTGCGTTCGCTACCCGGGGTACGCGAATCAATGAAAGCAGTGGTACACGGTCGTAATTGACCGTATCGCACCAATCGGCGCTCCATGTCGGCCTGGGTTATCTCGTACGTCATCTAAAGCCTTCGCGTCTGCTTTGGCGATGCATCGCATCAATAGACGCAAATTGTACTTCGACTGCAATATTAAAGTCACTTGCACCGACTGAAACCTCCTCCGCTACCCCTTCGTGGCCGCCAAGGTATTCTGTGAAAGCGCGTCGGCGGCCCTGTCGCGTTGCGGTTCTTTGCGCCAGGACACTTTCCAAAGGGACTCAAGCCGAGCTTAAAAAACAGGATTTCTGGTCAACATGTAACGTCGACCATGGCCTGGCTCGAACGCTCTTGCGTAATCCTTACCGTCCGAACTGATCGCAAAATACAGTGGTCGACCTTGCGCTTCGAAAGCCGCGCCTTAGGTTGCAGTCGAATGCATTTTAGGGCCAAAATGTCGCCTATTAAGGACGACGGGGTTTCGCACCAGACACGTACTGGTGCCCCCCACGTCATTTGGGGAGGTCCTAGTGCCAGCGTCCGATTTGCTCCGGCTTAAGCGCACCGTATGGGAGTCGCTCCAGAATTTGGCACGAACGCCCGTCGACGCACTGAGCAGCGTTGCTGCGGCCATTTTCTCGCGGGGTGCCACTGGCGCCTGTTCGCATCCGATCAATCATTTGGACGGCGTGGAACAGATCGTCGATCGACTGTTGAAACCGATGAAAATCGCGATGCCTGACCTTGAACGACGCGACGATGTCTTGGTCGCGGGCCATTTCGCCGGCCATGACTGGGTCTCGGCTACGGGCTATTACTATGGCACGATGTCCGCAGACTGGTTGGGGTTGCCCGCATCGAATCACTGG
>JANXOV010000111.1 GCA_025357635.1 Pseudomonadota bacterium
AGCGAGGAAAAATAGCGCACGACCGGCGCGGGGCAAGCTCTTTAGGACCAGCCCCGCGCCGTATAGTTGTGGTGGACTGCAATTAACACCAGATGCACGATGAAGGTGCGAAAGGCGCCGAAACACGAAGCAATTGTGTAAGTGCCAGATGAGCCGCGAGCGCCCCGGGGATGGTCGAGTTGGGATGCACGCGGCTTGAATCTGGAATCATCGAGAAATGACCCCTGGATTTGATCGATGGATTCACAGTCAGAAATGTTGATTGCATGACAACAACGCGGGAATCAATTGAAAGTGCTGTCGTCAGCATCGTCAGTTGGCTCAAACTGGGCATCGAAATCGTTGGGACGGCACTCGCTGAGATCAAATCGGGAAACTCGGGGCAGTCGCGGTAATACGCACTGGGCTGAATTTCTTTCTCTCGATGAAAGTGACGCGCGCGAGTCCCGTCGAGTCCGCCAGATTGAATCAGGACGTCCTGTCATGTGTGGGAAAATGATGTGCCATCGCCCAAAACGAGGAATCTTATGGGTGAGGTATCGGCGATCGGCGCATGAGAACGTCGCAAACACACGGTACCATCGCAACAGGAGGACATCGTGACCTATTGTGTCTTTGCCGCCCGACGCGCAGCTACCCTCGTGATCATCGCATTGGTTGGAGGAACGGCGATCGCCGACGAGCACGCAAGCCATCATCCGGGGGCTGCAGCGGCGTCGACGGCCAGCATGCCCGACCAACCGCAATCGCCGCCCGCGGCCGGCGGCGGAATGGCCGACATGATGGGCAAAATGATGGCGCCGATGGGCAGCAGCGCGATGCCGGCGGCAGCTGGTTCGCCCGCCGCGCCGGCCACTGTTGGCGCCCCTGGGGCAGTCGCACCGATTCAAGGCGACGGAATGGCCGGAATGCCAACAACTCCGGGTTCGACGGGCTCCGTGAGTTCGACGCCCACCGTCGCACCTGCCGGCGGGTGCGGGAGCGGTGGTTGCGGGTCGGGCGCGGCTAAGACGCCCATCTATTCCACATTAATGACTCTTCCGTCGCTTACGCCGGACAAGCGCGCGGAAATTGATGCATTGGCAACCCAACAAATGAGCGAAGGCAAGACGCACCTCGTCACAGGATTGGATGCATTGAACCGCGCCGCCGAAAAAAGCGACAGCGCAGCGATGCAGCAATCGGTAGGCACCATGCACGAGGGCCTCGACGAACTCGGCGCTGGAATCGCCGCCCGGCGCGTGCTGGCGGAGGGTAAGGCGCCCCGCAATCTCGCACTCGACTGGTTTAAGCGCGAAATGAACTTGGCATCACCCATCGTCAACGAAGAAACCGAAGCAGGCATCGCTACGCCGTTCCACATTCTCTCGATGGGCCTGCTCGTCACGTTTGCCATCAGCATGCTGCTAATGTATTTCTATAAGATGCGCCGCGCCGCATCCCTCTTTGGCCGCGGCCCGCCGGACCCACCGTCCCCGCCGCCGGGACTCGCGCCGTCCCTGGATGGTGGAGTGGCCTCGTCTGTAGCAGCGCATTCCGCCGCTGCATCGGTGGCCGCATCGCCTCCCGCAAGAGCTTCTGGATCCGGGCCGCCGCAATCATTCACCGATGCAGGTACAGCTCTAACGATCGCAGCGCAGCCATCCAACTCATCATCCACGCCAACAGCAAGATCTGCCGCCGACTCCGCACCCGATCCAGTTCCCACAATACCAATCTCCACATCAACCGCGTCAGTACCGGTTGCTGCGATTTGGCGCGGCCAACTGCGTATCAGCAGCATCGTGACCGAAACCCCAACCGTCAAAACGTTTCGCCTGGTCTATGGGCCTGGCATCGGGCCCCTGCCCTTCACGTTTGTGCCCGGACAGTTCATGAACGTCGCCTTTTGGATCGGCGGAGCGAAAATGAATCGCTCGTACTCGATCTCTTCGTCTCCGACGCAGCGCAATTACCTGGAACTCACCATCAGGCGCGAGCCGCGCGGCGCCGTGTCACGTCATATCGATGATCTGTTGAAGGTCGGTGACGCCATCGAGGTCAGTGGGCCCGTCGGACGTTTCACCTTTACCGGCAGTGAGGATAACAGCATCGTACTGATCGCTGGTGGCGTGGGGATTACCCCCATGGTAAGCATTGTCCGCTACCTGACTGAACGTCTTTGGGGTGGAGATATCTACTTATTCTACGCCTGCAAAACACCAAAGGACTTCATTTTTGCCAGAGATTTGACTGCATTACAGCGTGCCAATCCGCATTTGCACCTCCTCGTAACCATGTCTGGCGCCGACGCGACCGACTGGACCGGTCCCCGCGGTCGATTGACGAAGGAACTATTCGAGCTATCCGTTCCCAATCTCGCCTCACGACGAATTCATTTATGCGGCCCTCCGACCATGATGGACGCCGCCCGCACGATCCTCGCCGACTTAGGTATTCCGGCAACCCAGGTGCGGACGGAGTCGTTCGGCGCCGTCAAGCCCACGCCGGCTGAGATTGGTACGAGCGCCGCGCGCATCGCCCCTGCGACTGGACCACTGGTCACGTTCTCCAAGAACCACAAATCCGCGAAGATTCACCTCAACCAGACCATTCTCGAACTATCGGAAGAATTGGCGATCGGGATTGAGTTTTCATGTCGCGTCGGAACCTGCGGCGTATGCAAGACCAAGATGACGGCGGGCGAAGTCGACATGGCAGTGGAGGACGCGCTGGACGCTGACGACAAGGCGCATGGCATCATTCTCGCTTGCCAGGCGATCCCCAGAATGGCCGTGTCTGTCGAAGCGTAGCCATGAAGGAGCGTCAGGAAATCATCATCACTGGCTTCTTCAGCTTATTGATCCTCACGTGGCTCGGCTTCTTGGTGCATCAGTCGCCACGGTTCGCGGGTAGCGGCTGGGGAGCCATACTTGGCATTGCCGGCGCCGCCCTCATGTTGATACCCCTCGTGTATTCAATTGCGAAGCGCCTTCCGTTCCTGCGCGGTCGAATCACGCATCATGTATCCATGCCATCCTTGTTGAGTTGGCATGTATGGACCGGCATCGTCGGACCACTCCTGGCGATCGTTCACACCGGACACAAATACGACAGTTGGCTGGGAATCCTACTGACGACGAGCGTGATGCTCGTGGTCGTGAGCGGATTCGCCGTGCGTTTCCTACTCACCTACGTCCGACACGAAATCGCGGACAAGCTCGCGCTACTGCAAACCGCCCGAGGAGATTTGGATCAGGCATGGGGAGCGTTGGACAACGCGCCGCTCGGAATTCGCGAATTGCCCAGGGCCACGATATTGTCGGCGACACTCGCATCACTGGGAATTGAGCAGTCATCAGGTGGACCGGCCGCTGAGGTCATCCGCCTGGCCGATTCGATCGCCGACCTCGAGTACGCAATCCGCATGCATGAGTTTCTGAAGCGCTGGTTTAGCCGCTCGCTGGTGCTGCACATCGCTCTGTCAGTGTTGCTCTACGCATTTCTTGCGATGCATGTCGCCGCGGGCATTTACTTTGGACTGCGGTCGCTGCAATGAAGCAGTTCGTACTCTGGGCCGCTCTAATCGTGGCGATTATCATCGCCAGTTGGCTCGCATTGTTGCATTTTAAATCCGCATCCGTCGTCGTCGAGTCATTCATAAGCCCGGGTCCGCTGTCAGCTCGTCATGCCTATCTTCGGGAGCAGTGCGCGGCGTGCCATGAGCCCGGCACCGGCGTCACCGCGGTCAATTGCACGGCGTGCCATGCGAATTCCGGACGGCTACTCGGGCGCCAACCAACTACGTTTCATGCAAGTATTCAGGAGTGTTCCCCCTGTCACGCCGAGCATCAGCGCACCAGCGCGCGGCCTCTGGTGTTGGACCACGTGGAACTCGCCAGGATCGGGGCCAGAACACTCGCACTGGCCGCGCGCAAGGACTCCGATAGTGGTGCCACGCTGAAATCCCTTGAGACGTGGCTGAAAATCAAGAAGCCTGATCAATTTGATGAAAGGACGGCACTTCAATCGCTCAATTGCGCCGGATGCCACGATCGTCGGGACCCGCATTTCAAGCGGTTCGGCAGTGACTGCGCGCAATGCCATGTATTCAGCTCGTGGGCTATCGCCGGTTATCAGCACCCTTCGTCTCAGTCAAAGGACTGTGTTCAGTGCCATCAACCGCCACCGAGTCATTTTATGGAGCACTTTTCCATGGTCTCCCAGAAAATTGCCGTTAAGGAACACGCAAATATCGATGAATGTTTCGAGTGTCATAACACAACGGGTTGGAACGATATCGTTGACGTCGGTTTCTACAAGCATCACTAACGTTTGGTAATAGACCCATTTTTATCACCTGACCATTTCGTAATCGATTGAGATCGATTCACCGAGTAACGCAAGGTACTTTTATGAGTGAACCGTCGACCGCCCCGGCGCCAGAGCCACAGCCAAAGCCACAGAGGCATACGGACGTCGAGGGATTTGAGGTGTTGACCGAACTCGCCTTGGATTTGCGCTGGTCGTGGAATCACGCCACCGACCAACTTTGGCGACAGCTGGAACCCTCCCTGTGGGATCTGACGAGCAATCCGTGGGTGGTTCTGCAGACGGTCTCGCGGCAAAAGCTGCAACTTGCCATGGGCGAGCCCAACTTTCGAAGCACTGTCGACGTTCTCGTGCAAGGCAGACGTCGCGCATTGCAGTCACCCGGGTGGTTCCATCAGCGCCACGCTCAATCTGCGCTGCACCTGGTGGCGTATTTCAGCATGGAATTCATGTTGAGTGAGGCACTGCCGATTTATTCCGGCGGGCTCGGCAATGTCGCGGGAGACCAACTCAAAGCCGCCAGTGACTTAGGGGTCCCGGTCGTCGGCGTTGGTCTTCTTTACGCCCAGGGGTACTTTCGCCAGGTAATCAATTCAGACGGCGCGCAGCAGGCGCTTTTCCCCTATAACGACCCCGGACAACTTCCGATCACACCCTTACGTACGGCAAACGGTGAGTGGTTACGATTGCAAGTTGAATTTCCCGGATACGCCGTCTGGCTGCGAGCCTGGCAAGTCCAGGTGGGCCGGGTGACGCTATATTTGCTCGACAGCAATGACATCGCCAATTTTCCGGCACACCGCGGCATCACGAGCGAGCTGTATGGCGGGGATTCGGAACTCCGTCTGCAGCAGGAGCTGGTCCTTGGGGTTGGAGGCT
>JANXOV010000125.1 GCA_025357635.1 Pseudomonadota bacterium
TGCAGGTTGGCCCCCGTTCAAAGCTCGGCAATGCACGCCGGCTCATGTAAAATGCGGGCGCCGTTGGGGAAGTAGCTCAGCTGGGAGAGCGTCGCGTTCGCAATGCGAAGGTCGGGAGTTCGATCCTCCTCTTCTCCACCAACCCATTTCCCGCGCCGGCTGGCGATTGTGCCAGGTTGCGCGACCTTTCGCCCCGGTAGCTCAGTGGATAGAGCGAATGCCTCCTAAGCGTTAGGTCGCAGGTTCGATTCCTGCCCGGGGCACCATTTGGCCATCTGGCCATATCCAACCAAGTCTAGTCACGGCCAGTATCGGCTCGAAATTCCCTATAATTTGTGTCTATTCCGATGTATTGGCGTGAAGGTGCGTCTGTTGACATGATTGCCCGCGGTGGGTTAAGTATTGGGGTAACAGGGTAGTTGGAAAAGGTGTTACCCCATGTTGAGCGAAACTGCCATCCGCGCTGCCAAACCGCGTGAGAAGCCCTACAAGCTGTCCGATGAGCGCGGGCTATATCTGCTCATCAATCCGACCGGGTCGCGTTGGTGGCGCTTTAAGTACCTGCGATTCGGTAAAGAACGCGGATTGTCGTTTGGCGTCTACCCCGATGTGTCGCTGGCGCTCGCGCGTAAGCGTCGGGACGAGGCGCGTACGCAACTGGCCGAAGGGATTGATCCGAGTCACAAGCGCAAAGCGGAGAAGCTCTCCAGCGCCAATACATTCCGCGCCATCGCCGAGGAGTGGCTTGCACTTCAGCAGGCGACGCTCGTGCCCAAGACGTTCAACAAGGCAAAGCGGATGCTGGAGAAGTTTGTCTATCCACGTCTCGGTGACACCCCCATCACCAAAATCACAGCACCCGAGCTGCTGGCCGCATTGCGGCGCATCGAGGTCCGCGGAACCCATGAAACGGCTCATCGCGCCAAGCAGCGGTGCGGTCAGATTTTCCGCTACGCGATTGCCACCGGCCGGGCGGAGCACGACATATCCGCGCACCTTCGAGGCGCATTGGCGCCGGTGGTCACGAAAAACCGCGCCGCAGTTACCGATCCCACGGGCGTCGGCCAATTGCTTCGCGCGATCGATGGTTACACCGGCAGCGCCATTACGGCGTACGCGTTGAAGCTCGCACCGCTGACGTTCGTTCGACCCGGTGAGCTGCGCCTGGCCCGTTGGCCCGAGTTCGATCTCGAGAATGCCGAATGGCGGATCCCCGCCGAGCGAATGAAGATGGGCGATCTGCACATCGTCCCGCTATCCCGGCAGGCCGTGCAGGTACTCACGGAACTGCGGTCCATTTCGGGGGCACGGGAGTTCGTCTTCACGTCTCTTCGAACGGCGAAGCGGCCGATGAGCGACAACACCGTGAACGCGGCGCTGCGCAGGCTCGGATACGCCAAGGACGAGATGACCGGCCACGGCTTCAGGGCGCTGGCCTCGACGCTTCTGAACGAGCAAGGTTGGCATCCGGATCTGATTGAACTGCAACTCGCCCACGCCGAACGTCACAAGGTTCGGGCCGCCTACCACCGTGCTCCGCGACTTCCGGAGCGTCGGAAAATGATGCAGACCTGGGCCGACTACCTCGATGTGCTCCGAGACGGTAAGGCCGGCAACGTGGTGAACATTCGCGCCGCTTGAGAGCGGAGATCGTGTAAAGCGCTGCGTGACAAAGGCTGCGGCCAGAACGCGGCGCAGAGGCCGCCTAAATGCGTTGCGAGCTATCTTTCGGGCCGACTCTCAGTCGGTCTCCACGTCGGGATGCAGAAGACCCAAAACTCGGAAAGTTCGCAAATTCCAGGCTCGAATCCATAGTTGTCTGCTGACGTTCAATAGCGGCGGGCGCGCCGCTTAGAGCCATTGATACTTCTGCTTTTGATTGATTTTCACGTGCTGCGAGCATTTTCTGACGTGCCGCGGATTTCGATCCTAACCCCTTGTGCAGACATCGCTCTTGGGAACGGCTGAGCCGCTCCCTTTTATCTTGCTGTTCAATCCGGACCTCTTCGATTGCTCACCGCTTCTCATCTGTCGCCTCCTTTGGCCACTTCTGACGAAGCGTGACGATTCTCTCCTTGACGATCTCCGATGCCAGCTTCGGACCGATTGAAGTAGCGTCAATTTTCTGAGCGATCGATTCGCGTTCCTTGAGTTGCTCTCGTCGCCGACGAACTGTCATCCCCGCGGCAATAAACTCTCCGATCTTCGCCCTTTGAACCAACCGATACAGCAAGCCCAGGGGACTCCTCATGTTGCCCTGCTGTTGGTACATGGCGATCTGATCCAGTACCGCTTGCCGCAGATCGTTGGGGCATTGTCCGATCAGAGAAACGGCTAAACGCAGCGCATCTCCTGTCAGCACTTCCGGGAATTGAAGTTTATCAATCGACACTACTCCTACGTTCTGAGCGGATGGATTTGAATCCGGCGAGGCCGCAGTTGTAGTAGTGCGTTTTAAATAAGTCTTTGTCTGAATTAATTCAGTCTGTAGTAGATCGACGCCTTCACCGTCGACGGTGGCACCGGCGACGGCCGGACCGTCGCCGGCCAAGCCGTCGATGGTGGATGCGACCTGCGGCGTCGCATTTAGACTGTGACTCCACACCCATCGTCCATCCGCGTCGCGCATTCGGGTCCGAACCAAGTATCCGGCATCCTCCAGCTCTCGAAGCATTCGGCGGACTAAATCTCGACCCAAATGCCCCGATGGGCGCGACTGGTCCTTCAAGAGTCGCGTCAGACCCGAGGTGCGGATCTCCCACCCCAACGGCCGTGCGCACAGCCAGATGGCGAACCACCGCGCCTCCGCGCTCAAACGGCTATCCTCGATCAATGCCTTCGGGACTGCCTCCCAGCGGCCTGCCGAGGTATCGACACTAATGATTGAACCCGTTGTTGCTGACAACGATTTCGCCGCCGGCTTCCCGATCACGGAAACTAATCCGTCAGATCTGGCGCACGGTGTCCGCTGAATTGACATACCGAAGCAACTCCGTCGAGGTGACGAAGGTGCGCCGACCATCCTTATGAATCGCGATACGACGATCGCGGATACGCTGATACAAGGTTGCACGGCTGATGCGAAGAATCTTGGCGACTTCGGCGATTTCGAAGCGCAGCTGCGGAAGGGAATCATTGATGGACATGGACGCCTCCAAGTGAATACGAGCGTGCTCGTGAAGTGATCGTGCGTCCTACTAAATATTCTCATTTCTCGTCTGATGCAAACAGACAGCAGACTGCGATATACGCTGCAATTCGACTGGATTCGCCTCAGTACGCATCATGAAAGTTAAATTCAACGTAGATTCAATTGACTAGCTCGAATCTTCGTCGAATGATCCGATTTAATTTTTTGGGCGCGGTCAAACGCAACGGGCAATCGAGCCGAATGGCCGGTTCGGAGCGGAAAATTGGACAGCAGACGGCCCGGAGCGGAAATCCGCGTGAGTGAAATGCCTGCCTGAAAGCGGACGGTCGCAGCGACGAACGTGCTGCTGACCGCTCGCCCCCGCAGGGCGGCGCGGACCGAAGGCACTTTATCTCAAAGGCTTGCTCGACCATATCTCAAACTATGGCACTAGGGGCGTGAGCGGTCGAGTGATGGGATTGTTAGACTACATGCTTACGTATCTTCTTTGAGATCTTCTGGAGTTGACCCGCGTTCGTGGACGGTTAGTTATCTAAATTCTCACTGCGGGAATTGGAGTCCGCGGTTAACGTGCTCGTTTCCTGTGCCATACTGAGGCAATAGCTTCGGGGCGGATATGTAGATGGTGTCTTGGCTAGGTCCTGGCAAAGGCATTCGAGTGCTCGGCGGCAAGGTGGCTGTCGTCACGGGCGCGGCCAACGGGATCGGCCGAGCCTTGGCCTCGGCCCTGTGGGCTAAAGGCTGTCATCTAGCCGCGGTCGACCTCGACTGTGACGGCCTGGGAAACCTTCAGAGAGAACTCACGGACAAAGGCCGAGGCCAACTCCTGACGACGCACTGCGCAGATGTCGCCGACCGTGAACGCATGCAGCGTCTTGCTCCGGAGGTCGTGGAGGCGCATGGCGCCGTCCACTTGCTTATCAACAACGCGGGCATCGGCTACGAAGCCGCATTTCCGCAGACGAGCCTCAAGGACTGGGACCACATCGTCGGCGTGAACCTCTGGGGCGTGATACACGGCTGCCACTTTTTCATGCCGTACCTCGCCAAGGCCGAGCGCGCGCACATCGTGAACCTGTCGAGCCTGTTTGGTATCGTCGGCATGCCGGGCCAGACGGCGTACAGCGCCACGAAGTTCGCGGTGCGCGGTTTTTCCGAAGCGCTGTTTGAGGAACTACGCGCGACGTCCATCGGACTGACGGTCGTTCACCCGGGCGCGGTGGCGACCAACATCATAGACGCCACGAAAGGTGACGACCCCGAGCTCCTCCAACGCGTCTCGCGCTGGTACGAGCGCAACGCAATGCGACCGGAAAAAGCCGCCGCCCTCATCATCCACTCGGTGGAAAAGGGAACGCCGCGCCTGCTCGTCGCTGCGGAATCCTATTTCGGCGATTTCCTCAGGCGCTTGATGCCGACAGCAGGCAACAAGCTGTTCGTCGACGCGGCGATCCGCTTGCTGTCCGTGGAGGACTTGCGCGCGAAACGCAGCAAGCAGTGGCGCGAGACGATGGTCGAGGGCGGGCCCGGCAACTCGCACCAGCGCGGCATTTGATGATGAAGCCTGATACGGAAGTCCTCATCGTTGGCGCCGGCGTCAGTGGTATTGGGGTAGGAATCGAGTTGTGTCGACGCAGGCACACGTCATTTACGTTGCTCGAAAGGGCAGGTGAGCTGGGCGGCACCTGGCGCGACAACACTTACCCGGGCATCGCCGTCGATCTTCCGTCGGTCGCGTATTGCTACCCGTTCGAAACCGACTTCCCCTGGTCGAGGTTGTTTGCTCCCGGTGCCGAGATTCAGGGCTACATCCGGCACTGCGCGGAGAAATACCGCGTCACCGGGAATATCCGGTACAACTCGAAGGTAGTCCGATCCCGGTTTGATCCAGGTCGAGCCTTGTGGGTGACCCAGCTCGAAGACGGATGCGTCCTCACCTCGCGCTACGTGATCGCGGCGACCGGGCTGTTCAGCACGCCAAAGCTGACGGTGATACCGGGACTCGAAACATTTCGCGGAAAGGCAATGCACACGGCCAGGTGGGACCATAACCACGACCTGACCTCGAAACGCGTTGCCGTGATTGGTACCGGTGCCTCGGCGGTCCAGGTGGTGCCAGAGATCGCACCGCTGGTCGATCGGCTGTCCGTATTCCAGCGAACGCCAATCTGGATTAGCCCACGCTTCGATCGGCCGACCAAACCAAGATCGCGCCTGTCGCTACACCGGTTCTCGGCGATTCGTACGCTGTCGCGCAGGGGGTTCGAGGCTGGCCTTGAGCTTGTCACCTTCTCGCTCGTCAACTTTCGACGGCTGCCGTTCCTGGTCCGCTCGGTTGAGAAGCCCGTTCGTGCGTGGATGCGCAGGCAGGTCCGCGACCCGAAAACCGCCGACAAGTTGGTTCCCGACTACGGTCTTGGCTGCAAGCGGCCGACAATCTCGAACACGTATCTGCACGCGTTTAATCGCGACAACGTACGACTGGTTACGAAGCCGATCGATCGCATTTGTGCCGCGGGAATCGTCACCACAGACGGCGTGGTGCACGAAGTGGACACGATTATTCTTGCGACCGGCTTCCTGACGACCGAGCAGGGAACCGGACCGACGTTCGAAGTGATCGGCAGCGACGGCATCGAGCTGGGAGAGTTCTGGGAGAGCCATCGACTTCAGGCCTACGCTGGAGTCTCGGTGCCTGGATTCCCGAACTTCTTCCTGATCACCGGCCCGTATTCAGGTGGATTCAATTGGTTCACCACTCTGGCTGGCAATCTCTCGCACATCATGCGATGCCTCGACGAGGCTCGCGCGCGCGGCGTCACCCGAATCGAAGTGACTCGAGATGCGCACGAACGCTACATGCGCCACACGTGGCAACGCGCCGACGGCACGGTGTTCAAGTCGGCGACGTGCGCGACGGCCAGGAGTTACTACCTGGACCGGCATGGTGACGCATCGCTGCCGTTGCCCCACACCCCATGGTGGCGCGTGGTGCGCGGCCGCTGGCACGGGACGCGCGGCTACAGCTTCGGAATGCCTGTGAACCAAAAGGATGGCGTTCGCGCGACGAGCGAAGTGGGTGGGGTTACATGAGGCGCTCCATTCTTGC
>JANXOV010000156.1 GCA_025357635.1 Pseudomonadota bacterium
GCCGTGCCCTCGGGCGCATCGACCGGATCGCGTGAAGCCATGGAACTGCGCGATGGCGATGCCAAGCGCTACGGCGGCAAGGGCGTGCGCAAGGCCGTGCAGCATGTCAACCAGGATCTGCGCAGTCTGCTGAACGGGTTCGATGCGCAGGACCAGAAGGGACTGGATGCAAAAATGCTCGCCGCCGATGGCACCGAATACAAATCCAAGCTCGGCGCAAATGCGATCCTGGCCGTGTCGCTGGCCGCGGCGCGGGCTGCGGCTACGGACCGCAAGCTTCCCCTGTATCGCCACCTGAGCACCGCCGGCGAATTCGTCATGCCGGTGCCGATGATGAACATCATCAATGGCGGCGCGCATGCCGACAACAGCGTGGACATCCAGGAATTCATGATCCTCCCCGTCGGCGCACCGACGCTGGCCGAAGCGCTGCGCTATGGCGCGGAGATTTTTCACACGCTGAAAAAAGTGCTGCATGAAAAGGGCCTGAATACGGCGGTGGGCGATGAAGGCGGCTTTGCACCCGATCTGCCCTCCAATGAAGCGGCGTTGATCACCATCATGCAGGCCATCGAACGCGCCGGTTACAAAGCCGGCAAAGACGTGTATCTGGGTCTGGATGTGGCGAGCACGGAGTTTTTCAAAGACGGCGTGTATACACTTGCATCCGAGCACCGCAAATTCAGCGCGCAGGAGTTCGCGGACTATCTTGCGGGTCTGGTGGCGAAGTATCCCATCGTGACCATCGAGGATGGCATGAGCGAAGGCGACTGGGCCGGCTGGTCGATCCTGACGCAGAAGCTTGGCCTCAAGGTGCAGTTGGTGGGCGATGATCTGTTCGTCACCAACACCAAAATTCTTGCCGAAGGCATCCAGAAGAAAATCGCCAATGCGATCCTGATCAAGCCGAATCAGATCGGCACGCTGACCGAGACGCTGGCGGCCATCGACATGGCGGCTGCAGCGCGTTATGCGGCCATCGTGTCGCACCGCTCGGGCGAGACCGAGGACTCGACCATTGCCGACATCGCAGTGGGCACCAGCGCCACGCAAATCAAGACCGGCTCCATGTCCCGCTCCGACCGGGTTGCCAAGTACAACCAGCTGCTGCGGATAGAAGCCGAGCTGGGTCCCAAGGCGAGTTACGCGGGGATACGCGCGTTATCGGTTCCACTTTCTTAGAAGATCATGCTAAGCTCATGTCCCCATGAGGATTTTCGCTTTTTCATTGGTCGCGGCCCTGATCTTGCTCCAGTATCGCCTGTGGATCTCCGATCAAGGCGTTCACGAGGTTTCGCGCCTCAAAGAAGCCCTGGCCACGCAATTGGCTGATAACCACGTCCAGGCCGATCGTAACCGGCAGCTGGCGGCCGAAGTCACCGACCTGAAAGAGGGCATGAGCGCTCTGGAGGAACGGGCCCGCAGCGAACTGGGCATGATCGGCAACGGCGAGACCTTCTATCAAGTGGTCACGCCGGCCACTGCTGTGCCCGGCGCTTCGCGCGCAGTTGCACACCCCCCGATCACTGCCCGGGCGGAATGACCGCCGCTGACGCCTCCGCCCGCTATTGGGCCATCGTGCCGGCCGCCGGCCGGGGTGAGCGGTTTTCCTCCCCCTTGTCCCCGATCGGGGTGTCTGTCCCTGCATCGCGCAAGCAGTACGCATCCCTGGCCGGCGCAAGCGTGATCCAGTGGTCGCTGCGGGCATTGCTGCGTGAGCCGGGGGTCCGAAAAATTGTGGTGTCGCTGTCGCCGGACGATGATCATTGGCCCGTGGTCGCGGCGCAGATCGAGCAGGAGTGTCCAGGCGCCGCGGCGAAGCTGATGACCTGCATCGGCGGCGGCAGCCGCCAGGAATCGGTGTTGCGAGGATTGCAGGCGCTGCAATCGCACGCTGCGCCGCGCGACTGGGTGCTGGTTCACGATGCGGCGCGTCCCTGCCTGCCTGCCGCAGATCTCGCCACGCTCCTGAACAGCCTGCGCGCTGAGTCCACGGGCGCACTGCTCGCTGTGCCGCTCGCCGACACACTCAAGCGCGTCAGCGCGGACGGCGGGTTGAGCACGGTCGATCGCTCGGGGTTGTGGCGCGCGCTGACGCCACAGGCGTTCCGCTTCGAGGAGTTGGAACGCGCGCTGCAGGACGCGGCACGCGCAGGGTTCGCCGTGACCGATGAGGCGCAGGCCATGGAGCGCATCGGCATCCGCGCACAACTGGTGGCGGGATCCGCCGACAACATCAAGATTACGCGCGCCGCCGACCTGCTCCTGGCAGCGCGCACGCTCTCATCACAACGAGGTGCCGGTATGCGGATCGGTCAGGGATTCGATGTGCATGCGTTCACGGAGGGTGATCACGTGATCCTGGGCGGGGTGCGCATTGCGCATCGTCGCGCCATTCTTGCCCACTCGGACGGCGATGTCGTGATTCATGCCCTGTGCGATGCCATTCTCGGCGCACTGGGGCAGGGCGACATCGGGCGCCATTTTCCGGATACGGACGCGCGCTATCGCGGCGCCGACAGCCGCGTCTTTCTGCGCGAGGTTGCCGCGATGATGAGTCACGCCGGGTTGCGTGTGGTGAATGCCGACATCACCCTCACCGCGCAGTCGCCGCGCATCGCCGCGCACAGTCCCGCCATGATCGCCATTTTGAGCCAGGATCTGCAATTGGCGGCCGAGCGCATCAACATCAAGGCGACGACCACTGAAAAGCTGGGTTTCATCGGGCGCGAAGAAGGCATCGCAGCCTCTGCCATCGTCATGCTCGAGCCGGCTGCGGCGTGACGCAGGTGCCCAACAGCGCAAGTGAATCCTGGATCAAGTGCGCGCTGCATCCGCCGCGCGCGCACGGCGCGCCGCTTCCCGCGGTGCGGTGGCGCGCGGTCCCGGAGGACTTCTGCGTCGATGAGCAGCTCTCCTTCGAGCCCAGCGGTGCCGGTGCGCATTGGCTGCTGCGCGTGGAAAAGCGCGGCGCGAATACGCGCTGGGTGGCCGCCGAGCTTGCGCGGCTGGGCAAAACGCATCCGGGAGAGGTCGGTTACGCGGGCCTTAAGGACCGGCATGCGCTGACGGTTCAATGGTTCAGCGTTCCGGCAGCGCCTCACCCACAGGAGTACTGGGCGGCCGTGAGCACGCAGGAGTTCCGGGTGCTGGAGGTTCGAGCCAATGCGCGCAAGTTGCGGCGCGGCGCGCTGGATGGCAACCGTTTCAAGATCCGCCTGCGCGATGTGGCCTGGTCGCGTGAGCAGCTTGAGTCCAAGCTCGCCGCGGTCCGGCAGCACGGCGTTCCGAATTATTTTGGCCCGCAGCGTTTCGGGCGCGATGCGTTCAATCTGGAGCGCGCTGCCCAATGGATACAGTCCGGCGAAGCGCCGCGCGGCCGGGCGCCGCGCGAGTTTGCGCTGTCGGCGGCGCGGTCGGTTCTGTTCAATGCCGTGCTGGGCGCGCGCGTGGAGGCGGGCGATTGGTCGCAGCTTGCGCCGGGCGAGTTGGCCTGTCTGGACGGCAGCAACAGCCACTTCAGCGTGCAGGGCCTGGATGAAGAACTGCGTACGCGGCTGGAGGGTTTCGATATTCATCCCAGCGGTCCGCTCTGGGGCAGCGGTGAACCGCCGAGCACCGGTCACGTGCGCTCGCTGGAGCTGCGGATCGCCGCGCAGTTCTCCGGCATCACGACGCTCTTGTCGCAGGAGGGTCTGCAGCAGGAGCGCCGCGCGCTGCGCACCGCGGTGCGCGGACTCAGCGCCGACTATGATGCCGGCACGCTGACGCTGGCTTTTGAATTGGGACGCGGCCAGTTTGCCACGGCGGTGCTGCGGGAAATATGCGATCTGGAATCGATGCCTGCGCACGAATCCGCTGAAGAGTAGCCAGGCGCGGCTACGCCCGCAGCAGTACGTACAGCGCGCCGGCGCCGCCGTCGATGGGCCGCGCCGAGGTGAACGCCACCACATCGTGACTGCGCCGCAGCCAGGTGTTGACCGCGGATTTGAGCACGGGGCCGCGAGCGCCGGAACGATATCCTTTGCCGTGAATGACGCGGACGCAGCGCAGATTCTGATCCCGGCAGCGGCCGATAAACTGGATCAGGCAGTCCCATGCGGCCGTCTGTGTCAGTCCATGCAGGTCGATTTGCGCCTGCTCCGGAATCAGCCCGCGCCGCAGCCGCTTCAGCAATTGATCCTGCACGCCGGCGCGGCGGAAACTCAAGGTTTCATCGGGCAGCGCGTCGGACTCGATTGCAGGAGGACCGAATCCATCGGACCCGGCGCTCATCGCGCTCGCCTCCGTGCGTTTCCTGGGCTTGGGTCGCGGCTTGGCCAGACCGGCCGGCGCGTCGCTTTGCTTGAGCGGCTTTACTCCACGCACGGCCTCGCGAATGTCTCGCGCCTCGCCATCGTCATCATCTTTTTTCGCTACCGGCTTGCGCATGGTTCCGCCACTCGTTCTGGTATCTGCTGATGCGGTGATGCAGTATAGTGTCCGCCCCACAACTCGCCACTAATAGCGTGAAAATCCTTTTATCAAACGACGACGGTTACCGGGCGGAAGGGCTGACCGCGCTTGCTGCGGCGATCAAGCCGCTGGGCAACGTCAGCATCGTGGCGCCGGATCGCAACCGCAGCGGCGCCAGCAATTCACTCACTTTGGACGTGCCGCTGCGCGCGGCGCGATTCGACACGGATTCCTTCTACGTCAACGGTACGCCCACCGACTGCGTGCATCTGGCCATCTCCGGACTGTTCGATTTCGATCATGACATGGTCGTTTCGGGCGTCAACGACGGCGCCAATCTGGGCGATGACGTTCTTTATTCGGGCACCGTGGCCGCCGCCATGGAAGGACGCAGCCTGGGTCTGCCCGCCATCGCCGTCTCGCTGGTGGTGGAGCCGGGCAGTCCCCGTAATTTTGACAGCGCCGCGCAGATCGCACTCGACATGGTCAGGCGCCTCGTGCTGCATCCGCTGCCCAGCGCGACGATCTTGAACGTGAACGTTCCGGATCTGCCGCCCGGCGCACTGCGCGGCATCAAGGTGACGCGCTTAGGCATGCGCCATCGAAGTGAGCGCATCGTGCGCGCCAAGGACCCGCGCGGCCGCAATGTGTATTGGGTGGGGCCCGCCGGCGCTGGGCAGGACGCGGGACCCGGCACTGACTTTCATGCGGTAGCCAGCGGCTACGCGTCGGTCACTCCGCTGCACATCGACCTGACGCGGCACTCGGCGCTGCCTGAGTTGGAAAGTTGGTTTGGCAAGCCTTGAGCCCATGAGCGAATCGCGACTCGCCGGCATCGGAATGACATCCGCGCGAACGCGCGAGCGCCTGGTTCAGCGGCTCCAGGAACAGAAGATTTCGAACATCCGCGTCCTGGACCGGATCCGGCAGGTACCCCGGCATTTGTTTGTCGATGAGGCGCTCGCCAGCCGCGCTTACGAGGATACGGCGCTGCCCATCGGCTTCGGTCAGACTATTTCTCAGCCCTTCATCGTTGCGCGCATGACCGAAGCGCTGCTGCAGGGCGGACCCATTGAGCGGCTGCTGGAAGTCGGCACCGGCTGCGGCTATCAGACCGCGGTGATCGCACCGTTGGTGACCCAGGTCTACACGGTCGAACGCATCGTTGCGCTGGTGGGCCGCGCGCGCCGCACCTTGCGCGAGCTGAAGATCCGCAACGTCAACTTCCGCCATGATGACGGCAACGTCGGCTGGGCCGCGCGCGCGCCGTTTGAAGGCATTCTGCTTACCGCCGCACCGCAGGAAGTGCCGCCGGCGTTGTTCGAGCAACTGGCGGTGGGCGGCCGGCTGATTGCGCCGGTGGGAGCGGAGGGCCGCCAGCAGTTGATGCGCTACACCAAGCGCGAGCATCGCATCGTGCAGGAATCCCTGGGCGCCGTGAGTTTCGTGCCTTTGTTGCCGGGTTTGCTGAGCTAGGATCGAAACAGGCGCGGTGCGTCCCTTGCGTTGGCTGGCTGGATTTTCCCTCTGCGCAATTCTCGCCGCCGGCTGCAGCGGCGTTGCGGATCTGCGCCCCGAAACCTATGTGGTGCAGCCGGCAGATACGCTGTACAGCATCGCCTGGCGCTTCGACCTCAATTTCAAAGATCTCGCCGCCTGGAATGATCTGGGCAGCGGCTACCGCATCGAGCCCGGGCAGATCCTGTTGTTGCGGCCCACGGGCGCCGGTGCGCCGCGCGCGGCAGCCAAGCCCCCGGTTGCGGCGCCGGCCGTTTCGACGCAGTCATCCACCCGTCCCTCGGTGCACCGGGACATACCGCGCGTGGAGAAGCCGCGTCCGTTGCCGGACCTTGTTCCTGCCGCCACCGCCTGGGTGTGGCCGACCCAATCGCTGGGTCAGCCGGTGGCGGTCGCCGGCGGCGGTTTGATGATCCACGGGGGGCTCGGTCAGGATGTCAATGCGGCGGCTGCCGGCAAGGTGGTTTACGTGGGTTCGGGCCTGCGCGGCTATGGGAATCTTGTGATCATCAAACATTCCGATGCCATCCTGTCCGCCTATGCGCACAATCGCGAAGTGGCGGTTCGCGAAGGCCAGGTCCTCCAGGCCGGGGAGCGTATCGGAGCAATGGGTCTGGGTCCCCGGCAGATCCCGGCCTTGTACTTTGAGATTCGCTTGAACGGCAAACCGGTGCCTGTCAAGCCATTTCTAGAGCATAAGTAATTTCTAGAAATATATTCTAACTAATTGAAAATAATATTAATAATAAGATTCCAGAGCGCGGCTTGCTGTATTTGCAACGAGTGTGCTTAACTGTCGGCGTTAGCAGACATGAATCTCCGAACGGGTTAAGAGTCCACTTGCAGGGCGTCGAGAGAAAGCGATGAGAAGTGACGGGGGTTTCTTAAAACAAGAAGAACAAGAACAAAAACAATATCTCCAATAAACGATCTGAGAAATAAACGTTTCCTCAGACACGGCCATCTTCGATTCTCAGTTTTTCTTTCGCGCCCTGCGGTTTTTTCCCCGCAGGGCGCTCCACCGCTTATGCAATCAGCAGCGCGGTCACCCGGCGTCTCTCATGCGCCAGCACGTTGTAAGTTCTGCAGGCCGCCGCCGTCGTCATCACTTCAAATCCGATCGATCGTGACAGGAATGTCGCGCTCCAAGCGCTGGCGGGGAACACCTGCCTGGCACCCGTGCCCAGAAGGACGATTTCAGGGTCGGTCAACAACAACGCATCGGCATGCTCGGACCTCAGATCCGACGCATCGTGCAACGCCGGCATGGGCAGCAGGCGGTTCGCGCTCACCGTCACGCTGGATCGCAGGACCGTATCGTTGATGGTCAACGTCCCCGCGCTGTAAGCGCGGATCAGGTTCACACTGGGATTCGAGTCGACTGCAAAGCGCATACTCTTAAGATACTGAAAATTGGACAGCGAGGCTGCATTGCCGAGCATTTATTTGCGATTTGAAATGCGTACCGGTTCGCCGCGTGAACGCGCCCCTGAACTTGAGCGTCTGCTGGAAGGCGCAGCGGAGCCGGACCTTGTGCACGATTGGCGAGCCGATGCACAGCGGCTGTTGTTCGGCCCGAACGCTGGCACGCTTTCAATTGCGCCGGTTCTTTGCTTCAAGCACCGCGAATTGTCGGCCGCTCCTCCTGCAGCGCATGTTTTTCTCGTGTCAGCGCTGCATGCGCGCGCTTCCCTGACCAGCGTAGGGCTTCCGTCCAATGGCCTGTTGAGGCTGACGGCCGAGGAGGCTCGCGTGCTTGCGGAGGATTTCAACCGGGTATTCGCGAGCGGCATCAAGGCGCAGCGGCCCGATTCCGTCCGGCTTGCAGCAGGAGCGGACGGCCACCTGTTTTGTTTGTTCGCCACCGCGTTGAATGCGCAGACCATCGACCCCGCCATGGCCATGGGACATGACTTGTGGGATTTTCGTGTGCGCGGCGACGATGCCGCGCGGCTCGCCAGACTCAGCACCGAAATGGAAATGTGGCTGTTCGGTCATGCGCTCAACCTCCAACGCCGGGCTGCGGGAAAATTGGAAATCAATGCGATGTGGCTGTGGGGCGGGGGCCCCGTGCTTGCGCACATGCCGCCGGCGACTTTCGAATTCCTGGGCGAGGACCCGTTGTTTTCCACCTGGTCGACCTTTGGCGGCACGCCTGCGCCGGGCGCCGGCCGGATCATCGTCTGCAATGCGTCTCCGGGCGAGCCGGCGTTCATTGCGCAAGCGCAGGCCGCGATCGGCGAGGCGGCCAAGGCGTTGAGGCGCGGTACGCTCGGCGCCTTGTACGTATCGGCCGGACGCCGATGTCTGGCCGTGCGTAGAATGCCGCGCCGGATTTTTTTCCGGCGCAGCAAACCCTGGTGGGAACATTTTGACGACGCCGATTGAAATTCGCCGGCGCAGCGTGCCGGCGGCGCCTGGGTTTGAACAGGCCCTGCATCCGCTGTTGCAGCGGGTGTACGCAGCGCGCGGCCTGACCTGCGATGAGGAACTGGTGCTGAGTCTGGACCGGCTCCTGCCTGTCGGCTCGCTCGAAGGCGTGCAGGCGGCCGCCGAACTCTTGTCCGCGCACCGCAAGCAGGGACGCGTGTTGATCGTCGGGGATTTCGATGCCGATGGCGCGACCAGCACCGCACTTGTGGTCCGGGCGTTGCGTCGCCTTCGATTCAATCACGTGGATTTCATGGTGCCGGACCGGTTCCGCTTCGGCTACGGCTTGACGCCGGGAATCGTCGACGCAGCGGCGCAGCGCCAACCGACGCTCATCGTGACGGTGGACAACGGCATCGCCAGTCTCGCAGGCTGCGCCGCGGCGCGCGCGCTGGGCATCGAGGTGCTGGTGACGGATCATCACCTTCCCGGGCGCGACATGCCGGAGGCGAACGCCATCGTCAATCCAAATCTGCCGGGCTGCGCATTCGGCAGCCGCAGTCTGGCCGGAGTGGGAGTCGCGTTCTACGTCGTGGCCGCACTGGCCAGACTCCTCGGCGCCGGGGGTTTCAACCCCGGCGAACTGTTGGATCTGGTGGCGTTGGGAACGGTGGCCGACGTCGTGGCGCTGGATCGCAACAATCGGATACTGGTGCATCAGGGATTGGCGCGTATTCGCGCCGGGCGCTGCGTGCCGGGCATCCGTGCATTGCTGGAAGCCGCGGGGCGGCGGCTGCCGGGCGCAGGACCGTCGGATCTGGGCTTTGCGGTGGCGCCGCGGCTCAACGCTGCGGGCCGGCTTACCGACATGAGCCTGGGGATCGAGTGCCTGCTGGCCGATGACATGCCGCGCGCCACCGCGCTGGCGCAGCAGCTGTCGCAGCTCAACGCACAGCGCCGCGAGATTGAACTGCGCATGCAGGGCGAGGCCATCGACATCGCGAACCGTCACCTGCGCGAGGATGCGTTCACAGCCGATGCGCGGCAGTCCTCGGGTCTGTGCCTGTTCGATCCGTCCTGGCATCAGGGGGTGGTGGGACTGGTGGCGGGGCGCATCAAGGATCGACTGCATTGTCCGGTGATTGCCTTTGCGCCTGCGCCGGACGGAAGTCTGCGAGGATCGGCGCGATCGGTCGAGGGCATTCACATCCGCGATGCGCTGGATGCCATCGCAACCCAGAATCCGGGTCTGATCGAAAAATTCGGCGGTCACGCGATGGCGGCGGGCCTGACGCTCGAGGCATCGCTGCTGCCGGCGTTTCGCGCCGCCTTTGCCGCGCAGATCGCGGTGTGCAGCGCCGGAGCTGCGCCGAACGGCCATCTGCATTCCGACGGCGAACTGGGCGCCGGAGACTTCAATCTGGAAACCGCCAGGATGCTGCGCATTGCCGGACCGTGGGGGCAGGGATTCCCCGAGCCCTCATTCGATGGAGAGTTCGGCGTTTTGGAGACGCGAGTAGTCGGCGAGCGGCATCTGAAGCTCAAAGTGAAGGGCAGTGCCGGATCGCCGCTTGAATGCATCAGCTTCGGCTACCTGGGCAGCGAGTACGAAAGTGCGCAGGTGCGCGCCGGCGCGCGCGTGAGGCTGCTGTACCGGCTTGAAGTCAACGAGTACAGCGGCAGCGAGCGGCTGCAATTGAATGCCTCGTATCTGAGTCCCGCTTGAGGCTGTGTTAGCATGCAAATCATGGAAATCAATCAGATCAAACGCTATATCAAAGATCTCGAAGAGCGCACGCAGTCTCTCCGGGGGTATCTTTGAGTATGAGAACAAGCGCGAACGCCTTCAAGAAGTAGAGCGTGAACTGGAGCAGCCGGATGTCTGGAGCAACCCTGAGCGCGCTCAGGATCTGGGCAAGGAACGAGCCAGGCTCGATCAGGTCGTCGGCGGGTTGAACCGGCTGTCACTCGGTTTCACGGATTCGGCGGAACTGCTCGAGTTGGCGGAAAGCGACGGCGATATGAAGACCGTCGCGGAAATCGAAAACGACGTGCGTCGTCTGGCAGGGGACGTGGAGCAGCTGGAATTCCAGCGTATGTTTCCCGGCAAGATGGATTCCCACAGCGCCTTTCTCGACATACAGGCCGGCGCCGGCGGCACCGAGGCCCAGGACTGGGCGCAGATGCTGCTGCGCATGTACCTGAAGTGGGCCGACTCGCATGGCTTCAAGTCCGAGGTGATCGACCAGAGCGACGGTGAAGTGGCCGGCATCAAGGGCGCCACAATCATGGTGACGGGGGACTACGCGTACGGCTGGCTCAGAACGGAGACCGGCGTGCATCGCCTGGTGCGCAAATCGCCCTTCGATTCGGGCAACCGGCGCCACACCTCCTTTGCTTCGGTGTTCGTCTCGCCGGAAGTCGACGATGACATCGACATCGAGATCAACCCGGCGGACTTGCGCGTCGACGTGTTCCGCTCCAGCGGCGCCGGCGGGCAGCACGTCAACAAAACCGAGTCGGCCATCCGCATCACGCATGAGCCCACCGGTATTGTCGTGGGCTGCCAGAGCGAGCGCAGCCAGCACAAGAACCGCTCCACCGCCATGAAGATGCTCAAGGCGAAACTTTACGAACTCGAATTCAACAAGCGCAACGCGGCCGCCAAGGTGCTCGAGGACTCCAAGTCCGATGTCAGCTGGGGCAATCAGATCCGCAGTTACGTGCTGGATCAGTCGCGCATCAAAGATCTGCGCACCGGCGTTGAAATCGGAAATACCGTCGCCGTGCTCGATGGCGCCCTGGATCCCTTCATGCAAGCCAGTCTGAAGCAAGGCCTATGACCGACATTGACGAGAACCACCTGATTGCCGAGCGCCGCGCCAAACTGGCGCGCCTGCGCGAACGCGGCCTCGCCTTTCCCAACGACTTCCGTCGCGACGCGCTGGCCGGGGATTTGCAGATTGCGTACGGGTCGAAGGATCCGCTGGAGCTCGAATCCGCCGGCATCTGTGTCAACGTCGCCGGGCGCCTGCGCGCCAAACGGGTGATGGGCAAGGCGAGTTTCGCCAAGCTGGAGGACTCCAGCGGCGAGATGCAGCTCTTTTTGCAGCGCGATGCGCTGGGCGAGGTTTACGATGACTTCAAGACCTGGGATTTGGGCGATATTGTCGGAGGCTGCGGCACGCTGTTCCGCACCAAGACCGGTGAACTCACCGTCAAGCTGGACTCGGCGCGGCTGCTGACCAAGTCGCTGCGGCCGCTGCCCGACAAATGGCACGGCATCTCCGACACCGAGCTGCGTTACCGCCAGCGCTACGTCGATCTGATCATGAATGAGGGCAGCCGGCGCGTGTTCCGGACGCGCTCGCGCATCATCAAGTATCTGCGCGACTATCTGGACGTGCTCGGATTTCTCGAAGTCGAAACGCCGATGCTGCAGAGCATTCCCGGCGGCGCGGCGGCCCGTCCTTTCAAAACTCATCACAATGCGCTGGACATGGACATGTACCTGCGCATCGCACCGGAGCTGTATCTGAAGCGGCTGACTGTCGGCGGCTTCGAGCGCGTGTACGAGATCAACCGCAATTTCCGCAACGAAGGACTCTCGACGCAGCACAACCCGGAATTCACGATGCTGGAACTGTACCAGGCGTACGCGGATTACCACGACCTGATGCACCTAATCGAAAACGTGTTGCGCGGCATTGCCGACATGCTGCTGCCCTCGCGCACCGTGGTGTATCAGGGCGCGCAATACGATTTGTCCAGGCCGTTTGCGCGGCTCACCATCGAGCAGATCATTCTGCACAACAACCCGCAGCTCGACGCCGCGCGGCTGCGCGACCTGGACTACCTGCGCGGCGTCTGCGATGCGATGAAAATTCCCTACAAGCCCGGCGACGGAGCCGGCAAGCTGCAGATCGAAATCTTCGAGCGCAACGGTGAGCACACGCTGCAGCAGCCGACCTTCGCCTATGCGTATCCGGCCGAAGTGTCGCCGCTTGCACGGCGCAATGACCGCGATCCCTTCATCACCGACCGTTTCGAGTTCTTCATCGGCGGCCGCGAACTGGCCAACGGCTTCTCCGAACTCAACGATGCGGAAGATCAGGCACAGCGCTTCAAGGATCAGGCGGCGCGCAAGAGCGAAGGCGACGAGGAGGCCATGTACTACGACGCGGACTACGTGCGCGCGCTGGAGTACGGCATGCCGCCGGCCGCCGGATTGGGCGTCGGCATCGACCGTCTGGTGATGTTCTTCACCGATTCGGCCTCGATCCGCGACGTACTGCTGTTTCCGCACATGCGGCCTGAGAGCTGATCGGTCCGGTGAACGCCGGGTCCCGGTCATCCGTTGCGCCGATCGGCGTGTTCGATTCCGGCGTTGGCGGACTTACGGTGCTGCGCGCGCTGCGGGCGCACATGCCGGGCGAGAATTTCATTTATCTCGGCGACACCGCGCGCCTGCCTTACGGAACGAAGAGTCCGCAGACCGTGACCCGCTATTCTTTGCAATGCGCACAACGCCTGATCGACTGCGGCGTGCGATCGCTGGTCGTCGCCTGCAATACGGCATCGGCTTCGGCCTTGCCGGCGCTGCGGCAGGCGCACCCGGATCTGCCCATCATCGGCGTAATCGAACCGGGCGCAGCGGAGGCGGTGCGCGTATCGGCCTCGCGGCACATCGCGGTCATCGGCACGCACGCAACCATCGCGGGCCGTGCCTACGAGCAGGCCATACAACGCATCGCGCCCGATGCTCGCGTCGTGGCGCGCGCCTGCTCTTTGTTCGTGGCACTGGCCGAGGAGGGTTGGGTCGACGGACTCATCGCCGAGGCGGTCGCGCGGCGTTACCTCGAGGAGTTGTTTTGCGGGCCGATGGTGCCCGACACACTGGTGCTGGGCTGCACTCATTTTCCTCAGCTGCTGTCCGCGATCCGCGCCGTCGTGCCGGCCGGCGTGCAGCTGATCGATGCGGCGGCTGCAACGGCGCAAACCTTGCGGCGCGATTGGCGCCTGCCGGTGGCCGGTGAGCCTGCGCAGGGTTCCGTGCGCTGGTTGGCCACCGACGGCGCCGCGCGATTCGCACAAGTGGGTTCACGCTTTCTCGGACAGCTGTTGCGTGAAGATCAGGTCGAGATCGTGGATCTTTGATGCACGCAAGAGCGCGAGGTGAGGGTGTGATCGCAGGCGATCAGGCGTTGCCGGGCGTGCTCGCGGCATCCAGGCTCAGCACCGCGAGCGCCCTGATGCGCCCGTTCCACTCGACCACCTCGGTGAGCCGGCCGGATCGCCCGTCGGGCAGTGTGATGGCATCGCCGACGGCGAACTTCCCGGGGTTCAGCTCGAGGCTGGACAGGCGCCGCTTGATCCTGCCCAGATTCTGCGTGCGTGCGATGATTTCCTGGCCTGTGTAGCAGCCCTTGCTGAAGCTGATGCCATCGAGCAGGTCGAGATTCAGCATTTGCGCCACGAAGGCCTCGCGGGTCGCGGGGTAGACTTGCGGCAGACCCGCCTGCACGTCCTGCCAGCGCCAGATGCGCTCGAACTCATCGCTCGACCCTTCCTCCCATCCCAGTTTCAGGGACAGCGTGGCGCTCGGAGCCACCACCCAGAAGCGCTGCGGATCGCCTGGAACTGACGCCACCGACATCTGGACACAGTGCACGACTTTTCCCGTCGCGGGGATCTCAAGGCCGGCGCGGCGCAACGCCTCAGGCCCCAGGCAGCCGCCTATCGCGAGCGCCTCGCTGGCATCGTCCATCCGCAGCTTCGAGCGCAGCACATACTTTTGCAGATGAGCAAGCGTGGCGCCCACCAGGTCGCGCGGCAGCACCGCGAGCACTCCCGATGGGTCCATGAACAGCCGCAGGAGCGCCAGCACTCGCCCCTGCGCATTGGAGCAGGCGGCCAGGACGCAGCCTCCATCGTGCAGTTGCTGCATGTCGTTGGACAGCTGGCCTTGCAGAAACGTGATCGCATCGGCGCCGCAGAAGCGCAAAACTCCCAGATACGCTAGGCGTCCACCCTCAGTATTCATGTCATCATCAAAGGGTGATTCAGCGGCGTTGTCAACTTAAGGCGCGCCGAGGTTTCGAAAGCCGGGTTTTCCAGTGTATTAACTGGTCAATCAGGCGGGTTTTCTGGCAAACTTTAGGTCCTATGAATCAAGCAGACGAGCAGGTTGAGGCGGGGGCGCAAGACCCGCAGCCGGCGCTGGAAGCGCCCGCCGAAAAGCCGAAACAGCAGGAGATCGGTGGCCGGCAAGGTCCGGATCCAACGCGCTACGGCGACTGGGAGTTGCGTGGCCGTTGCATCGACTTTTGATCTCACCACTGCTGTTCGCGCGCGCACCTTAGGATCTCCAATGGCTACACCCTCACGGCCGCTCTCTCCACATTTGCAGATTTACCGCTGGCAGATCAGCAACACGTTGTCCATCCTGCATAGAGTCTCGGGTGCGCTCCTGGCCGTGGCGTTCGTTGCATTCTCGATCTGGCTGATCAGCGCAGCCGACGGCGTGCGCAGTTACGAATTCGTCACCGCGTTGTTGCGCGGACCGCTGGGCGTTGCGGTGCTGCTTGGGTTCAGCGCCGCATTTTTCTTCCATCTGCTCAACGGCATCCGGCATTTGTTCTGGGACGCAGGGATGGGCTTCGAGCGGCGGCAAAGCCGTGTCAGCGGCTGGCTCGTCCTCGCCGGCACCGTCGTGTTGTCTCTGGGCGCGACGCTGTGGGTGATCAAATGAGTCTGCGCAGTCCGCTGGGACGCGTGCTGGGCCTGGGATCCGCGCGCACAGGCTCTGAGCATTGGTGGGCTCAGCGGGTCAGCGCCGTGGCGCTCGTGCCCCTGACGCTGTGGTTCTTCATCTCAATGCTTGCCCTGGGCACGCTGGAGCATGCTGAGGTGGTCGCATTCCTGAGCGGACCGTTGAACGGCTTTCTGACACTGCTGCTGGTGGTGTCGCTGGCCTATCACTCCTATCTCGGCTGCAGCGTCATTGTCGAAGACTATGTGCATGGGCCGGCGACGAAAATCGGCACCCTGCTGGCGATGCGTTTCGCGCACCTTGTGGCCGCCGCCGCCGCCGTGTTCGCCCTTTTGCGCATCGTTTTTGGAAACCATACTTCATGAGCGACTATCAGATCATCGACCACAGCTACGATGTGGTGGTCGTGGGTGCGGGCGGGGCGGGCTTGCGCGCAACGTTCGGGCTGGCCGAGGCCGGGTTGAGCACCGCCTGTCTGACCAAGGTGTTTCCGACCCGCAGCCATACGGTCGCAGCGCAGGGCGGCATTTCCGCAGCACTGGGCAACATGGGCGAAGACGACTGGCGCTGGCACATGTACGACACCGTCAAAGGTTCAGACTGGCTGGGCGATCAGGATGCCATCGAGTTCATGTGCAAGGAGGCGCCGGCCGCGGTGATCGAGCTCGAACACTACGGCGTGCCTTTTTCACGCACCGAGGAGGGCCGCATCTACCAGCGGCCTTTCGGCGGCATGACCACGCATTTCGGCAAGGGCATTGCGCAGCGCACCTGCGCGGCCGCCGACCGCACCGGCCATGCCATGCTGCACACGCTGTATCAACAATCGCTCAAACACAACGCCAGTTTCTTCATCGAGTACTTTGCGCTCGATCTAATCATGGAAGCGGGCGAGTGCCGCGGCGTGCTGGCCTTGAACATGTCGGATGGAAAGCTGCACCGCTTCCGCGCGCACAAGACCATCCTGGCGACCGGCGGCTACGGGCGCGCCTGGTTTTCCTGCACCTCGGCGCACACCTGCACCGGCGATGGCGGCGGCATGGTGCTGCGCGCCGGTCTGCCACTGCAGGACATGGAATTCGTCCAGTTCCATCCCACCGGCATCTATGGCGCCGGTTGTCTGATCACCGAAGGCTCGCGCGGCGAGGGCGGCTATCTCACCAACTCCTCCGGTGAGCGGTTTATGGAGCGCTTTGCGCCGAACGCCAAGGACCTGGCCTCACGCGATGTCGTGAGCCGCTCGATGACCGTCGAAATCCGCGAAGGACGCGGCGTAGGCCGCGCCAAGGACCACATCCATCTGCATCTGGAGCACCTGGGAGCGGAGGTCATCAAGGAGCGTCTGCCGGGAATCGCCGAGACGGCACGCATATTCGCCGGCGTCGATGTCAACAAGGAACCGATTCCGGTGTTGCCCACGGTTCACTACAACATGGGCGGCATCCCCAGCAATGTGCAAGGCGAGGCCATGACGCTGGACAGCGCGCATCGTGAAACCGTCGTGCCGGGTCTCATGGCGGTGGGCGAGGCGGCCTGCGTCTCGGTGCACGGCGCCAACCGGCTCGGCTCCAACTCGCTGCTGGATCTGGTGGTATTCGGACGCGCTGCGGCACGTCATTGCGCCGCCACCGTCAAGCCGGGCACGCCGCATCGCGCGCTCAAGGCCGATGCGACCGAGGCTGCCGTTGCGCGGCTGGACAAGCTGCGCCATGCCAAGGGAGCGCGCCTCACGGCCGACATCCGCGACGACATGCAGCGCACCATGCAAAACGATGCCGCCGTGTTTCGCACCGGCGAAACGCTCGATGAAGGCAAGCGCAAGCTCGCCGCCGTGTTCGACTCCTTTGCTGACGTGCAGGTGGCGGACCGTTCGCTCATCTGGAACACGGATCTGATCGAGACGCTGGAGTTGGACAACCTGCTTGGCCAGGCGGTTGCGACTCTGCATTGCGCGGAGAACCGCAAGGAAAGCCGCGGCGCCCAGGCGCGCGAGGATTTCCCGGATCGCGACGATCAGAACTGGTTGAAGCATTCCCTGTGCTGGGTGGAGGCCAAGGGGTCGACGCGCATCGACTACCGCCCCGTGCACCTCAACACGTTGACCGATGATGTCCAGACCATCGCGCCCAAAGTGCGCACCTATTGATCAGGTTTCAGGAGCGTAAGGTTCATGGCCGAGTTCAGTCTTCCCGCCAATTCCAAGATCAACAAGAACGGCAAGGTGTTCCCCGCGCCCGCCGGCGCCAAGAATGTGCGCACCTTCAAGATCTATCGCTTCGATCCGGACTCAGGCCAGAATCCGCGCATCGACACCTACGCGCTGGACATGGATGACTGCGGTCCGATGGTTCTGGACGCGCTCATCAAGATCAAGAACGAGATCGACTCGACGTTGACCTTCCGCCGTTCCTGCCGCGAAGGCATCTGCGGTTCCTGCGCCATGAACATCGATGGCCGCAACGGCCTGGCCTGCGTCAGTGCCTGCGATGCGGTGCGCGGCGACGTGCGCATCTATCCGCTGCCACACATGCCGGTCATCAAGGATCTGGTGCCCGATCTGACCAACTTTTACGCCCAATACGCCTCCATCAAGCCCTGGCTGCAAACGCGCACGCCGCCGCCGCCGGATCAGGAGCGGTTGCAGAGCAAGCAGGAGCAGGAGCGGGTGGATCGTCCCTCGGCCTGCATTCTGTGCGCCTGCTGTTCGACCAGCTGCCCCAGCTATTGGTGGAACAGCGACCGCTATCTCGGACCGGCCGCGCTGCTCGCCGCCTATCGCTGGATCGTCGACAGCCGCGATGAGGCCACCGGTGAGCGTCTGGATCATCTGGAGGATCCGTTCCGCTTGTATCGCTGCCATACCATCATGAATTGCACTGAAAGTTGTCCGAAGGATCTGAATCCGGCGAAGGCAATCGGTGAGATCAAACAGATGATCGCTGAACGGCGAGTGTGATGCCCGCCGCACCGCAGCCAGGACCGGAGGCGGGCCGATTGCGCTGGCGTTGCCGGCGCGGCATGAAGGAGCTGGACCGGCTGCTGAGCGCCTATCTGGAGCGCGATTTCCCAAGCGCCAGCGCCGCGGAGCAATCTGCCTTTCGTGAGCTGCTCGAGCTGCAAGACCCGGTTCTCTACGATTATTGCCTGGGCCGCGCGCGGCCTGCCGAGCCACTCCTGGCGGCATTGATCGACCGCATCGTCCAGGTCGCCGTGCACCCTTGAGCGGCCGGCCGGCCATGCAGCTGCCCATCGTGATCGATCTGAAGCCCTCGCCGGTGCCGGTGGCTGCCGCCGCCTTGCTCCTTGCCTGCGCCCTGTGCAGCGTCATGCTCGCCGGCCTGCCCCTCAGCGCCCGTCTTGCCATCGCGCTGATGCTCTGTCTTGCCGGTGCTGCCGGTATCGATTCATTGCGATACGGCCGCGCACCGCGGGCGCTGCGGCGGCTGGAATGGCTCGGCGATCAGCGCTGGCTGTTGCAGGACGGCGCCGGCCGTTGCGCCCCGGCATTGCTGGCGCGCGGCTCGCGACGTCTGGGCGGCGCATCGCTGTTGATTTTCCGGCGCGGCGTTTTCCGACGGCGCGATCGGCCCTGGATCCTGGTGCTGCCCAATATGGTAAGTGACGCCTCCGCCGCGCGCCGCCTGCGCGCGCGGCTGACGCTCGACGGCGCGCGCATGCGTGGCATGGAACCCATGTGATCCACCGCTCGCTTTTAGTTCACTTCGACCCCCCGATGCTGCGAACTTTTTCAACGGCCGCGGGTCTATCGCCACAGGCTGGCGGATATGTCGGCCGGTCTGAGGTCATCCATGGGCGTTGAGGATACCGACCTCAAACTGGTTGAACGAGTCCAGCAGGGCGAGCGCGGGGCGTTCGATTTGTTGGTTTTGCGATACCAGCACAAGGTGCTGAAGTTGATCATGCGTTACGTGCACGATGCCCACGAAGCTGAAGACATTGCCCAGGAGGCATTCGTCAAGGCGTACCGGGCATTGCCATCCTTTCGCGGCGACAGTGCGTTTTACACCTGGCTGTACCGTATTGCGATCAACACGGCCAAGAATGCGCTGGTGGCCAGCAAGCGCCGCCCGATGGATTACGACCTCGATCTGCAGGATCCGGAAGCCTATGACATGCAAGCCCGGCTGTCGGAATCCGAGACGCCTGAAGCCCTGCTGCTGACCGATGAGATTCGCGACACGGTCAATCAGGCAATCGAACATCTTCCCGAGGACTTGCGCACCGCGATCGTGCTGCGCGAGTTGGATGGTTTGAGTTATGAGGAAATTGCCCAGACAATGGACTGTCCGGTAGGCACTGTGCGCTCGCGGATATTCCGCGCGCGTGAGGCCATCGACAAAAAATTGCGCCCTATTTTCGACGGTGGCCTTGGCCGGCCTGAGGATCCATGAGCGAACAAATTCGTGAGCAAGTGTCGGCATTTCTCGATGGCGAGCTTCCTGGTTCAGAAACCGAGCTGTTGTTGAAACGTCTGTCGCGGGACCCAGTACTGCGCGATACGTTCGGGCGCTACGCGCTCATCGCCGAAGTGGTTCGAAGCCCCAACGGTGGTCCTTTGTCACGCGGCATCGCCGCCGGCGTCAATCGCCGTATCGAGGCTGAACCGGCCGTCGCGACCGGCACGGCGCGCGCCGCGCGCGCGCGGCGTCTGTGGCGGCCTTTGGCCGGTGCCGTGGTGGCAGCCGGCGTCGCAGCCATTGCAGTGCTCGCCATCGAGCGGCGGGCCGACGTGCCGGCATTGACTGCCGCCAGCCAAGGCAGCGCCGTTCCAGTGGTTGCCGCGGTTCGCACTGTCCCTGCGGGCCGTCCGCGTGAGGCGCTGTCCTATACCGTGCCGGCCGCCGCGCCTGACAACGTCAGCGCACTGCCGGCCTCGCGTCTGACCAACTATGTGTTTGCCCACAGCAAGTATTCCTCGGCGTTGGGTCAGCGCAATGTCCTGTCGGGCTTGATTGCGGACCTGCCCGGCGAGCAGCCGCCACCGAGCGATCCATTGCCGCAGTCCGAGCCGCTGACGCCCAGCCCATGAATGCCAACGCGCCCTTGAAGCAGTTCGCCTGCGCGGCGGTTGCGGGGATGTTGGTGGCCGGCCTTGCTCACGCCGCCGGCAAGAGCGAGGACCCGCGGGCCTGGCTTGACAAGATGAACCAGGCGCTGGCGATGCGTAATTACGACGGCACGTTCTTCCACTTGAGCCAGGGCCAGGTGGAGACCATGCGCATCGTGCATCGCGTGCACGCCGGCCGCGTCACCGAGCGGCTGGTTTCCATGGACGGCTCGGGCCGGGAGTTCGTCCGCACGAACGAGGAACTCACCTGTTACCTGCCCGATCAGCGCACAGTGCTGGTGGAGCCGCGCCAGGACAAGAATCCTTTTCTGGGATCCTTGCCGCAGTTCAACGCCGATGTCGATGCGTTCTATAAGATCGAACTGCTGCCGCCGGGACGCATTCTCGGGCGTCCGACGCGGGTGATCAGCGTCACGCCGAAGGATCAATTTCGCTACGGCTACCGCTTGTGGCTCGATGAACAGACCGCCATGCCCTTGAAGACCCAGCTGTGCGACTCGCGTGGTCAGGTCGTCGAGCAGATCCTGTTCGCGAACCTGGAAATGCCCGACAGCATTCCGGAAAGCGCGGTGCAACCGGCGGTGCGTACCGCAGGCATGAAATGGGTGCGCCAGGGTCCTCCATCGCCCGACAGTGCGTTGCCGGCTACGGCTGCGTTTCACGCCAGCCGCTTGCCGCCCGGGTTTCGCCTGACGGTATCGGGCGCCCAGACGTTGGGCGAAAGCAGCTCCCCGGCCACTCACCTGGTGTACTCGGACGGCGTGGCCACCGTGTCGGTGTTTGTCGAAACCAGCCCGATTGCGCCGCCGTCGTCCGCGCCGAATGCTGCGCCACCCCTGCAGGGGCTGGCCCGGGTCGGCGCTGGTTACGCTTTTTCCACGGTCGTGCAAGGCCATCAGGTCACCGCGGTCGGCGAAGTGCCGGCACAGACCGTGGAATTCATCGCGCATTCGGTCACTGCGCTGGGAGCGGCAGGGCCGGCGCGTTGACACAAGCACCCGCGGCGCTGCAATTCACGCTGTTTTCGCGTGCCGGTTGCACGCTGTGCGAGGAAATGCTCGAGCAGTTTCTGGCGCTGCCGCAGGCTGCCCAATGGCAGGTGGTGGTGCTCGATGTGGACGCCGATCCGGGCCATCGCAGCCGCTATGGCCACAAGATCCCGGTCCTTGCGCTGAACGGCGAGCTGGTCTGCCACGGGCGCCTGGATACGGAAGAATTGCTTAAAGCCGTTTCTTTGCGCCATCCAACGGTATAATCCGCGGTTTTGTCCGACCCGCGGTTTCATGAAGAATATTCGCAACTTTTCGATCATCGCTCACATCGACCACGGCAAGTCGACGCTGTCCGATCGTCTGATTCAGTACTGCGGCGGCTTGGAGGCGCGCGAAATGCAGGCGCAGGTCCTGGACTCCATGGACCTGGAACGCGAGCGTGGCATCACCATCAAGGCGCAGAGCGTGACGCTGGATTACAAGTCGCCGAGCGGCGAGCTGTATCTGCTGAACTTCATCGATACGCCGGGTCATGTCGATTTCTCCTATGAAGTATCGCGCTCCCTTGCTGCGTGCGAGGGCGCCCTGCTTGTAGTGGACGCAGCGCAGGGCGTCGAGGCGCAGAGCGTCGCGAATTGCTACACGGCGCTGGAGCAGGGGCTCGAAGTGCTGCCGGTCATCAACAAAATCGATCTGCCTTCGGCCGATCCGGCCAAAGTCATCCATGAAATCGAGGAAATCATTGGCATCCCGGCCGATGACGCGGCGCGGGTCAGCGCCAAGACCGGCGAGGGAATACCCGAACTGCTCGAACAGCTCGTGAAGCGCATACCGGCGCCGAAAGGCGATCCGGACGCGCCGCTGCAGGCGCTGATCATCGACTCCTGGTTCGACAATTATGTCGGCGTCGTGTCACTGGTGCGCGTCATGAACGGCTCTTTGCAGCGCGGTTCCAAGATTCGGGTGATGTCGACCGGACGCGCCCACACGGTGGACCGGCTCGGACGCTTCACCCCCAAGCCCGTGACGCGCGAACGCCTGGAGGCGGGCGAGGTGGGCTTCGTGATCGCCGGCATCAAGGAAATCGATGGCGCACCCGTCGGCGACACGATCACGCTGGACGGCGATCCGGCGGCCGCGCCGCTGGCGGGATTCAAGCAGATCAAGCCGCGCGTGTTCGCCGGCCTGTTCCCGGTCAGCTCGGATGACTACGAGCAGTTTCGCGAGGCACTGCAGAAGCTCAAGCTCAACGATTCAGCGCTGCATTACGAACCGGAAGTTTCCACCGCACTGGGCTTTGGCTTTCGCTGTGGGTTTCTTGGCTTGCTGCACATGGATATCGTGCAGGAGCGGCTGGAGCGCGAATACAATCTGGATTTGATCACCAGCGCTCCGACCGTGATCTATGAGGTCAAGCTCACGGATGGGACGGTGATCAGCGTGGATAACCCGGCCAAACTGCCGCCGCAGGAGCGCGTCGCGGAGTTGCGTGAGCCCATCATCATCGCCAACATACTCGTGCCGCCGGACTACGTCGGGGCGGTGCTGACGCTGTGCAACGATAAGCGCGGTGCGCAGAAGAAGATGCTGTATCTGGGCAGTCAGGTGTCGCTGCAGTACGAGTTGCCGCTGGCCGAGGTCGTGCTGGATTTTTTCGACCGGCTCAAGTCCTGCAGCCGCGGCTATGCGTCCTTCGACTACGAGTTCAGCCGTTTCCAGGCGGCGCCGCTGGTCAAGCTCGACGTGCTGATCAACGGCGACTGCGTCGATGCACTGTCCCTCATTGTCCACAAGGACAATGCCTACCGGCAGGGCCGCGAGCTCGTCGACAAGATGCAGGAGCTGATTCCACGGCAGATGTTCGAAGTGGCGGTGCAGGCGGCGATCGGCAGCCATATCATCGCGCGCGCCAGCGTCAAGGCATTGCGCAAGAACGTGCTGGCCAAGTGCTACGGCGGCGACATCAGCCGCAAACGCAAGCTGCTCGAAAAGCAGAAAGCCGGCAAGAAGCGCATGAAGCAGGTCGGCCAGGTGGAGATTCCACAGGAGGCCTTTCTTGCCGTGTTGCGCGTGGGTAAGAAGGCCGGTTCGTAGGTATACTTTTCAAGGCGCGAGCGGGAGTTTCACACTTGGGCAATCCTGACGATATTTTCCTGATCTTCCTGTACGCAGCCATTGCCTGCCTGCTGGTGATTCTGGTCGACGGCTGGTTCATCCGGCCGCAGCGCGATCCGGGCGCCAGTTCCGTGGAGGAGCCGCTGTACGCTCGCCTGGCCGGCATTGCTCTGGTCGCGTTGTGCGCCGGCATGCTGTGGCGGCTGTTCCGCTATGAGGCCGTGGACTTCAGCCTGATGCTCGTGTCGATCGGCGCGCTGTCGGGGCTGGTCTGGGCGCTGGACCGGTTTGTCTTTTCTCGCACCCGGAATGCGCGCGCGGCCGCCGCCGGCACGGCTCCCGAACGCGTTCGCGAACCCATCGCGGTGGAGTATGCCCGCTCGTTCTTTCCGGTGATCATCCTGGTGCTGGTCATCCGCTCCTTCGTGTTCGAGCCGTTTCGGATTCCATCGGATTCGATGATGCCGACGCTGTTCGACGGCGACTTCATTTTCGTCAGCAAGTACTCCTACGGCTTGCGTCTGCCGGTATCCAACACGCTGCTGTTGCCCACCGGCACGCCGCATCGCGGCGATGTCATCGTCTTCCGGCTGCCGCCGAATCCAAAAATCAACTACATCAAGCGCCTGGTCGGACTGCCGGGGGACTTGATTCGCGTCGATGACAACAATCAGCTGTACGTGAACGATCAGCCCATGCGCCAGAAGCCTGAGGGTCCCTATCAGGGGCCGAAGCAGGATCAATGGGAGTATCTGGGCGCCGCCACCGCCGGCGAACAACTCGATCAGCACGCTCACCGCATCATGTTTGCGAGCAAGCCCATCAAGACCGGCGAATGGCGCGTACCGCCGGGGCACTACTTCTTCATGGGCGACAACCGCAACAACAGCCAGGACAGCCGTTTTGAAGATCCAGGTGCGCCCGGCTTCGTACCGGAGCAGAATCTGGTCGGGAAGGCAGTGCGGATCTGGCTCAATTTGGATACTCGTGACGGGCCTCTCTGGCGCCGGATCGGGAGTGCGATTCAATAGCGGTGCGGTTTTCAAGGGAGACTTCCATGCGACATCGACAGCAAGGCATAACGCTCATCGGCCTGCTCATGATTCTGGCCCTGGTGGGGTTCATCGGCTATGCGGGCATCCGTCTGGCGCCCGTCTACCTGAACTACCTGAAGATCGTGCGCACGCTGGAGCAGGTCGCCGTTGAGTTCAAAGGTGAAACCAGCGACGCCGCCCGCTTGCGCGTGGCGCTGGATCGTCACTGGACCATCGAAGATGTCTCTGAGATCGCGGTCAAGGACATCGAGATCAAGAAGGACGGCGACGGCATATCCATGCACGTGGGGTACGATCACTCAGTTCCCTACATTGGGAACGTGTCATTGACCGCCACGTTCGACAAGACCGTGAAAGTCGAGTGATCGCACTCGCCGACAAAGATTCCGTCATCCAGTGGACGCACGCTGTGCTGGGTTATGAGTTCAAGGATCAGTCGCTGTGTCTGGCCGCCCTGACTCATCGCAGCGCGTCGGCGACGCACAATGAGCGTCTGGAATTTCTCGGTGATTCAGTGCTCAATTGCGCCGTGGCGCAGCTGCTGTTTCAGACCCACCCCGACGCGGATGAAGGCGCGCTGTCGCGTCTGCGCGCCTCGTTGGTGAGCGGCGATACGCTGGCGCAGATCGCCGCCGAGCATCAATTGGGGGATTACCTGCGGCTGGGATCGGGAGAATTAAAATCCGGCGGCTATCGGCGGGCATCGATTCTGGCCGACGCGCTCGAGGCGCTGATCGGCGCCGTGATGCTCGATTCGGGTTTCGATCCGGCCGCAGCCGTCGTGCGCCGCCTGATCCTGGCGCGGCTGTCGGCGCTGCCGGAAGCCGCCTCCCTCAAGGACGCCAAGACGCGTCTGCAGGAGGCGCTGCAGGCCCAGGCCATGCCGCTGCCCACGTATAGTTTGACCGCTGTTGAAGGAGAGTCCCATGCACAGGTTTTTGCCGTGGCGTGTGAAGTGAACCCATTGAATCTTCGAACCGCGGGCGAGGGCGTCAGCCGCCGCCGCGCCGAGCAAATCGCAGCCGACCGCATGCTGGCGCTGTTGCCCGCGAGCGTGCGAAAACCCGCATGAGCGACACCCCCTTTCATTCCGGGTACGTGGCCATCGTCGGCCGCCCCAATGTCGGCAAGTCCACGCTGGTCAATGCGTTGGTCGGCCGCAAGGTCAGCATCGTCACACCGAAACCGCAAACCACGCGCCATCGCATCCTGGGTCTGGTGAACAGGCCGCATGCGCAGCTGGTGCTGGTGGACACGCCGGGCCTGCACGAATCCACGCGGCGGGTGATGAATCAGTACATGAACCGGGTGGCGATCTCCTCCTCACAGGACGCAGACGTCATCGTTTTCGTGGTTGAAGCCATGAATTTCACCGACGAGGACTTGTGGGTGTGGGAGCGCGTGCGCGGGCTCAAGCAGCCGCTGTTCCTGGTCATCAACAAGATCGACCGCGTCACGCCACGCGCAGTACTGCTGCCTTTTCTGGAAGAGATGACGCAGCGCATCACCGCATCGGCGGTGGTGCCCGTGTCGGCGACGAAGGCGGAAAATCTCGAGCGGCTGGTGGAGTTGATCGCGACGCGCCTGCCGGTCTCACCGCCGCTGTTTCCGCCCGAGGTGGTGACCGATCGCGACGAGCCCTTCCACGCCGCCGAAGTGGTGCGCGAAAAGCTCACGCACAAGCTGCGCGAGGAACTGCCTTACGGCATCAACGTGCAGATCGAGCGATTTGCCGACGAAGAAGGCCGCATCATGATCGACGCCGTCATCTGGGTGGAGAGGCAGGGTCAAAAAGCCATCGTCATCGGCCAGGGCGGTGAGCGCTTGAAGGAAATCGGCCGTCTGGCACGCATCGAACTCAACGATCTGTGGCAGCGTTCGGTGCATCTGGGTCTATGGGTGAAGGTGAAGGAAAACTGGGCGGACAGCGAATCGGCCCTGCGCCAGTTCGGGTACCAGACTCTGTGAAGAGCGCGCGGCGCGTCTGGCTGACTCCAGCCTATCTGCTGCACCAGTACGCCTACCGCGACACCAGCCGCATCGCGGAAGTTTTCACGCGCGAGCATGGCCGCCTGTCGTTGTTCGCACGCGGCGCGCGCGCGCCGAAGTCCGCGTTTCGCGCAGGCTTGCGGCCCTTTCAGCGCCTGCTGATTTCCTGGGTTGGAAAGTCCGAGGCGGGTCAGCTCACGGCGGCGGAGATCGAAGGCGATTTCACGCAGCTGCCCGCGCCGCGTTTGATGAGCGGCTTTTACCTCAACGAATTGCTGCTGAAACTGACGGAGCGCTTCGATCCCCATCCGCAATTGTTCGAACTGTATTCCCGCACCATCAGCGCCATGACCGCAGGGCATCCCGAAGAGGCGCAATTGCGGCGCTTTGAGAAGCGTCTGCTCGAGGAGCTGGGCTATGGCGTGGATTTTTCCCGCACTGATGCCGGCGAGCGCGTAGTTCCCGGGGGCTTTTATCGCGTGCGGCCGCAACGCGTGGTGATGCGCTGTGAGGCTGAGGCGCCCGAGGCCGTGCCGGGCCGTTCACTCATTGAACTGAGCGATGAATCGTTCGAGAATGTCGACACGCTGCGCGATGCCAAGAGGATTCTGCGTGCCTCGATCGAGGCCTGTCTGGATGGCCGCACGCTGGGGTCGCGCGTGGTCATGAAATCGCTGCATCGTAGGGAGCAAGCTTGAGTCACGCCAATTCACCGGCCGCGGGGCCTGCCCTCGGGGTCAATATCGATCATGTGGCGACGCTGCGTCAGGTGCGTGGGGCACGCTACCCCGACCCGCTGCATGCGGCCTTGCTGGCCGAGAAATCCGGCGCCGACAGCATCACGCTGCATCTTCGAGAGGACCGCCGCCACATCCAGGACCGCGACGTGCGCGTCATGCGCGAGGCGCTGCAAACGCGCATGAATCTCGAAGTGGCCGTTACCGAGGAGATGCTGCGGATTGCGGCCGACATCGCGCCGCAGGACTGCTGTCTGGTGCCCGAGAAGCGCACCGAAGTGACCACCGAAGGCGGCCTGGATGTCGTGGCGCAGGCGGTGCGCATTGCCGATGCCTGCGAGCGGTTGGGCAGGGCCGGCATCCGCGTCTCGTTGTTCATCGATCCGGACCTGCACCAGGTCGAGGCGTCGGCGAAGGCCGGCGCCCCGGTGATCGAACTGCACACCGGCGCATATGCCGAGAGCCACGGCGCTGAGCGCGTGCGTGAGCTTGAGCGCATTCGAAATGCGGCCCGGCACGCTCACGCGATGGGCTTGATCGTCAACGCCGGGCATGGCCTGACTTATCACAACGTGTCGCCCATCGCCGCCATTGAGGAAATCGTCGAACTCAACATCGGGCATGTCATCATTGCGCAGGCGGTGTTCGACGGTCTGGCCTGCGCGGTGCGCGACATGAAGCGCCTGATGCTTGCCGCGCGGCGCTGACGGCCGGGCATGCGAGCATGATCTTCGGCATCGGCACCGATATCCTGCGGCTCGACCGCATCGAAAAAACCTATGCGCGCTTCGCCGATCGCTTCGTGAATCATCTGCTCATGCCGCAGGAGCATGCGCAGCTGCGGCGAACGGCGCGCCCGGTGCGATTTCTGGCCATGCGCTTTGCCGCGAAGGAGGCCATCGTCAAGGCCATGGGCACGGGCTTTGCGCACGGCGTGTGGATTCGCGATGTGGGCATCGTGCAAAATACCTGGGGCAAACCCGAAGTCATTTATTCCGAACGAGGCGAGGGCGTGCGCAGAACCCTGGGCGTGGGCGAAGGGCACATCACCTTGTCGGATGAGGTGGGGTTGGTGGTCGCCGTCGCCGTGCTGCTGCGGGCCTGAGCGGCATGCACGTTCTGGTCTTCGACATCGAAACCGTGCCGGACACCGATCTGGGCCGGCGGCTGTTCAATTTGCACGATCTGTCCGATGCACAGGTGGCGCAGATCATGTTCACGCATCGCCGGCAGGAAACCGGCAATGAGTTCCTTTCGCATGAGCAGCAGCGCATCGTCGCCATTTCAGTGGTCATGCGCACGCGCGACACGCTCAAGGTGTGGAGCCTGGGGGATGAGTCATCGCCCGAAAAGGTTCTCATCGAACGCTTCTACGACGGTCTGGACAAGTTCACGCCGGATCTCGTGTCCTGGAACGGCGCCGGCTTCGACCTGCCCGTGTTGCACTACCGCAGTCTCCTGCACGGCGTTCCCGCGGCGCGCTATTGGGAGACCGGCAGCGAGGACAGCAGCTTCCGCTACAACAATTATCTGAGCCGATTTCACTGGCGCCACATGGACCTGATGGACATCCTGTCCGGATTCCAGGGGCGGGGCCGCGCCAGCCTCGACGATGTGGCCACCTTGCTGAGCTTCCCGGGCAAGATCGGCATGCGTGGCGCCGATGTCTGGGATGCTTATCAGCGCGGCGAGCTGGCGCAGATCCGCGCCTACTGCGAAACCGACGTGCTCAACACCTACCTCATCTACCTGCGCTTCGAGCTGATCCGCGGGCATCTCAACGCGGCCGAACATGCGCAGGAGGAGGCACGCGTGCGCGCGCTGCTGCGCGCATCGCCGGCGGCTCATTTGCACGAGTTCGAGTCCGCGTGGCACGCCCGCTGAGCGGCGCCCTGGAGACGGCGGAGGTCATCGATCTTGCGCAGGATGGGCGCGGAGTGGCGCGCCTCGCCGGCAAGACCGTGTTCATCGAGGGCGCGCTTCCTGGGGAAAGCGTGAGTTTTCGAATTTTCAAGCGGCGCGCGCAGTTCGACGAAGCGGTGCTGGCGCAGGTGCTGCGTGTCTCGCCGGATCGGATCGAGCCGGCCTGCGTGCACTTCGGACTTTGCGGAGGTTGCTCACTGCAGCACCTGGCGCCCCATGCGCAGCTGCAGGCCAAGCAAGCGCAGCTGTTGGAGACGCTGCAGCGTATCGGTGGCGTGCAACCGCGTGAGGTTCTGGCGCCCATCGAGGGGCCGGTCTGGGGCTATCGCCGACGCGCGCGGCTGGGCGTCAAGTACGTGCGCAAGAAGCAGCGCGTGCTTGCCGGATTTCGCGAGCGCTCTTCGCCGTACCTTGCGGATCTGCAGACGTGTGAAGTGTTGACCCCTTCGTTGCGAACGCTGCCTGCGCTGCTGGCCGGATTGGTGGAAACCCTGGAGCTGCGCGAACAGCTGCCGCAGGTGGAAGTGGCGGTGGGCGATGACCAAACCGCCCTGGTCTTCAGGGTGCTGGCCGAACCGAGTCCGGCCGACCGAGACAAGCTGCAGCGGTTCGGCGAACAATTGAACGCGCAGATCTATCTGCAGACGGGCGGGCTTGCCAGCGTGCGGCCGCTGACCCCACCTGCCTTGCCGCTGCGCTACCGCGTCTCCGGCGCCGGCATTCGCATCGAGTTCAAGCCGACCGACTTCATTCAGGTCAATGCAACCGTGAATTCCGCCATGGTGGATCAGGCGCTGAGTCAGCTGCAGGCCGGTCCCTCCGATAAGGTCCTGGAGCTGTTCTGCGGGCTGGGCAATTTCACGCTGCCGCTGGCCCGGCAGTGCAAATCGGTGGTGGGCGTGGAGGGGGATGCGGACCTGATCGGCCGCGCCGCGCTCAATGCGGCGGCGAACCAGCTGGCCAACACCGAGTTTTTCGTGCAGAACCTGTTCGAGCCGGCCAGCTTCGGCAGCTGGGATGCGCGCACCTATGATCGGGTCCTGCTCGACCCGCCGCGGGCCGGCGCGCAGGAAGTTATGGAACGTATGTCGCGGTGGGGCCCCAAAAGAGTCGTGGATATTTCCTGCCATCCGGGCAGTTTGGCGCGCGATGCCCGGATTTTGACCGAGACACAGAATTTCGAGCTGGTCGCCGCCGGGGTTATGGACATGTTCGCGCATACCACTCACGTCGAATCGATAGCCGTTTTCCAGAGGCGCCCGTGAGTCTGGGCCCCTTGATGATCGATCTGGCGGGTGTTGAGCTGAGCGCCGCGGACAAAGAGGTACTGCGTCACGAAATGGTCGGCGGGGTCGTCCTGTTTGCCCGCAACTACCGGGACCCCGAACAACTCCGGGCTCTGGTGAAGTCCATTCAAGCCTTGCGCTCTCCGCCGCTGCTGACCGCCGTCGATCAGGAAGGCGGGCGCGTGCAGCGGTTCACCGCCGGCTTCACGCAGCTGCCGCCGGCCCGCAGCCTGGGCAGGCGCTGGGACCTTGACCATCGGGAGGCCCTTGACCTTGCCAGGAGCGCCGGCTGGCTGATGGCCAGCGAGGTGCGCGCGGTGGGTGTGGATTTCAGTTTTGCTCCCTGCGTGGACCTGGACTACGGGGTCAGCGAGGTCATCGGAGACCGCGCGCTTCATGCCGACGCCGGCGTGGTTTCTGCGCTGGCGGTGGCCTATGCCATCGGCATGCGCGATGCCGGTATGGCGGCCGTGGCCAAGCATTTCCCCGGCCATGGCGCGGTCGTTGCGGATTCGCATGTGGCCGTCCCGGTCGATCGCCGCAGCCTGGACGACATTGAATCGGATTTGCGGCCTTACCGTTTGTTGATCGACAACCAACTGCCTGCGCTGATGGCGGGACACGTGGTCTTCCCGGCAGTGGATGCCAGGCCTGCGAGCCTGTCGCGCCGCTGGATCACCGGTATTCTGCGCAACGACATGCATTTTCACGGCTGCGTCTTCACCGACGATCAGTCGATGGCCGGCGCCGCCCAATTCGGCAGCGCCAGCGCAAGAACCGCACAGGCGCTGGCGGCGGGGTGCGACATGGTGCTGATCTGCAATGACCGCAACGCCGTGCACGAGGTCCTGGATTCGTTCAGCTCGTACGTCCCGGAGCCGGCTTCCAGCGCCCGGGTCGTGCGCATGCGCGCGCGGCATCAGCCGGCGGAAAATCTTGCCGCCAGCGCGCAATGGCGCGATGCGGTTTCAAAGGTGCAGTCGATGTCGGCCGCGCCGCAATTCACCTTGACCGAGGGCCGCGCATGAACGCCGAGGTTGCAGACAGAGTCGTGGATCTGCATCGTCGACTGGCCGATGCATCGCCGGTCGGCATTGCCGTCGTGGACGCGACCAATCCGACGCATCCGCTGGTCTATGCGAACCAGGAGTTCTGCAACCTGACCGGCTATCCGCTGTCTGAATTGATGGGACGCAACCTGCGCTTTCTGCAGGGCGAGGACCGCGAACAGGATCAGCGGCACCGCCTGCGCGTATCGCTGGAGCGCGGCGAACCCACGCGTGTGCTGCTGCGCAATTACCGCAAGGACGGCAGTTTGTTCTGGAATGAAATGAGCGTCGTGCCTCTCAAAGACGCACAGGGCTTCATCAGTCATTTCGCGGGCTTTCACCGCGATGCGGGCGAGCGCCTGAAGTTCGATCCACGCGCTGGGCGCGACACCTTGAGCGGCGCACATCAACCCACCGCCATGGCGATTCGTGACGACCGTTTGACGGGCCTTTTCACCGAAGCCTATCTTGAGGAATTGCTCAAGCGCGACTGGTCGATTGCGCAGCGCGAGCACCGCAGCATGGCGCTGTTCGCCGTGGACGTCGATGCGCTGGATTTGTACAACACCACCTTCGGCAGGGCGGCCGGCGACTCTACCATCCGCCGCGTGGCGCATTGCGTGTCGGGCTGCCTGCGGCGTGCCAGCGACGTCACCGCACGGGTCGAGGGTGGCAGCCTGCTGGCATTCGCTCCGGGCATCGATGCCGAGCACGCCTTGCGCCTGGCCAACACCATGGCCGAGCGCGTGCGCGAGCTGCGCATTCACCACCCACGCTGCACAGTGCTGCGCTACGTGACGGTGAGCGTGGGCGTGGCAACTCTGGTGCCCGGCGCCAACGACAGCCCGGCGGAACTCATCGAAAAATCCCGGCTGAACCTGCAGAAGGCCAAGACGGCCGGGCGAAACCGCGTGGCGTGAGCCGCGCGGTCAACCCAGCAGATCCAGCAACTGGCGCAGCTTGGCGAAGACCGCGTCCTCGCTGCGTGCCTCATGCGCAAAGCGCAGCTTGACCGCGCCGTCGAGCCGGTATTCCTTCGGACGGCTCTGGATCAGCTTCAATACGCGCTTCGGGTCCACCTTGTGATGTTCGTCGAACAGCAGATAGCCGCTCGAGGGACCCATGTTGATTTTCCGGATGCCCAATTGCGCGGCGCGCAGCTTGATCTGCGCGGAGCGGAACAGTGTCTGCGCCGGATCCGGCAACGGACCGAACCGGTCGATCAATTCGACCTTCAGATCATCCAGCTCCGCGGCGTCTATTACGCTGGCAATGCGCTTGTACAGCACCAGCCGCAGGTGCACGTCGGGCACGTAGTCCTCCGGTATCAATGCCGGCAGGTGCAGTTCTATCTCCGGACCGGCACTGAGCGGGCTTTCCAGGTCCGCGGTCTTGCCTGCCTTCAATGCGCTGACGGCGCGCTCCAGCAGTTCCATGTACAGATTGAAGCCGATCTCGTGAATCTGTCCGCTTTGTTCGTCTCCGAGCAGTTCGCCGGCGCCGCGAATCTCCAGATCGTGGGTGGCCAGGGTGAAGCCTGCACCAAGTTCTTCCAGTGATTCCAGCGCCTCCAGACGCTTCACGGCATCGGCTGTCATGGCCTTGCGGGGCGGAGTGATCAGATAGGCATAGGCGCGATGATGCGAGCGTCCGACACGGCCACGCAGCTGGTGCAATTGAGCGAGCCCAAACCGGTCGGCGCGGTCGATGATGATGGTGTTGGCGGTGGGCACGTCGATGCCGCTTTCGATGATGGTCGTGCACATCAGCACGTTGAAGCGCCGATGGTAGAAATCGAGCATCAATTGTTCCAGGTCGCGCTCGCGCATCTGTCCGTGCCCGACGCGCACGACCGCTTCGGGAACCAGTTCGCGCAGCTTCTGCGCGGTCTTCTCAATGGTTTCGATGCTGTTGTGGACAAAGTAGATCTGACCGCCGCGGCGGATCTCGCGCAAACTCGCCTCACGGACCGTGTTCTCGTTCCACTCGGAAACGAAGGTCTTCACGGCGAGCCGCTCAGCCGGAGGGGAGGTGATCAGCGACAGATCGCGCAAGCCTCCCATGGCCATGTTCAAGGTGCGGGGAATGGGCGTGGCGGTAAGCGTCAGCACATCCACTTCGGCGCGCAGCGCTTTGAGTTTTTCCTTGTCGCGGACGCCGAAGCGATGCTCTTCATCGATGACGATGAGACCCAGATCCTTGAATACGACCTTGCCCTGCAGCAGTTTCTGTGTGGCCACCACGATGTCGACCGTGCCGGCGGCGATGCCGGCCAGCGCACCTTGCGCCTCCTTGCTGGTACGGAAGCGCGACAATGTTTCGATGCGCACCGGCCAGTCTGCGAACCGGTCGGAGAAGGTGCCGAAATGCTGCTGCGCCAGCAGTGTCGTGGGCACGAGCACGGCCACTTGTTTGCCCGCCTGAACTGCGATGAAGGCTGCGCGCAAGGCAACTTCGGTCTTGCCGAATCCGACATCGCCGCAGATCACCCGGTCCATGGGCTTGTCGGATTTCAAGTCTGCGATGACTTGCTCAATGGCGGCGGCCTGGTCGGCGGTCTCCTCAAAGGGAAACCCCGCCTGGAAAGCGCGGTAGTCGGCCTCGCGCGCAACCAAGGAAGCGCCCTGCCGGGCGGCGCGGCGCGAGTAAAGGTCGAGCAACTCGGCAGCGACGTCGCGGATGCGCTGCGCGGCCTTGCGCCGCGCCTTGAGCCATTGATCCCCGCCCAGCTTGTGCAGCGGCGCGCTTTCCGCCGGTGCACCGGTGTAACGCGACACCAGATGCAATGACTGCACGGGCACGTAGAGTTTGTCGCCTTGCGCATAAAGCAGTACCAGGAATTCGCCTTTCTGGCCTGCGACCTCCATGGTCTGCAATCCCTCGTAGCGGCCGACCCCGTAGGTCTCGTGCACCACCGG
>JANXOV010000175.1 GCA_025357635.1 Pseudomonadota bacterium
CAAGTATATGGCTCAACAGTTTTTTCGATCGTTCAAGGATGAGCTGAAAGCCATCGCCACGCCGACGGGTGACGAATCGATGATTGTGATGACGCCGACTACGAGCTCTGCAATCGCGGCGAGCTCCGCGGAAGTGACCGCGGCAGACGAAAGAAACTGGCTGGCCAGGTTCTGCAACTCCTTACTGTATTTATTTCGGAGAAAATGATGTCGAATTCATTGCGTCCGAGTAATTTGTCATGAAGCCAGCCGCGTTTGACTATCACCGGGCCGACAATCTGCAGCACGCCTGCGAGTTGTTGTCCTCGTCCGGCGACGACTCTAAGATCCTGGCGGGCGGGCAAACACTGATTGCGATGATGAACTTTCGTCTCGCGCGTCCGAAGGTCCTCATCGACGTCAGCAATATCGCCGACGGGAATCAGGTCCTCGATGAGGATGGAGGAATACGGATCCGCGCAACCACGGTTCAGCGGTTTGTGGAAAACTCTGAGTCGGTGCAGCAACGGTTTCCGCTGCTTTGCCATGCGATCGAGCATGTCGCTCATTTTCAGATCCGCAACAAGGGAACGATCGGCGGCAACCTCGTCAATGCGGACCCCGCTTCCGAATTGCCGGCGATGTCGCTCGCGTTCGATGCGGAATTCGACATCATCAGTGTGGCGGGTCGGCGCACGGTCTCCGCCAGCGAGTTCTTTGTCACCTATTACACAACCGTGGTTGCGCCGAACGAGGTGCTGTCCTCGATTCGCTTTGCCGAACCTCCGAAGAACAGCGGTTGGGGGTTCCACGAGGTGGCGAGGCGCGCGGGCGACTATGCGCTCGCCGGGAGCTCGGCGATCGTCACGCTCGATGCGGCGGGCAAATGTACGAGAGCGCGAATCGCGCTGTTCGGCGTTGCAGCGACTCCGGTGCGCGCCACGGCTGCGGAGGATGTGTTGATCGGAGAGGCCTATTCCGAGGATCTGTTGAAGGCTTCCGCACGAAGCGTTCAATCCATACTCGATCCGGAAAGCGATGTGCACGTAACAGCGGACTACCGCCGCTCGGTCGCCGAGGTGCTTACGGTCCGAGCATTGAACGATGCGTTCCGGCGCGCCAAGGCAGTCCAATGAAACGCACTGACGAGACCTATTGGAGACGACAGCAATGAGCAGCGTGCCGCGAATGAAGGGTGCGACGAAGCATATCGGCATCAGCCGCAAGCGTACGGAAGACCCGTTGATCCTCATGGGTAAGGCGAAGTACGTCGACGACATTTCGCTGCCTGGGCAGGTAGAGGTTGCATTCCTTAGAAGCAGCCATGCGCACGCCGACATCACCCGAGTTAACTTGGCGAAGGCCAAGGCGCATCCCGACTGCATCAAGATTGTGACTGCTGCCGAAATGGACGGTGGTTCGGTTACGTACTCGGATCACCAGGGGAATCTACAGCCCGTCGCAACGCCTTTCTTCGCGGGAGAGAAGGTCCGCTTCGTCGGAGAGATCATCGCGGCGGTGGTGGCGCCGACGCGCTACATCGCGGAGGACATCGTCGATCTCATTGAAGTCGAGTACGACCCGCTGCCGGTCATATTCGATGTCGAGGAAGCGATGAAGCCGGGCGCAGAGCTGGTCCACGAGGAGATCCTGGGCAATGTCTTCTTCAGTAACATCTTCAACAAAGGGGACATCAACAAGGCGTTCCGCGAAGCCGACTTGATCGTCAGGGAAACGATCAATACGGGTCGGACTTCGGCGGCACCGATGGAGACGCGCGGCGTGATCGCGCACTGGGAATGGGATGATACGCTGACGGTGTGGTCGTCCACCCAGACTCCCTATCCACTGCGCACCAACATTGCACGGTTTCTGCATTTTCCCGAGCAAAACATCCGCGTGATCGCACCTCAAGTCGGTGGCGGATTTGGTCAGAAGGCGCATCTGTTCCCGGAGGAGTTCATCCTGCCGTGGATTTCGAAGGACATCCGCAAGCCGGTTAAATGGATCGAGGACCGGCGTGAGCATATGCTTGCGGCCGCGCAAGCCAAGCAGCAGACATTGCACATCGAATTGGCGATAAAAAAAGACGGGACGATACTGGGGCTCAAGAACAAGGCGATTGGCGACTGCGGAGCCTATTCGATGTTCCCGTGGGGCGGCATCATCGAGCCGGCGGTCGGCAACACGGGCTTGCCCGGTGCATTCAATTTTCAGAATATCCAGTACGAGAGCTTTGCCGTCCTGACGAACAAGATGTGTACCAGCGCATATCGCGGTGTAGGCTGGTCCGCTGCGGTCTTCGCCCGAGAAATGGCGGTGACGAAAGCTGCTCTGCTGCTGAAAATCGACATTGCGGACATCTACTATCGGAACTTCATCAAAAAGGACGAGTTTCCGTTTCTGTCGGCGACCAACCAGACCTACGACAGCGGTGATTACCACCAGGTGCTGGATAAGTGTCTGGAAATGTCGGACTACCGCAAACTCAAGGCGCAGCCGCGCCTGCTGAAGAATGGGAGGCTAAGGGGAATCGGCATCAGTTTCTTCGTGGAGCCGACGGCATGGGGAAGCCGCGTCGCCGAGGAGAGCGGCTATCGCGGGATCACGACTCACGATTCGGCCACCGTCGAGATGGACCCGACCGGCACCGTGACAGTGAAGAGCGGCCAGTTCGGCCACGGGCAGGGGACCAAGACTACGATGGCGCAGGTAGCGGCCGAAACGCTCGGTGTTCGTTTCGAGGACGTCCGGGTGCTCGAAGGCGATACTGCAACCGGCTCCTACGGCATGGGAACGTTCGCGAGCCGCAGTGGTGTGATTGGTGGCGGCACGGTGATTCGCGCGGCGACTGACGTCCGGAACAAGTTGTTGAAGATCGCCGCGCACGTCATGGAAGCCAACGCCGCCGATCTCATCATCGATGAAGGCGTCGTGTACGTGAAGGGATCGCCCGACCGCCACATGACGGTGCGCGAACTTGCGCACATCACCTATTTTGATCGCTTCCGTCGTCCGAATACCGACGAAGTCGAGCCCATCTTAAGCTCCAAACGGCATTATGATCCGCCCGAGACCTACGCGAACGGCTCGCATTGCGTCGTTATCGAACTGGATCCGCAAACCGGCAAGATTGACATCACGCGCATCGTAGCAGTCGAGGATTGCGGGGTGATGATCAACCCGCAAATCGTTGAGGGCCAGATGCGAGGCGGGATCGGGCAAGGCATCGGTATGGCCCTGCTTGAGTCTTTGGAATACGACAAGAACGGGCAACTGAACAATGCATCGTTCATGGATTTCCTCATGCCCAACGCCTGTACGCTTCCGGACATCGACTGCGCGCACATCGTGACCCCATCGCCTGTCACGGACGGTGGATTCAAGGGCTGCGGAGAAGCGGCGATGCTGTCGGTTCATTGCGCATTCGGCAATGCCGTGGCCGACGCTTTGTCCGTGTACGGCGTTCTGGTGCCGACCTCAACTCCGATCGGTCCTCAGCAGGTCATGAATCTGATTGGCAGCGCCAATGAGCAACGCTGAGCGCGCCGACGATTCGAGGTTTCGCCGAATATCCGTTTCAAGGCCGAGCCGATGAACGCCCGCTACGATGAGATCATCGCCTCGATGCGTCGTTGCGACTATGTCGCGGACACCGACATTGCGACCACGCTGTTCCTCGCTGAGCACCTCGACAAGCCGATTCTGATCGAAGGCGAGGCGGGGGTGGGCAAGACCGAGATCGCCAAGGTTCTCGCCAAGCTAAAGGATACGCAACTCATTCGGCTGCAGTGCTATGAAGGATTGGACTTCAACGCAGCGCTCTACGAATGGAATTACCAAAAGCAAATTATGAGCATCAGGCTCAATGAGCTGAAGGGCAACACTGAGCTGTCGATTGGCGATCTGTATTCCGGCGACTATCTGCTGCACCGCCCGATCCTGAAGGCACTGATGGCCAAACAGCGCACCGTTCTGCTGTTGGACGAAATCGACCGCGCGGACGAGGAATTCGAAGCGCTGCTGCTGGAGACGCTGGCCGAATATCAGCTCACGATCCCGGAATTCGGCACGATCCGGGCCGAGCATACCCCGTATATCATTTTGACTTCGAATCGCACGCGCGAGCTGACCGATGCGCTGAGGCGGCGTTGCTTGTATCTGTGGATCGCATACCCGAGTTTTCAGAAGGAGCTGGAGGTC
>JANXOV010000002.1 GCA_025357635.1 Pseudomonadota bacterium
TGCTAGATTTTGACGGGCAACTGCGCAACTTGCCGACGTGGCTGACAAGCGCGCGCAGTGCCGGAGGTTTCGAAGTATCCGAACATCGGCGCATCATTGGGAGAGTCTCCGACGAACGCAGCGTCGGCCTTCGCAGTGGCCGGGTCAATGCCGAAAAAATGATCCAGAGTTCGCAGCGACATCGTCAGCTTGTCGTACGAGCCAAACCAACCGTTGACGTGTATGGAACTGACTTTGGCGGTCGCGCCTGCGTGCTCGAATAGGGCAACTATTTCCTGAATTGCCTGATTCGTCAGTCGCGGCACGTCTTCGCAGAAGTCCACCGCAAGATCGGCGACCCTGAATTCCTGATCGGCGGAGAGTGCGGTGCCGGGAATCTCACTCAGGATGCGGCGGGCAATTTCCTGCAATTGCTCCTTGTCGGCAGCTCTCTGTGAGTCTGATCGGCTGTACAACCGGTGCATCTTTCGCGTGGCATTGTCGTAGCGAAAGCCAAATGCGCCATTTTCGCCCACCACTGCATCAACGGGCCATTGCCGCGCGATCAGATCGCACCAGCCGGCTGGACGTCCGGTTACCGGTATGATCCGTCTGCCGCTGCGTTGTAACCGCTCCATCGCCGCGTAGCTCGCCGCGGGAAGGCGTCCGTGTTCCGTCAAAGTATCATCGATATCCGTCAGTACGATCTGCAGACGGCGCCGGACTTCCGCCGGCATCGTGTGGATTGGCCGCATTTCAAGCGTGCTCCAAAAGGTCCGCGTGTCCCGTGTCGGCGGCAAGGTCGAGAAACGTATAGCGATCCCGGATCAAGCGCGCGCGCCGTACGGCGTTCTGATAGGCAGGATCAGGGATTCCCAGATCCGATGCGCGAGTCGGTGCGCCGGCCGCAAGCAGAGCGCGTTCGATAAGCTGCGGTGAGCGGTGAATCTCAAGCAGCTCACGCTTTATTTCCGGCCAGTCTTCAGCGATGCGACGCACCGCCTCAGCGCTGTTCACCATCGCTGTCTTCAGTCGGTACTCGCGCCAGAAAGACGCGCCCAGCGCGTCGCCGAACAGCTGACGGAGTTCCGCTTCGGTGGCCGGAGGCGCGATGAAGCGCAAGGTGTCAACGTTGAGCATCGCCGCCTGCAGGCGCGCCATGGTCAGCAGCGTCACGGCGATATGTTCGCCGTGAAAGGCGACCGGCCAGGAGGGGTCTTCGAACATTTCCAGGAAGTGGCTGATCAGATGCTCGCCTTGACTGGCTGGATAGCTGCCGCCACAGATGGTCATGCCAAATCCGGACAATATGAGGGTATGCACGAGGTGCCGCATCGCGTCGATAGATCCGGAGCGAAGTTCACCAACCCGCTCCAATAAAGCGTCTTCGTCAGCGCGAAGCAGATCGAAAGGCGCGGTCCGATAGGCAGTTCCGAACAATCGATGGGACAGCAGCCAGTCCGTCTGAACCGTGGAGCGGCACAAGCTGTCACCGACGCCCGACCGGGTCAGGCGTGCCGGCGCCTGGGTCAAAACGCGGAGGTCGAAGAATGCCGCAATCGGCGCTGCGGCGCCGACGGTCCGCTTGTGTCCGTGGTCGGTGATTGAGGCGTTCATGGAGGTATACCCGTTCATCGATGCCGCCGTCGCAAAAACCGCATACGGCTTGCCGGACCGGAAGGCAGCGTACTTGGTCAGGTCGTTGATCGTGCCGGAACCAACGGCTATCAGTGCGTCGACGGCGCCCGCGGCCGCCTGCACCTGCTGGGCAGCCTCCACGGTCGCGCGGATGTCGGATGGGAAGACGAGCTTTTCGATGTGCCGGCCTGCAGCGCGACAGCTTTCATGGATTCGCAGTCCACAGGCGCTCCACGTGGAAGTGTCCGCGACGATCAGAACGGATCCCGTCAGTCCGCAACGGCGTATCAGTTCGTTTTCGACACCCGCAAGCGAAGGCTCCACGACCACAAGACGGGTCGGCACCGTCAGATTGCCGGCGCCATCCGGATTTCGGACGCGACCTGCGATGAGTTGCGCGAGGATGTTGTCGGTCATACAAATAGCGGGCGCAAAGCCGCAAACAGTTGTCGATAGCGGCGATACGCAGTGTCGTAAATCGCGACATCACGCGGGTTCGGGTCGAGTCGAAGGGGTGCGCTTGCAAGCAACGCCGCGGCCGCGTCCAGCGATGAGCCGGCCTTCAATGCCGCCGCGCCGAGAACCGCGGCCCCGACGGCGGAGGTGTCATGGTCGAGGCCGAAATGTACGCTCCGATTCGCCACATCGGCGCGCATCTGCGCCCAGAGACTGCTGCGTGCTCCGCCACCAATCAACAGAAGACGCTGGGTTTCGGCACCAACGGCGGCCAGCTGATCGAGGATGTCGCGCATGGCAAAGGCGCAGCCTTCCAGCACGGCGCGCGCAAGATGCCGCTGATCGTGCGCCGTGGACAGCCCATAGAAACAGCCGCGTGCGCCTGCATTCCATTCGGGTGTCACCGCGCCGGCGAGGGCAGGCAGGAACGTCAACCCGTCAGCCCCGGGCGCCGCCGCCGCGGCGAGCTCGTGGAACGATTCGTCGCTGCGTGCGAGGATGATGTGCTTGAGCCACTGCACCGATCCGCCCGACAGCCAGCCGGGGTGACCGATGTAGTGCAGGTCGCCGAAGAACGGGTTGGATTGCAGCAGGCCGGTCGGGTCGACCACGCGGTGTGGAACGATTGCTCCGACGACTTCGGCCGTGCCGAGACTGCACACCGTCGTACCAGGTCGCATGACGCCGGCACCGAGCATGCTCGCGAAGTCATCCCCGGTTCCCACTGCAACCGGGGTGCCTTCTGAAAGTCCGGTGAGCGCAGCGCCGCGTGTGGTCATGCGCCCTGCGCTTGCACTGGCCGCACGAAGCGTTGGAAGTTCCGCGATCGATGTCTGGAATCGCTGCACAAGATCGGGATCGAATCGCTGCCGGGCCGCGTCGTACAGCATCGTGGTCGATGCGAGACTCGCGTCGATGGTCGCAACGCCGGTGAGCTGCTCGACGATAAAGGTCGTCGGCTGGTGAAAACGTGCGATTCGATCGGCATCTGCCAAGTTGCGTTTGAACCAACGTATCTTCGCGGCCATATGGCTGGCATCGGCAGCCACGCCGCATCGAGTCTGAATCAGCGATGCCGGTATGTCATCAAGCTCAGCCTGGGCCCTGCGATCCATCCAGATCAAGCAATTCGCCAATGGCTTGCCGGAGACATCGACCGGGACGCAGCCATCGAGTTGCCCTGCGACACCGACGCTGAGAATGTCGGCGGGAGTCAGCATGGCCTGGCCGAGCGCCAAGGATATGGTCGGACGCAACGACTCCAGCCACGCGGCGGGTGACTGCTCCACCCACAGAGGTTTGAGCGAAAGAAAAGGATAGGCCGTCGCCGCCTGCGCGAGAACGCGACCGGAGGAGTCGAGCACGACCACCTTCAAGCTCTGGGTGCCGACGTCAATGCCGAGGTGCGCGGTCACACGTTTACGTCGGACGTCTCTCATGCGCGGCGCCGCTCACAGGTGATAGGCCGAGGTTTCAGCGTCGCGTCGGATCGCTTCAAGTTGCGACAGCGGTGAGCCGGCTGAGGCAAGGTAAGTTCCCGAAAAGACGGCGGTTCCGACCGTGAATGCGTCGGCGCCCGCCGCCGCCACGGCTTCGATTCTGGCGGGCGAGTCAACGCTGCCCGCAACGATCAAGCGCTGATCGCCCAATCCACGCCGCGCGGCTTCAATGAGCGCAATCGGGTCCGCGACGGTCGCGCGATAGGCCAGAAGATCCGCACCCGCACATCCTTGGTCAACGAATGTCCGGCAGTGTTGTTCGATGTCATCCGGCATGCCCGCCAACCGCGTCGGATGCCCGGTCGGAAACCCCGGAAACGGGTAGTAGCGGGTCGTGAGCCCTTTTAGAATCTGCAGGGTCTCGCGCACGAATGTACCCCCCAACAGATGATCGATTCCCGTTTCCGCCGCGCAGCGCGCGGACTTCAGCGCATCCTCCGCGCAGGTGCTGACGACTTCCAGATACGTCGAGGCGCCTGCGGCACGGATCCGATCCGCCAAGGAGCGCAGCGCCACTGCGCTGATGCCGACGTCCTTGAATCCGATGTGCTTCAGGCGCATCGGGACGATCAAGTCCAACATCGCCTCAGCATCGGCGATGGTTCGATCCTGGCGTGTCAGCATGAAGATGAATTCCATGGATCCCCCGTCGATATGGGCGATGGCGGCCAGCGATTGCTGACCGAGAGCGATGCTTCTGCACGAATGCCGGGCATCAAATGTTGTACTGCCAACACTATAACTTGCACTTGCAACTCTTATCAAGGCATGCTGGAACGCAGATCGGGAGTGACCTCCCACAGGAGATCCGCAATGTCCGATATGGCGCCCACCCTCGACAGAAGCCTTGGCACCCTTCATTTGTGGGGCATCTGTGTCGGCCTGGTGATTTCCGGAGAATACTTCGGCTGGAGCTATGGCTGGGCGTCCGCCGGTACCCTTGGGTTCTTGTGGTCGACGGGTTTCGTTACTGCGATGTACGCCGCACTGATTTTCAGCTTCACCGAACTGGCGACGGCCATTCCGAGTGCCGGCGGGCCGTTCGCGTATAGTCTGCGCGCTTTCGGCCCCCTGTCGGGTCGAGTGGCGGGAGTTGCGACGCTCATCGAATTCTTATTTGCGTCCCCTGCGGTGGCCCTGGCCATCGGCGCCTATCTGGGCGTTCAGTTCCCCGACCTTGACCCAAAACTGGCTGCGGTCGCCCTGTATGCCGTTTTTGCCGTGATCAATATTGTTGGCGTGAAAACTTCCGCTACGCTTCTATTGGCAGTCACGGTCATCGCAATTGGCGAACTCCTCGTTTTCATGGGAGTGATGGCGCCGAGCTTTTCTTGGTCGCATTTCGTCGCTCACGGATGGGGACCCACAGCCGGTGGGCAGCCCTCCTTCGAAGGCATCCTCAAATCGCTGCCCTTCGCGATCTGGTTCTACCTGGGTCTCGAGGGCGCCGCGATGGCGGCTGAGGAAGTCCGCGACCCGGCGCGCACGACCAAGATCGCCTTTATCGGCGCCATCGCAACACTCGTCGCGCTGGCGCTGGGCGTCATGCTCTTCGCCGGCGGCGCGGGTGACTGGCGGCTGCTGAGCAACATCAACGACCCGCTGCCGCAGGCCATGCGCCGCGTCGTCGGCTCATCCAGTGGTTGGCTCAAGATGCTGGTATGGCTCGGCCTGTTTGGTCTGATCGCCTCGTTCCACGGCAACATCATCGGTTACTCGCGACAGATTTTCGCCATGGCGCGCGCAGGCTATCTGCCCGCCATGCTCGGCCGGGTCCACTCGCGCTTTCGAACTCCACATCTGGGTATCTTGGCCGGCTCCGTGGTCGGCGTGGCAGCGATCTTTAGCGATAGTCTCGTGACAATCGAGGGTCAGTCTCTCACCGCCAGCATCGTGACGCTGTCCGTTTTTGGCGCGCTGACGGTGTACGTGCTGAGCATGGCGAGCCTCATCGGGCTTCGCCGGAGTGCGCCGGATCTCGAACGGCCGTTTCGGACGCCCGGATACCCCTTCGTCCCCGTATTCGCCTTGGGTTCCGCCGCGACCACGCTGGCGGTGCTTGCTTACTACAATCAAACCGTGTTCAGAATATTTCTGATGCTGCTGGCGGGCGGTGCGCTCGCTACCCGCGGCAAGTCGCCGCCGCCCGTAACTGCAGACTAGAGCAGCTCATCGGTGAGGTCGTAGTCCGGACCCCTGGCATCGCGCGCGTGAACGCCGTGCTTGATGCGCATGATGACATTCGCACCTGCAGGTGTAATGCTTATGGCGTCCCGCCCCCGTCCAGGGACGGGGCCGGAAGTGGCTGATAAGGAACGCATCATGATTCTTTTGACAGGCAGCACAGGCTCGGTGGGTCTGGCGCTCTCGGCATTGCTTTCCACGAGAGGCATTGCCTTTCGTGCCTTGGTTCGCGATATCGCCAAGGCGTCACGCCTGAACTTGCCCGGAGTTGAATGGGTTCAAGGCGACTTACAGGATTCCGCGTCGTTATCTCGGGCACTTGCAGGTGTCGACCGCGTGTTTCTGTTGGCTCCGCCCGTTGAGAACCTCGATCGCGTTGAAGAGAAATTTTTAAACGTCGCCGCCACGTGCGGGGTTCGTCATGTCGTAAACATATCGGCGGTTGGCGCAGGTATAGGCGTACCGCACCGCTTCGGGCATTGGCATGGCAAAACTGAAAAATACCTGCGCGAATCGAAGCTGTCCTTCACCATCCTGCGCCCGAGCTTCTTCATGCAGAATCTGTTGACCATGACCTCGATGATTCAGCAGGGAACACTGTACGTGCCTGCCGGAACCGGCAAAGCGCCTTTCGTTGATGTTCGGGATGTCGCTGCCGTTGCTGCAGCCTGTCTGACCGAGGCGGGACATGTGGGCAAGACCTACGATGTGACCGGGCCGGCAGCTATCGGCTATGCAGACATTGCCGCAGCGCTGACCCGTGTTCTTGGTCGCACAATCAACTACGTGGACGTCCCGCCAGAGGCCACCCGGACCTCGATGCTGGCGATGGGGATGCCAGCCTGGCTGGTTGACGCACTGAATGAACTGAATTTGGGCCTAAAGGAAAACCGTTTCGGGCTGGTTACCGATGTGGTTTCGAAAATCGGGCACAAGAGTCCGGTCGACCTCGATTCGTTTGTTCGCGATCATGCCGCAACGTTTATTCATTGAGTAGAACAACGCAGCGTCAGCCTTCGGATTCGCCCGGGTTTTCAAGACTGAACTTCTCGCCCTCATCATCGTAGGCGAAGGCCTCCGCGTACCGTCCCCAACTCACGATGGTGCGCAGCGTGTTCTCGGCGGCCTCATCGGTCATGTAGTCTTCGATCTCATCCAAAAAGCGGCTCTTGCGCGCGACATGCGAAGTGCGCTCGTCGAGCACGCGTCTGACGTGAGCGGCGAGCGGGATGTAGTTGAGCAGATGCCGGGCGAATATTTTCTTGCGCTCGTCCACTTCGGCGCTGGCGAAGGCGATGCCCTCGGGCGTCAGTTTCAGATCGCCGCCTTCAAGTTCGGCAAAGCGCATCATCTGCAAGGTTTCAGCCACGGGGAACAGCTCATCGCTGTCCATGTGAAGATCCGAGGCGATCTTGGGCAGATCGGCGGTGCCGTTGAAGGGCGCGGCCGCGACGGCTTCCATCAATCCGGCGAGCAGGTTTGAGGAAACGTGCGGCAGTTCGGTGCCAATTCCCAGCCCCGGCAGGCGGCTGGACCGCGCCGCTGCGGAGCCGGTATCGGTGCGCGCCGTCATGGCGACGTACAACCGCTCGACGATGTCGCGAAACGCCGGATCGAGCCGGTCGCGAGGCTGCGGCAGGGTGACGGTGATTTCACTGACCACGCGTCCGGGGTTGCTGCCAAAGACCAGGATGCGGTCGCACATCAATACGGCTTCCTCAATGTTGTGGGTGACCAGCACCACGCCCTGGATGGGCATGCGCCCGTCGGACCACAAATCCAGAAAGTCGGTGCGCATGGTTTCCGCCGTCAGCACGTCGAGCGCGGAGAAGGGCTCGTCCATCAACAGGATGTTGGGCTGCACGACCAGCGCACGCGCGAAGCCCACGCGCTGGCGCATGCCGCCGGACAATTCGCGCGGATAGGCGGATTCGAATCCGTCCAGGCCGATGAGATCGATGGCCGCGAGGGAGCGTTTGCGGATCTCGGGCTTGGCCACGCGTTGCGCCTCCAGGCCGAGCGCCACGTTTTCAAACACCGTGAGCCAGGGAAAGAGGGCGAAACTCTGAAACACCATGGAAATGCCCAGTGCCGGTCCCTCGACCCGCTTGCCCAGGTACTGCACCTCGCCGGCGCTGCATTCGGACAGTCCGGCGATCAGCCGCAGCAACGTGGATTTTCCAGAACCGGACCGGCCCAGCAGACCCACAATCTGGCCGGATTGCAGGCGCAGGTTCACGTCCTCCAGCACCAGCAGTTCGCTGCCGTCGGCCTTGGGGAAGGACTTGCGGACATTGGTGACTTCGAGCAGTGGCGGTCCAGCGTTCATCGGCGGTTCTTCCATCAGGTGAGCCGGAATTTGCGCTCGGCGTAATAGTACAGCGGCCGCCAGAAAATGCGGTTGATGAGCACCACGAACAGACTCATCATCGAGATGCCCAGGACGATGCGATGATAATCGCCCGCGCTCGTTGCTTGCGCAATATAGGACCCCAGGCCGTCGGCCTTGACCTGCGTCGTGCCCCAACTGGCAATTTCCGCCACGATGGCGGCGTTCCATGAGCCACCCGAGGCGGTGATGGCGCCGGTGACATAGAAAGGAAACACGGCGGGCAGCGCCACGCGGCGCCACCACAACCAGCCGCCCACCTGAAAGTTTTCCGCGGCATAGCGAAGTTCACCCGGCATCTGTGAGGCGCCGGCGATGACGTTGAACAGGATGTACCACTGGGTTCCCAGAATCATCAGCGGGCTGAGCCACCAGTTGGGATTCAGATTGCCGGTGACGATCAAGTACACCACCAGGGGAAACACGAGATTGGCGGGAAAAGCCGCGAGGAACTGTGCAATCGGCTGCACGATTTCCGTGGCGCGCGGGCGCAATCCTACCCACACGCCGATGGGCACCCACACCAGGCTGGCCAAGGCGATCAACACCACCACACGCGTCATGGTGAGCAAGGCGAGCCAGCTGACCTGGCGAAGCTCGGCCATCGATGTGCCAGCGATGAGGACGCGGCCGATATGCCAGGACGCGACCACGATCAGCACGCCGATCACGGCCAACCACAACGTGTCCAGTCTGCCTTCGCGCGCTCGCGGCCGGGCCTTGCGTGGCCGCCGGTGCGGCAGCGCCCAGGAACTCCAGCGCAGCACCGAACGAAACAACAGCGTGAAGGCGGCGATGAGGCGCGAACGGCGCAGCATGGTCAGCGCCCACGAGGTGGGAGCCTGGCCGGTACCTTCCTGTTCCACCTTGAAGCGATCCACCCAGGCAATGAGTGGCCGGAACAACAGCTGATCGTAGATCAGAATCACGACGAGCATGGCGCCGATGGCCCAGCAGATGGCGGTCAGGTCTCGCTGCGCGATGGCCAAGGCGATGTAAGAGCCGATGCCCGGCAGCGCCACCGTCGTGTGGCCGACGCTGATGGATTCGGAGGCGACGACGAAGAACCAGCCGCCGGACATGGACATCATCATGTTCCATACCAGCGCAGGCATGGCGAAGGGGACTTCCAATTGCCAGAAACGCATCCACGGCGTCAGGTGAAAAGAGTCGGCTGCCTCGGTGAGTTCCGCCGGGACGGTGCGCAGCGATTGGTAGAAGCTGAAGGCCATGTTCCAGGCCTGGCTTGTGAAGATTGCGAAAATGGCTGCGAACTCAGCACCGAGCACGCGCCCCGGCACCAGCGACATGAAAAAGACCACGGTGATGGAGATGAAGCCGAGAATCGGCACCGACTGCAGGATGTCGAGGATGGGTACGAGCAGCTTGCCCGCGCGGTTGCTCTTGGCCGCCCAGGTGGCGTAGGTAAAGGTGAATACCAGCGACAATCCCAAAGCCAGGAACATGCGCAACGTGGTGCGGGCGGCGTAGAAGGGTAGGTTGGCCGGGTCCAGCGACAGCGGTGATTCATGCAGCCGGGACAACGGTTCGAGCAGGCCGCGGCTGGCATCGCCGGCCCAGACGATGAGCCCCACGATGACGACGACCGCGATCAAATCCCAGCGCGTCGCCAGGTCGCGTACGAAGCCAAACGGTTCCGGTGTTTTCATGGTCGACACGGTGACATGATGCCTAATATAGTGCGCTGATGCTCATTAGAAGTTTGTTATTCGCGCCGGCCAATCGTCACGAGATGATTGCAAAATTTCCCCGCACGCCAGCCGATGTGTTTGTGCTGGACCTGGAAGACGCAGTGCCGGCCGCGGACCGGCCGGCCGCGCGCGGCGCGCTCGCCCAAGCGCTCGCCATCGCGCGCCAGGGCGAGCGCCACCACACCGTGTTCGTGCGCGTCAATGACGTACGCTCCGCGCATTTCCAGCCCGATGTGGATGCGCTCACATCCTGCGATGTCGATGGCATCGTGCTGCCCAAGGCGGAATCGGCGGCGGATATCGCGCAGCTCCTGTCACGGTTGGGCGCGGGGCGGTCCGTGCCGGTGATGGCCGGCATCGAATCTATTCGCGGTGTGCTCGACAGTCTCGCCATCGCCGCGTCACCGCAGGTGATGGGCGTGTATTTCGGCGCGGAGGATTTCGCAGCCGACATGGGCGCGCGCCGCACGCGCGAGGGCACCGAGGTGGTGTATGCGCGTTCGCGGGTGGTGCTGGCTGCGAAAGCGGCGCGGGTCCTGGCGGTGGATCAGGCGGTGGTGGAAGTGCGAGATGACGAGCAGTTCCGCCGCGATGCGATGCGCGGCCGCGATCTGGGCTACGACGGCAAGATCTGCCTGCTTCCGCGGCAGGTGGAATTGGCGAACGAAGCCTTCGGACCCAGTGAGGCGGAGGTTGACTTCGCACGGCGTCTGATCGCCGCGTACGAGCTGGCCAAATCCAAGGGCCGCGGCGCCATCGACTTCGAAGGCCGGATGGTGGACGAGCCCGTGCTCAAACATGCGCTGGGTGTGATCGCGGCCGCCGCACGTCAATAGCCGCGCTGAATCATCCCCGCCGCCTGGCGAGCGAGTTCTTCGCGAAAGTCAGGGTGGGCGATGGCGATGAGCCGGCGGGCGCGCTCGGGAATGGATTGACCTCGCAGCTGCGCTGCGCCGTACTCGGTGATGATGATGTCGGCGTCAGCGCGGGCATTGGTGACCGGGCCGGACAGCGTTGCGCAGATCCGACTGCGCGTTGCCTTCACGGCGGTGGCTGGCAGTGCGAGGATCGAATGTCCACCGGGGGATCGATGGCCGGCGCGCACATAGTCGGCCTGCCCGCCGATGCCACCGACATAGTCATCGCCCGTCTGTTCGGCATTGGATTGTCCGCTCAGATCCACTTCCAGCGCGGTATTCACCGTCACCAGACGCGGCAGCTTCGCCAGCGTCGCCTCGCCGTGCGTGTAATGGGACGGGTGCAAGGCAATGGCGGCATTGCGATGCGCGAAACTGAACAGTCGCTGTGAGCCTATCAGGATGCCGGTGACGGTCACGCCGGCATCGATGGGCTTGCGCGCATTGGTGACCGCACCGGTCTGCATCAGATCCACGACCGAGTCGCCCAGCATGCCCGAATGCACGCCCAGGTCACGCCGGTCGACCAGCAGCTGCGCGATCGCATCGGGAATGGCGCCGACGCCGATTTGCAGCGTGGCGCCGTCTTCGATGAAGGCGCCGGCATGCCGCGCGATGGCACGCTCGATCTCACCGATGCTTGCGGGCGCCACCGATACCAGCGGCCGCGAGGTGTGGATGAGCCAGTGGATGCGGTTGCGCGACAGCAGCCGGTCACAGTGGGTGTCGGGGGCCTGGTCGTTGACTTCGGCGACAACGACGCGCGCCTTGTCGATAGCGGCCTGGACGTAATCATTCACCGCGCCAAAACTGAATTCCTGCGGCGATGCCGTGGGCGCGACCTGCAGAAAGACCACATCGCAGCGGATTCGTCCGTCGCGGATGTACCCGGCGATCTGGCCCACGTGGCAGGGCACGACCGCCAGCTTGCCCGCGGCGGTGAGGCGCCGGTGCGTGCCGATGCCGCCGATGCCGCTCATGTGCAGGAAATCGGCGTGTTCAGGCTGCAGTGTCGTGGAAAATCCGGAGCCTAGAAACACCGACGCGGGCCCGATGGCGGCGCGCTGCGCCACCAGCGCTTCGGTCAGCGACAACGGTTCACCGCAGGCCTGGCCCCACAGAATCTGATCGCCACGGCGAACGAATTGCCGCAGGTCCAGCTCGCCGGCTTTGATGATGCGCGTCAAGACGGCAGCACCTTGCCGGGGTTCATGATGCCATGGGGGTCCAGGCTTCTTTTCAGGAGGCGCATCAGATCCCAGGCGACCGGGTCTTCATAGCGCTGCAGCTCCTCGACCTTGAGTTGCCCGATGCCGTGTTCGGCGCTGATGCTGCCGCCGTATGCCGCGACGAGATCGTGCACGGCGTGATTCACGGCCTCGCTGCGCGCCAGAAACTCCGCGGGACTTTGGTTTGCCGGTTGGCTGAAATTGAAATGCAGATTGCCGTCGCCGAGGTGACCGTAGGCCACCATGCGTGCGCCCGGCGCCAGCGCCACGGTAGCGGCGCCCGCCACCTGTACGAATTCGGCAATCGCGGCGACCGGCAGGGAGACATCGTGTTTGATCGAGGCGCCTTCGCGACTCTGCGCGGCCGGAACATTTTCACGGATGTGCCAGAGTGCCAAACGCTGGCTTTCGGAGGAGGCGAGCACCGCATCTCGGATGGCGCCGCCCTGCAGCGAGGTGGCCAGTAGTCCGGCGAAGCGCTCGCTGTGCTGCCCGACCTCATCACTCAATGCCACTTCGAGCAGCACGTACCAGGGGTGTGGTGCTTGCAGCGGATCCCGGACGCCGGCGATGTGCTTGATGGTGAGTTCGATGGCCAGCCGCGGCATGACTTCGAAGGCGACGACCGCATCGCCCATGCGAGCGCGAATCTCGGACAACAGTGCTACGGCGCCACGTAAGTCCTGAATGCCGATGAATGCCGTGAGGTAGGCCGCGGGGCGCGAAAACAGCTTGAGGCAGGCGGCCGTGATGATGCCGAGCGACCCTTCTGCGCCGATGAACCATTGCTTGACGTCGTAACCGGTGTTGTCCTTGCGCAAAGAACGCAATTGATCCAGCACGCGGCCATCCGGCAGCACCACTTCCAGACCCAGCACGAGGTCGCGCATCACGCCGTAGCGCAGCACTGCAGTGCCGCCGGCATTGGTGGATATGTTGCCGCCGATCTGACAGGTTCCTTCGGATCCCAGACTCAAAGGAAACAGACGTTGGGCCTGATCCGCGGCCTGTTGAACCTGCAGCAGCGTGCAGCCGGCCTCCGCCGTGACGCTGAAACCGCCTGGATCACAGGCACGGATGCGATTCATCCGTTGCAGCGACAGAATGATCTGCGAGCCACTGCGGTCGGGCGTGGCGCCTCCGCAGTAGCTGGTATTGCCGCCATGAGGCACGATGCCGATGCGGTGGTCCGCACAAATCTGCACGGTGGCCGCAACTTGCTCCGTGGTTGCCGGGCGCGCCACGAAGCGGCTTGCGCCGTGATACAGGCGGCGAAAGTCGACGAGGTAGGGCTCGATCAAAGCGGGTTCTTCGAAAAAACCGCCGGGCCCCAGCACTGAACGAAGTTTTTCGGCCAGGTCACCCATGCGGAGAATCCGACCTGCTCATGAGCGCCGCATCGTATGAACTCGGTATTAGTCGGCGCGCACGCCTTCGACCTGAATTTGCAGTTTAACGTCCATTTTGAACCCGTACCCGGCGCCGTAGGTGACGCCATAGTCCGCGCGATTCAAGGTGGCGTGGGCGTCGGCTCCACAAACTTCCTTCTTCAGCAGCGGATTCGGTTTGCACAGGAATTGCACAATCTTCAAGGTCAAGGGTTTGGTGACGCCATGCAGCGTGAAGGTTCCCTGCACTTCGGTGGGCGCATCGCCCTCGAACTTCGCAAGCTTGCCGCTGTAGGATGCGGTCGGGAACTTGGCGGCATCGAAAATCTCCGCCGATCGGGCGTGCTCGTTCAACTTGGCCATGCCGTAGTCAATGGAATTCACATCCACTGTGATATCGACGCTGCCGGTCTTGGCGGCCTTGTCGTATACGATCTTGCCAGAGGTGGCCGTGAACTTGCCGCGCCAGACGGACATGCCGCCCA
>JANXOV010000135.1 GCA_025357635.1 Pseudomonadota bacterium
TGTTGATCAGCACGTGCAGCTTGGGTTCGCGCTCGGCGATGGCCTTGACCACGGTGGCCACGCCGTCAGAGGTGGCCAGGTCGCTGGCGATGGTGAAGATCTCCCCCTGGGGAGCGAGCCTGGCTCTCGCGGTCTCGAGCGAGTCCGCCTTGCGTCCGGTTATGTACACTCGCGCGCCGGCCGCCACGAAGGCACCGGCGAGCATGAAGCCGATGCCGCCGGAACCGCCGGTGATCAGCACCCGCTTACCGGCGACCGAATAGAGCTTTTCCAGGGTTTCACGCTGCATGCAAACTCCACGATTCGCACAATAAAACTGATGGTAGATTTTTAATACTATTAGTATACTTCGTTGAAACCCGATACGCGAACGCAACACTCGCGACGCGCCACTTCAAGGAACCATGGACAGCCATTTCAAGGCTCCCCCGGCTTACACCACGCGCTCGGGCATTCCCGTGAAAGCCAGCTATGGCCCGGACGATGTGCCGGCTGAGCATCGCGCGATCATGGGTATTCTGCCGGGGCAGGCGCCTTACCACCGTGGCTGCTTTGCGCAGGGCTACCGCACCAAGTCGTGGCGCATCTTCCAGCTGTCCGGCTTCGGCAAACCGGAAGACGAAAACGAGCGCATCAAGTTCCTGCTCAAGAACGGCGAGACCGGCTTCATCATGGAGCACGACCGCAACACCGCCGATCACCTGTACAACGTCGATCACCCCGACGTGGTGGCGCGGCGCGAGGACGTTGGGCTCACCGGCGCGGTCATGCAAAGCGTGCGCGACACGCATATCTGTCTGGATGGCATTCCTATCGAGAGCACCTACGGTCATGCCGGTGGCGGCGTGGTGCAGCACGGCCCCTTCGCGCTGGCAGCCTACTGGACGGTCGCGAGGCGCCGTGGTCTGGATCTGTCGCAATTGCCCGGCACCGGCCAGAGTGACTTCTTCCTCACGTACCTGGGTTGCGTCACCAAGCAGCAAGTGCCCACCGCGGCGGGGCTGCGCTTGAACGCCGACATCATCGAATTCTGCGGCGAGCACCTGCCCAAGTGGGTGCCGGTGTCGATCGCGGCCTACAACGGCGGTGATACGGGTCTGAATGCGTATCAGGAGTTGGGCGCGCTCATCGCCAACGCCATCGAATACCTTGATGAGATCAAGCGCCGCGGCCGCATGGATGTGAAGGCGGCGGCGTCGCGCTGCGGCGGCGTGAATTTCCGCACCACGCTGGATATTTTCGAAGACGCGAGCAAACTTCGCGCCGCGCGCAAGATGTGGCACCGGCTGCTGACCGAACGCTACGGGGTCACCGATGAGCGCGCCTTGCGCATGCGCATTCACGTCGTCACCTCCGGTTCGATGATGACCTACCAGCAGCCCTTCAACAACATCGTGCGCGGCACCTTGATGGCGCTGACCGCGGTGCTTGGCGGCGTGCAATCGATGGGCGTGTCCGGCTATGACGAGGCGCTGTCGGTGCCGAGCGAGCATGCGCATCAGATGTCATTGCGCATCCAGCAGGTGCTGCAGCACGAGACCAATCTGTGCGCTGTGGCTGATCCGCTCGGTGGTTCCTACTACGTTGAATCGCTCACCGCGGAACTTGAAAAGCGCGCCTGGGAGTTTGTCGAGTTGATCCAGCAGCAGGGCGGATTCCTCGCTTCGCTGGATTCGGGCTGGATGCACGCGCGTGCGCGCGACAATCAGTCCGCCGACTTCAAGGCCGAGGCCGAGGGCACGAAAGTGGTGGTGGGCGTCACCCATTATCGCGACGATGCCTCTCCCTTTTTGGTCGACGGCTTTCCCGGCGTCAATGATGCCTACGATGTGGCCAAGGAACGGCTCGATGCCGTGCGGCGCGAACGGCATGAAACGGGAGCCGCCCACGCGCTCAAGGAATTGGAAGCCAGTTGCCGCGATCCGCAGAAGAACATCATGCCCTTCATGATGAACGCGTTGGATGCCGACGTGACCTTGGGCGAGATCGGCGACTTGTACCGGCAGGTGTGGGGCGACTGGCAGACCCCGGAACTCGTCTAGATGAGCGCACCCGCCCGCCGCATCCTGTTGGTCAAGACTGCGCTGGATGGCCATTGGCGCGGGCTGTCGGTGGTGGCGCGCGCGCTGCGCGATGCCGGCTTTCACGTCATCATGGGCGGCATGATCACCGGGCCTGAGATTGTGCGCGCGGCCATCGACGAAGACGTGGACCTGGTGGGACTCAACGTGGGCGGCCACGCGGCCGTGGTGGAGCGGATCATCGCAGAGCTGCGCGCGGCCCGACCGGAACTGCCAATTTTCGCAGGCGGCGTGCTGCCGCCCTCGACCTGCCGGCGATTGGCTGAGCTTGGGGTGGAGACCTATCCGCCGGGTTCTTCGCTTGAGCAGATCGTCGAGGCGGCGCAGCGCCTGACCGGCGTGGAAGCAGGAAAAGCCTAGTCTTTGAGCGCTTGCGCGAGCAGCTGCGCTGCGGCTTCGTGCAGCGATTCATCACCGCTCGCCAGTCGCCCCAGCATCGCGGCGAATTCCGGCGAGGCGCTGAACCTCTCCATCCGCTGATTCACCGCCTGCTGCGCAAGCCCCCGCAGCGCCAGCACCAGGAATCGTTTGCGCCGCTCGAGCAGCAGGTTGGAGGATTCCTGAAAGCGCCGGTGCGTGCCGATGGCCTGCCACAGCTCAGCGATTCCCCGGCCTTGATTGGCGATGGTGTCGATGATGAGGGGCGTCCACCGCGCGGGTTTGGACTGCCCGATGAGCCGCTCCAGATCGCCGCGCGTCTGGGCGGCGCCGTCACGGTCGCATTTGTTGATGACGAAAATGTCGGCCACTTCCATCAGGCCCGCTTTGACCGATTGCACCTCATCGCCCCAGCCGGGGTTCAACACGACCACTGTGGTGGCGGCCGCTTCGACGATGTCGAGTTCAGTCTGTCCGACGCCGACGGTTTCCACCACGATCCAGGGCCAGCCGGCCGCATCGAGTGCGCGGATGGCCAGGGGGGTGATCACCGAGAGTCCGCCACCGTGCGCATCGGCGCTCATCGAACGCACGAATACTCGGTCATCCGCCGCCGCGGCTTCCATGCGCAATCGATCACCGAGGATCGCGCCGTGGGTCAGGGGAGAAACCGGGTCCAGCGCCAGCACGGCGACGCGCTGATTCTGGGCCAGGGCAGTGCTGAGCAAGCCGCCAACCAGGGTGGATTTGCCGGCGCCGGGCGCACCGGTGATGCCGACCGTGTAGGCACGCCCTCCATGCGGAGCCAGCAGCGCGTCGAATTCACGCGCCGCCTGCGCATCGCGTTCCAGACGCGTGACCACGCGCGCCAGTGCTGCACGGTCGCCGTTCAGCAGCCGCGCCGTCAGCGCTGCGGCATCGGCGGCGTGTGCCCTTGCGCTCGTCGTCTCGTTCAAAGCGCCTTGCGCAGCATGTCGATCAGCGCATCGCTGTTGGGGATCGGCCGCGGGTTGGTGCCGCACCAGATGTCCTGATAAATGTAGCCCGACAGCGCCTTGAGATCTTTTTCGCCCACGTTCACTTCACGCAGACTGCGCGGCATTCCCAGTTCGCGGATGATGCGGTCTGCCAACTCCGGCGCCGGCACGTTGGGCTGGCCGAATGCCAGACTGATCAGCTTCTGCCGGTGGCCGTTCACGCTTTGGTTGTATTCCAATGCGAACGGCGCCATCACGCAGGAGGTGTAGCCGTGCGGCACGTCGAAGGAGCCGCCGAGCGCGTGACCGGTCGCATGGCTGATGCCCATCGGCAATCCGGACACGATGGCCACCATGGAACACCACGCGCCCATCTGACATTTTTGCCGCGCATCCAGATCCTGGCTGTTCTTCTTCACCGCGGTGAGGCCTTCGGACAACAGGCGGATGCCGTTGATGGCCATGCCGTCCCAGTAGTCGTTCGAAGCCAGCGAGCCAAGTGTTTCGAAGCAATGATCCAGAGAACGCACTCCGGTGGACATCCAGATCCATTCCGGCGTGTGTACGGTGACCGCGGGGTCGAGAATGACAGCGCGTGGAACCATGCGCGGATGCACATAGCCCTGCTTGACGTTGACGACCTTGTCGGTGGAGCCGGACAGGGCGTTGAACTCGCCGCCCGACAAGGTGGTCGGAATCAGCACCACCGGAATGTCCGGACCCTCGAAGGCCGGCAGAGTGACCGTGTGATCGGCGTTGACGACCATGTGGTAGGCCTCCATCGCCTGTGTCGTGAACAGCTTATGTTTCAGCGACACGGCCAGAATCTTGGTGCAGTCCGATACCGACCCGCCGCCCAGCGACACCAGCAGGTCGGGCGAGACTTTGGCGGCGGCGATGGCCGCGGCGACCACGTCCTCGCGCGGTACGTGCGGGCGCACGCTGTCGTAGATGCCCACCAGTTTGCTGCCCAGGGCCGCTTCGATCTTGCGCACTTCGTCGGTCTTGTGGCGCAGCGTGTTGCTGCACACCAGGAATACGCGTTTTGCGCCAAGCCGCGCGGTCTCTTCCGCCAGGGACTGTGCAGCGGGCCTGCCGCTGTAAACCTGTTCAAGCGCCGTCATTCCGATGGTGGTCTGGTACATCACGCGCTCCGCTGTCTAAAGGGTTTTATCGATGCGATCTGTGGCCGAAGATTGTACTGACATTACCAATAGTGTACAAATAATTACCAACGGGAAACCTGTTTGGATGGCTGGTAATCAACTGCGGATGCGAGGGGAGTTGTGAGCATAACAAAAGCACCGGCGCCTGCGGGACATGCGGACCCACGCGTGCCTGCGCGCGCGGTTTGCGTGGTGCGCTACCTGCTGGACCGGTGGGCGCAGGAACGAGGCGATCAGGTCTACGCCATCTTCGAAGGCGGTGAGCGTTTGACCTACCGCCAGATCCGAGCGCGTGTCATCGGGGTCGCGGCCGGACTTGCGCGGTTGGGCGTCAAGCAGGGCGATCACGTCTTCTGCTGGCAGGGCAACACGATGCAGATGCTGCTCACCTTTTACGCCATCAACTATCTCGGCGCGGTATATGTGCCGGTGAACACGGCGTATCGCGGCGGCGTGCTCGAGCATGTCATCGCCAATTCCGATGCGCAGGTGGGCATCGTGCACGTCGACCTGCTGGCGCGTCTGAAGGGCGTTAAGCTGGCTGCCTTGAAGCAACTGGTTGCCGTGGGCGGCGATGTGCCTGCCGACTCGCCGCTGCCATGTGTGGCATTTTCCGCGCTGACGGGCGCTGAAGCGGATCTGCCGCCGTTGAAGCGGCCCATCGAGCCCTGGGACACGCAGTCCATCATCTACACCTCCGGCACGACCGGGCCCTCCAAGGGTGTGCTGTCCTCGTATCTGCACATGTATACGAATCCCGGACCCGAATCCTGGCACTTCATCACCGGCGAGGACCGCTTCCTCATCAACATGCCGATGTTTCACATCGGCGGCATGGGTTTGTCGTTCGCCATGCTGGCGCGCGGCGGTTCGATGGTGGTGCCGGAGCGCTTCTCCACCGATCAGTTCTGGCCGATGGTGCGGCAGTACGAGGTCACGGCCGTGTTCCTGCTGGGCGTGATGGCGACCTTCCTGCTGAAGGCGCCACCGGGTCCGCAGGACCGGGATCATCGCGTCAAGAAATGTTTCATCGTGCCGCTGTCGGCCGGGTCCGCGGAGTTTCATGAGCGATTCGGCGTTGACGTGTACACTATTTTCAACATGACCGAGATTTCCTCGCCCATCGTCTCCGAGCCCAATCCGACGGTGCGCGGCACCTGCGGCAAGGTGCGCAAGGGCGTTGAGGTGCGGCTGGTTGATGAGAACGATTGCGAAGTGGCGCTGGGCGAGGTGGGCGAGATGCTGGTGCGCACCGATCGGCCCTGGTCCATGAACTCCGGCTACTACAAGGCGCCCGAGGCCACCGCGCGCGCCTGGCGCAACGGCTGGTTCCACACGGGCGATGCCTTCCGGCAGGACGCAGACGGATTTTTCTTTTTCGTCGACCGGATGAAGGATGCCATCCGGCGCCGCGGCGAGAACATCTCCTCCTTCGAAGTGGAGGCGGAGATTCTTGCGCATCCGGACGTGCGCGAGGCCGCGGCCATCGCCGTGCCCAGCGAATTGGAAGAGGACGAGGTCATGGTGGTGGTGGCGCCGGCCCCGGGGCGCCGCATCGATCCGCAGCAGCTGCTCGAATTCCTGCGCGACCGTCTGGCCTTTTTCATGATTCCGCGCTACATCCGCGTGCTCGAGGAATTGCCGAAGACGCCCTCGGCCAAGGTGCTGAAGACCGAGCTGCGCACTCAGGGCATCACGGCCGACACCTGGGATCGCGAGAAAGCCGGCATACAAATCAAGCGCGACCGCATCGGCCGATGAGCATGGCGATCAAACCCACCGAGCTTAAGACCCAGGTGCAGGAATTCAAGCGCCAGCGCATTCTTGAAGAAGCGCGCGAGCTGTTCTTTGCGCACGGCTATGAGGCGACCACGCTGGATGCCATCGCCGATGGTCTGAAGGTGACCAAGCCGTTTCTGTATTCCTACTACAAGAACAAGAGCGAGATTCTCAACGCGATTTGTGAAGTGGGCATCCGCACCTCGTTGCAGGCGCTGGATGAGTCCCTCGCAAGCTCCCTGGCGCCGCGTGAAAAGCTCAAGCTCATCGTCGAGCAGGTCACGGCCATCGTCGTCAAGAATCAGAAATACATCGTGGTGTACGAGCGCGAAGAGAAAAACCTCGAACGCAAGAAGTCCAAACACCTCATGGATCTGCGGCGTGAATTCGGCGTGCGCCTGGCGAAATTGCTCGAGGAGGGCACGAAGGCCGGGGAGTTCGACGTGGCGGATCCGCTGCTGACGGCGGTCTCCATCGGCGGACTCATCACCTGGGTCGCATCCTGGTACCGGCCCATGGGCCATTGGTCGCCGACCGACATCATTCTTCACATGCTGCAAAACGTGGAGCGCATGGTCGGCGCCAATGTGCGTGGGGCTCAGATGCGCACGCAGGGCGCCGGATGAGCGTTGACGTGTTCCGCGCGGACGTGCTCAAGGGCAAAGTCGCTATCATCACCGGCGGCAGTTCGGGCATCAACAAAGCCATCGCAATGCGCTATGCCGCGCTGGGTGCGCGCGTCGTGATTGTCGCGCGCGATCAAGCCAAACTGGAGCAGGCGGCCGGCGAGCTCAATGCCGCGTACGCCGGCAGCTGCTTTGCAGTGTCGGCCGACGTGCGCGACGGCGCGGCCATGGATGCGGCCGCGGCCTCCGGTGCGCAGCACTTCGGACGCTACGACATCGTCGTTGCCGGCGCCGCCGGTAATTTTCTCGGACCTGCGGAGAAATTGTCCTCCAACGCATTCGCCGCGGTGGTGGACATCGACCTGAAGGGAACCTTCCACACGTTCCGCGCCTGCCACGCGCTTCTGAACCCGCGTGCGCATCTGATTGCGATATCGGCGCCGCAAGCCACGGTGCCAATGGCACTGCAGGCACATGCCTGCGCCGCCAAGGCGGGCGTCGAGGCGCTGGTGCGTACGCTGGCCATCGAATGGGGCGGACTCGAAGGCGCCCGCGTCAATGCGCTGTCGCCCGGGCTCGTCGCCGGGACGGTGGGCGCGGCGATATTCTGCAAGGCATCCGGTGAAGCGGCGCTGGTCGGCGCGCAACCGGTACCGCGGCTGGCCACGCTTCGCGAAGTGGCGGACGCGGCCGTCTTCCTCGCCTGTCCGCTGTCTGACTATATGACCGGGCATACCCTGGCGCTCGATGGGGGGCTGACGCTGGTGAATGCGTCGGGCGCCGCCATCGCCGCCGCGGCTCGCATCGCGCTGCAGCGCTGATCGGCGCGACTGAGCGCATCGCCGCACGCCCGATGCGGCCGCAACGACCGCATGATTTGTAATGATACAAAAATTCTTGCGAACCACTTATTGCTGTGTCACAGTTGTGGCGATAATGCTACGACGCATCCTCTTGCGTTGTCCGATAATCCAGGTCCGGTGTCTTGCGCTAGGAGAATGATGATGGGGATCAAACGTAATTGCATGGCGTTGCTCGGCGTCATGGCCTCGACCGCTATTTTGCCGGTCTTCGCCGCCGACCAGCCTGCCTCCTCCAACGAGCTGGAAGTGATCACGGTGACGGCGCAAAAGCGCGCCGAGAGCGAGCAGACCGTGCCGCTGTCGATGACCACCTTCGGCGCCGTTGCGCTGGAGCAAAAGGCCATTGCCACTTTCTTCGATTACGGCACCAAGGTGCCGAATCTTGCCTTCGCGCCCACCGGCGATGGCGTCGGCACCTCGCGCACCATCTCCATCCGCGGCATCTCCGGTGACAACGTCACCGGTTTCTATGTCGACGAAACCCCGATCCCTGATTCGGTCGATCCGCGCGTGCTGGACATCGACCACATCGAAGTGCTGCGCGGCCCGCAAGGCACTTTGTACGGCGCGCGTTCCATGGGCGGCACGGTGCGCGTCATCACCAAGCCGGCCAACCTAAGCACCTTCGAGGCCACAGTTCATGGTGGCATCGGCAAGACCGCGCAGACCGGGGACCCGAACTATACCGGCGACGCGGTCGTCAATATTCCGCTGATCACCGATCGCCTCGCGGCACGCGTATCGGGGTTTTATGACCGTCAAGCCGGGTACTTCAAGCGCAGCTTTTGCACGGATCCGGCCACCGCCGGCGTTGATGTCGCCGCAGGCCAGACCTGCCGGCCTCTGGATGCCGCCGGCGTCACCACTCTGGACAACATCGGTGAGGTCAAGTCCTACGGCGGCGCGGTAAGCCTTACCTTCAAGGTCAATGACAATGTCACCATCACGCCACGCCTGATGCGACAGAAGACCACCTTCAATGGCTTTCCCATGGGTGATGTGCTTAGCGCCCCTGGCAATCGTATCGGCTATGCATACGGACCGGACTACGCGGATTTCGCGCCGCTTCCCAATGCCTTGCGCCCCGGTTCGCTCACTCAGGCGCGTTGGTTCAACATTGCCGAGGGCGGGTACGATGACTGGGGCTTGTACTCCGTGGGCGTGAAGTGGAAGACGGCGTTTGGCGAATTCGTCTCATCCACGGCGTACTTCGATCGCAAGGTGGTGGAAACCGAGGATGAGACGGATTTCGTCTGGGCCGCCATCATATCTCCGGGCTCGCCCCCTCTGCCGGGAGGGATCACCGAGATTAAGAGCTATCAGCGTTTCGTTCAGGAAATACGCTTTGCTTCTGAATTGGACGGACCATTGCAGTACGTGGTCGGAGGATTCTATTCGGATTTCCATGGGCGAGTGCCGTTCAACGCCTACTATCCGGGAGCGACGGTTCCGGGGTTGGACAATGTGATTGGCGCTGAACTCACGCCGGGATACCCAGATTTGATTTTCGGAAGCGATGGCCATACCAAGGTGCAGGAGCCCGCGGTGTTTGGCGAACTGTCGTATGAGTTCACCAAGCAATTGAAGGTCACGGCTGGCCTGCGCTGGTACAAGGTGAAAACCAGTGCGGAAGGCTATCAACGGGGCCTGGCAGTGGGCGGAGGTCCGACCATCGTCGATGCGCCCTCTAGTTCCAGCGAGACTGGGACCAATCCCAAGGTGCAGATCGATTACCGCATCACGCCGGACCACATGGTCTATGCCTTGGCCGCCAAGGGTTTCCGTCCGGGCGGATTGGTGCCATCGGTGCCCGCCGGCGATCCCACGCCAGGCGCTGCGCTCAATTGTCTTGAGAACCTGCAGGCGATCAATCCCAATCTTTCGTTGGACGCGACACGGCGTTTCAAGTCCGATTCGCTGTGGAATTATGAATTGGGCACCAAGACGACCTGGCTGGAGAATCGCCTGACCGTCAATGCCGCAGCGTTCTTCATCAAGTGGAAGGACATCCAGCAGCAGATCCTGCTGGGCTGCGGCTTCCAGTACCGCGCCAATGCCGGCGCCGCCGAGAGCAAGGGTGCCGAAGTCGAAGTTCGTGGCCGCGCCACCGAACGCCTGGATTTCTCCGCTGGTCTGGGCTATCAACGTGCCAAGATCACCGAAGCGAGCTTCACTTCGCCGCAGCAAGTGGGCTCGCCCGTGTACCAGGTCCCCGAGTGGACGGCCAATGCCGGCGTGAACTACGCCATGCCGATCAACGCCACCTGGAAGCTGGTCAGCGGCGTGGACTTCTCCTACATCGGCAAGAGCTTCAGCGGCAACAATAACCCCGTCGATCCGCGCGAGCGGCCCTCCTACAACCTGGTGAATGCGCGCATCGCGCTGTCACGCGGGCCGCTGGAGTTTGCCATCGTGGGCAAGAATCTCTCCGATGAGCGTGCGAACCTCGGTGACAGCCGTTCGATCGCCGCCGAGACGCCGGGACGGCCGCGATTGTTCGTCAATCAGCCGCGCACGATCGGGGTTGAGGTGCGCGCCTCGTTCTAGAGGGCGGCGCCCAGCGCGGCAGTTAAAAAGAGCGGCGCCTTCGGGCGCCGTTTTTTTTGGAGAAAAATTGACATTCTCCGCAGGCAGGCCTACGATTTTGAAAAAGTCGATAGTGATTTGCAGATAACTCTACGTTTTTTTCGGGGCACTCCATGTTCAAGAGCTCAGGCACACGCGACGTACCCATCGCATGGGGCGTGTGCGCCGTCCTCGGCGCGATCGGGTTGAGCGGCTGCGGCAAGCAGGAACCCAAGCTCACCGGCACCGTGCTCGTGTCCATGGCCGACAACAGCTATTCGCCCTCCATCGTCCGCGTTCCGGTGGGCGGCTCGATGGTTTTCATCAACACGGGCCGTAACGATCACAATGCGATCGCGGTCGACAAGTCCTGGTCCACCGAGAAGACCTTCGGCAACATCAAGATGCGTCCGGAGGACATGAGCGAGGTCGTGTTCTCGAAGCAGGGCGTGTATCCGTTCTATTGCTCCTTCCACGCCACGCCCGACGGCAAGGTCGGCATGGTCGGCGTGGCGGTGGTGGGCGATGTGCAATACACGCCGCCTTCGGGCGCGCGTGGCGTGCTCGCGGCGACCGACAAGGCCAGCGGCGTCACGCGGCGCGTTCCGCAGGACTACCCCACCATTCAAAACGGTGTCGATGCGGCCGATCCCGGCGATCTGGTCCTGATCGACAAGGGTGAATACACCGAGGCCGTGTTCGTCACCACGCCCAGCGTGACGCTGCGCGGCGTCGATCGCAACGCCGTGATACTCGATGGCAAGTTCGAATTGGGAACGGGCATCATGGTGGGTGGCAATGGCGTGGTCATCGAAAACATGACGGCGCGCAACTACACGCTGAACGGTTTCTTCTGGACCGGCGTGAAGGGCTTTCGCGGGTCCTACCTGACGGCCTACAACAATGGCGACTACGGCATCTATGCCTTCGGTTCCAGCGACGGATTGTTCGAACACTCCTACGCCAGCGGTTCACCGGATTCGGGGTTTTACGTCGGGCAGTGCGCGCCGTGCAAGGTGGTGCTGAACGATGTCGTCAGTGCGTACAGCGGCCTCGGATACTCCGGCACCAACTCCAGCGGCGATATGTACGTGGTGAACTCCCGCTTCGAGCATAACCGCACCGGCATCAGCACGACCACCTTCGACATCGAACTGAATCCGCCGGGGCGCGATACCACCCTCATGGGCAATCTCGTCAGCGACAGCGGTCTGGACAATGAAGCGGCCGGCTTCTATGCCACCGAGACGCTCGCTGGCAATGGCATCGCGCTGGTGGGAACCCACAACAACCGGGTCGAGCGCAACACCGTTCTGCGCAGCCGCAACAACGGCATTCTCATCGTGCCGATTCTCGACCGACACTACTGGCCTTCCACCGGTCACGTGGTGCGCAATAATGTGGTGCTGGGCTCCGGCCGCGCCGATCTTGCCGCCGGCGGCCTGGGTACGCGCGGCAATTGCTTTGCCGGCAATTCCTACCGCACCTCACTGCCGTGGGGATTGCAAACGCTCAACGGGTGCGAAGGGCTGCGCTTGCCCATCGCTTCGGATCTGTCCACGACCATGACTTTCTTCGGTTCGATTGCGCAGATCCGCCTCGGTCTATTCAAGCTCAACGATTACCGCACTCGGCCCGTGCCACCGCCGCAGCCGAATATTCCGGGCGGCATCGACGCGCCGGTGGTGCCCGCAGTGAACGTGTTCGCGGCTGCGAAGCCGGACCTGGATGCGATCAAGGCGCCGTCCGAAACCCGGGTCGACCCTGCGGTCAAACCATAGAACTGCCGCGAAGGAACCCGACCATGCCCAGCCTGTTTTCCGTTTCCTCTCCGGCCACCGCATTCCAGTGGTGGTTCGTCGTCTATCTGTATGTGCTGCCGTTCATGCTGTATGCGAGCTGGGCGGCATTGTCTATCCTGGATCTGAACGAACAGTCGACGAAAGGCGGCTCACGGTTGCTGTGGGGCGCAGCGGTGTTGTTGCTTCCCATCGTGGGCGGCGCTGCGTACCTCCTCGCGGCTGCGCGAACGCTGCGTCCCTCGTCTCGCTACGCCATCGTGTTCGCAGGCCTCATCGTCTGGCTGATTCCGCTGGCGGTGGGCATCTGGCTTGCCGGTGGTCCGCTCGGACCCAAAGCCCTGAGTTGATCATTTGAATTTGGAGCGCCTGTCATGAACGTCACCTTGCCCAGCTATCTGCAAATGATCCTCGGACTCTACGGCTATCTGCTGCCACTGCTGCTGTATGTGGTGTGGAGTACGCTGGCCCTGTGGGATCTGGGGCGGCGTGAGGGCATTGCGGGAGGCGCCGTCTGGGGGTGGGCGTTCCTTATATTCCTCGTGCCCTTCCTCGGCGCGCTGGCCTATCTTTTTTTCGGTGGCGCAACGCTCAACTCGCGTACACGGCTGGTTGCCGTGGGCGGCGGCGCGGCGATCTATGCCTTGGTGCTGCTGGTCGGTTCGAGCATCGGCGGCATCAGCTAAATGCCGCTGCGGCGCCGCGACCTGTTTCGCTTCGGCAGTCTGGGTGGCGCGGTGGGGCTTCTTGGCGCATTGACGCTGCCCGCGCAGAAACTATTCGGTGCGAAGGAGGCGCAGAAGCTGCCGGACGCGCCGTTGGAAGCAGACTGCAGCGCCGATGCGGGCAAGGGCTTCACCGGGGTGGGCTACGTGGCGCAGTACGCGCCGCCGAACTATCTCGCCGCGGGCAGCCGGGACGCGCTGCATACCCCGCCCGCCTGGTCGCCGCGCAGCGATGAAATACGCGCAGTCGATCTATCCGTGGTCGAAACCACGCTGGAAGTGGCGGGCGGCCAGAATATGCGCGTGTGGGCCTATGGCGGCAGCGTCCCGGGGCCCATCGTGCGCGCCACGGTGGGTCAGCGACTGCGCATCGGCATGTCCAATCATTCGGGCACTGCGCACAGCGTGCACTTTCACGGTGCGCACGATGTACTGCAGGATGGGCTGGGCCGCGTGACGGGTAACGCCGCCGTGAGCTATGAGATCGAAGCCGGACCGGTGGGTCTGCATCCTTATCATTGCCACGTGCCGCCGTATTCATGGCATCTGGGCAAGGGCATGTACGGCACGATGATCGTGGATCCGGTGAAGCCCCGGCCCGCGGCACATGAGTTCGTGCTGTGCCTGTGCGGCTTCGATGTGGACGGCGACGGCCGCAACGAGGTGTATGCCTGGAACGGTGTTGCAGGCTACTACGAGCGCTTCCCTTTGAAGGTGCCGGCCGGTGAACTGGTGCGCATCTATCTGCTCAACATGGTCGAGCACGACCCGATCGCCTCGTTTCATTTGCATGCGCAGACCTTCGACCTGTATCGGTCGGGGACCTCGCTGACGCCGCACGAGCACACCGACATCGTGAGTCTGGGTCCGGCGGAGCGCGCCATTCTGGAGTTTCGCCTGCCGCGGCGCGGCCGCTACATGTTCCATCCGCATCAGAGCCGCATGGCGGAGCGCGGCGCCATGGGATGGATCGTCGCCATATGACCCATCGCGCACGCTGCCTGACGGCGGCGTTCATTCTGTGCTGCTCGGCGGCGGCTCGCACGGCGCCGGATTCCAGGCTGATCGATCAATACGGGCATCGCGTCGGCGCGCAGGAATTGAGCGGGCACTGGCTGCTGGTGTATTTCGGCTATGCCGCCTGTCCGGATATCTGTCCCACGACGTTGACCAAGATGACTGTGGTCATGAACCGGCTGGGCAGCGCCGGCGCGGCGATCACGCCGCTTTTTGTCTCTGTGGATCCCGAGCGTGACACGCCGGCGCGGCTGCGCAAGTTCGCGGCGCATTTTCATCCGCGGCTGCGCGCACTGACGGGCGACAGGGCAGCGCTGGCCGATGCCGCGCAAACCTTCGGCGTGCCCTGGAAGAGTGCCGGCGGCGGCATCGATCATGGCGTGATGCTGTATCTGGCGGCGCCGGATGGCCGGGTGGTGCGGACCTTTCACCCCGGTCAGCCCGTCGAGGACATACTCGCAGGCATTCACGCGGAATTGATCAAGCCGACGCGCCAATGATCGGCCGGCGCGAAATGCAGAAGCAGAAACGCCGCGCGGCCATGCTGCGCGCGGCGGGCCGGCTGTTCGACAAGCAAGGCTATGCCCGCACCACGTTCGAGGAAATCGCGGCGGCGGCGGGCGTCGGCGTCGCCACGGTCTATAAATATTTCAATTCCAAGCAGGGCTTGGTGATTGCACTGCTCGAGCCGGATCTGCTGCGAATCCTGTCGTCGGCGCAAAAGGTCATCGATCGGCTGCCGGCGGATCCGGCGAAGTCGATGGTTCAGCTGCTGTCCTGCTACGGCGATCTCGGCGGACACAACTGGGCGAGCCGGGAGTTGCTGCAGCTCACCGTGTTTCCGGGTCTGGGCAACGAAGGACTGCTGACCGAGTTCGTGCGCCGCGCGGAGTCGGGGACCATGCGTCAGATTTCAGAACTGCTGCGTCGGCAAAAAACGGCGGGACGGCTTCGTGCAAACCTGCCGGTGGAGGATGCCACCGCCGTCATATTCGCGCTGCTGAATCAGAACTTCGGCATGTACATGTTCGATCCGCAGTTGAGTTATGCGCGCATGTTCCGGCAACTGTCGCGGCGCGTACAATTGGTGTTCACAAACTGGTGCGCTTGAGGCAAGGGGAACTCATATGACTATTTCTCGACGGGCATTCCTGGGCAGTGGCGGCGCTGCATTGACGGTTCCCGCGCTTGCATCCGCTGGCGGCGGCAGCGTACATCCTGTGCAGTTTGCCAACAGCGCGGTGGCCAACGGCCGCGCCGATGGCGTGAAAACCAGCGGCGCGCGCATGGTGGACATCCCCGGCGGACATCAGGTCTGGGTCAAGCAGATCGGACATGGCCCCATTGCGGTGCTGCTGCTGCATGGCGGGCCGGGCATGTCGCATTTCTACTTCGAATGTTTCGAGGAGTTTCTCCCCGTCGATGAGTTCCGGTTTTATTACTACGATCAGTTGGGCTGCGGTTTCTCAGACAGGCCGGACGATGTAAAGCTCTGGACGGTGGATCGATACCGGGAGGAAGTTGAAGCCGTGCGGGTTGCGCTGGGATTGGAGCGGTTCATTCTGTTCGGTCATTCCTGGGGCGGCATGCTCGCCATGGAATATGCGCTGCGCTATCAGCAGCATCTGAGCGCCCTGGTGGTGTCGAACATGACCGCCGGCGTCGCCGCCTACGTCAAGTATGCGAACGAATTGCGCGCGCAGTTACCGGCCGATGTCCAAAAGGCGATGAAAGCCTACGAGGACAAGGGCGACACCAAAGCGCCTGGCTACCAGCAGCTGATCATGGACCACCTGTACTCACGTCATCTGTGCCGCCTGAAACCATGGCCCGAGCCATTCTCGCGCACCATGCGCTTCATGAACGCGAGCGTCTATGAAACCATGCAAGGGCCCGATGAGTTCAACATCGTCGGCAACTACAAGGATTGGGATCGCTGGAACGATCTGCATCTGATCAAGACGCAGACGCTGCTGCTGGGCGGGCGGCACGACACCATGTCGCCGCAGGACCTGCAGCGCATGAGCCGGCTGATTCCCGATGCACGTGTCGTGATCTGCGACAACGGCAGCCACATGTCCATGTACGACGATCAGCAGCATTACTTCGAGGCGCTGTTGAAATTCCTGCGGGCGCCGCGGCGTGCGTAGACGCTTGCGATCGTTGTTTGGCCGCGCGCTGGTTGCGATGCTGGTGGCGCCGGGTGTTGGCGTCGCAGCGGACGGCAGGCCGGCAGCGACACCGGCTCACGCAGGAGCGCTGGACCTGCGCCGCCTGCAAAACGCTTCGCAGGAGCCGGATCAATGGTTCACCGGCGGACGAGACGCCGGCGGCACCTACTATTCACCGCTTAAACTCATCACCCCGGATAACGCGCAACGCCTGGGCTTTGCGTGGCAGTACGCGCTCGGCACGCGCCGCGGTCTGCAGTCCACGCCCATTGTCATCGACCAGGTGATGTACACCTCGGGAAACTGGGGCCGCGTTTACGCGCTCGAGGCCAGGTCAGGACGCGAACTGTGGACCTACGACCCGAAGCCCGACACGCAATGGGGCCGCTACGCCTGCTGCGATGTCGTCAATCGCGGCGTTGCCGTGTGGAAAGGCAAGGTGTTCGTCGGCTCCACCGATGGATTTTTGCACGCGCTGGACGCGCGCACAGGAAGGCAGGTGTGGAAGAGCGACACCTTGTCGCCCGCCGACCGCGCGCATCACGTGCCCTACACGATCTCCGGCGCACCGCAGATCGCCGGCAATGTGGTGGTCATCGGCAACGGCGGTGCGGACTTCGGCGTGCGCGGCTACCTCAGCGCTTACGATCTGGACACCGGCAAACCCGCGTGGCGGTTTTACACGGTGCCGCGCGACCCCAGGCAAGGAGCGCAGGACCAAGAGCATCTGATCGCCGCATCGAAGACCTGGGATCCCGACGGCGACTGGTCATTCGGCGGTGGCGGCACCGCCTGGGATGGCATGGCCTACGATCCCAAACTGGATCTGGTCTATGTGGGCACCGGCAATGCCTCGCCCTACAGCTGGAAGGAGCGCTCGCCGCGCGGCGGCGACAATCTGTATCTGGCCTCGATTGTTGCCATTCACGCCAAGTCAGGAAAGCTTGCCTGGCATTTTCAGGAAGTGCCTGGGGAGAACTGGGACTACACCTCCACGGCAAAAATGATTCTCGCCGATCTGACCATCGGCGGCCGGCCGCGTCAGGTGTTAATGCATGCGCCGAAAAACGGCTTCTTTTATGTGCTGGATCGCGCCAGCGGCGAGTTTTTGAGCGGCAAGGCTTTCACCTACGTCAACTGGACCACGGGTCTGGACCCCAAGACCGGACGTCCCACGCGCAGCGCAGCGGCGGACTACACGCGCGAAGCCAGGCTCATCGTGCCGGGCATGTCCGGCGCGCATAACTGGCATCCCATGTCCTACAGTGCGCTCACGCACCTGGTGTACATTCCCGTCATCGAAGCGCCCTGGGTGTTCTTCGACACCCGGCACTCGCGCGCCGGCTTGATCGAGGGCACGTTCACGGTGAGCAGCGTGCCGCCGGAGTTCTACGATCCGGCCGGCATGCAAGGCCTGTTCGGGCCGTTGCCGGCATTGCTTGACTTGTCCAAGGGCGTTGCCGGCGCAATCAAGACCGGCGGCCGCATCCGCGCCTGGGATCCGGTGAAACAATCCGTCGTGTGGGAGCAGCCGGGCAGCGGCTTTTGGGATGGCGGCATTTTGTCCACCGCGGGCAATCTGGTGATTCGCGGCGACACGGCCGGGTTTCTCAATGTTTATCAGTCGGACACGGGCCGTTTTCTATCGCGGCTGGAGGTGGGCACCTCCATCATGGCGGCGCCGATGAGCTACGCCATCGAGGGCGAACAGTATGTCGCCGTCATGGCAGGATTCGGCGGCGGCGGCGCGGGTGTTCCGTTTGCGCCGGACTCCGCCGCCTACAAGTACGGCAACGAGGGCCGCATCATCGCTTTCAAACTGGGCGGCGGCGCCGTTCCCAAACCCGAGCCGCTGCCGGAGCAGCCCTTTGAACAACCCATCGCGCGCTTCGGGACCGCTGCGCAGAGGGCGCAGGGGGAAGTTCTTTACAATCGATTCTGTTCGCGCTGTCATGCCATGGGACGCGGACTGCTGCCCGATCTGCGCCGGCTCACGCCGGAGAAGCATTCGATTTTTCCGGCCATCGTATTGAAAGGCGCGCTGCTGCCGCTGGGCATGGCGCGCTTCGACGATGTGCTGTCGGCGGATGATGTCACCGCGATACACGCCTACCTGGTCGATCAGGCCTGGTTGGCTTTCGAATCGCAAACCAAACACTAGAGAGGATGATGCATGAAGAGCCGTTTCCCCCTGCCGTTGACGTTGATTGCGTTGGGTCTGTCGTTGGTGGGCGCCGCCGCCGCTGCGCATCCGCTGGATGCGTTGAATGCCGATGAGTTGAACAAAACCGTGCAGGTGCTGCGCGAGGCGAAGCTCGCCGACGACTCGGGGCGTTTCGGCATCATCCGCTTGCAGGAGCCGCCGAAGGCTGAGGTGCTGGCCTGGCACGAAGGCGTGGTTCTGCATCGCCAAGCCTACGTTAATCTGCGTCAGAAGCGCCGGCTTTACCAGGGCGTCGTCGACCTGACCGATGGCAAGATCGTGCGCTGGGCGGAGATCAAGGACGAGCAGGCCAGCTTCCTGCTCGAGGAGCTTCTCGGCGCCACGGATATCGTCAAGACCGATGCCGGATGGCGCAAGGCCATGAAGCTGCGCGGCTACACCCAGTACGAGGGCATCACCTGCAATCCGCTGGCGGCCGGCTACTTCGGCGCCAGCACGCCGCGTGCTGTGCGGCTGATGAACGTGCCGTGCTTCGATATGGGCGATCGCAGCAACAACATTTTTGCGCGACCCATCGAAGGTTTGATGGCGGTGGTGGATCTGGATACGAAGAAGGTGCTGCGGCTGATCGATCTGGGCGTCATTCCGGTCCCTGCCACCGCGCCCACGCATGACTACGCCACCATCGACAAGTACCGGCCACAGATCAAGCCGGTTGAAATCGAGGCGCCGCAGGGCGCCAACTACACGATTTCCGGTGGTTTGATCCGCTGGGATAACTGGTCCTTCCACCTGCGCATGGACCGCCGTGTCGGCGCGGTGGTCTCGCTGGTGAAATACGATGACCGCGGCACGCAGCGCCAGGTCGCATACCAGATTTCCCCGTCGGAAATGTTCGTGCCGTACATGGACCCGTCCCCCACCTGGTCGTTCAAGTCCTACATGGACATCGGCGAGTACGGGTTCGCCGTGCTGGCCTCGCCGTTGGCGCAAGGCCGCGATTGTCCGGCGAATGCCACGTATCTGGCGGTCACGCTCAGCGACGATCGCGGCAAGCCGGTGGCCACCGAAAAGATCGTGTGCGTGTTCGAACGCGCCACCGGCGATCCGGTGTGGCGGCATTACGAGATTTTCAATCAGACGCACGAGAGCCGGCCTGAAACCGAACTCGTCGTGCGCTTCGTGCCCACCGTCGGCAATTACGATTATCTGATCGACTACGTGTTCAATCAGAAGGGCGAGATTGCGGTGCGCATCGGCGCCACCGGCATCGACTCGGTGAAGGGCGTTCTGAGCAAGACCCTGAGCGACCCGACGGCCGCGGCGGATACGGCTTACGGCACGCTCGTGGCGCCGAACCTCGTGGCCATCAATCACGATCACTACATCAATTTCCGTCTTGATCTGGACGTGGACGGTCAGAACAACAGCTTCGTCGAAGACAAGCTCGTGCCCAGCCGCTTGCCCGCCGACAATCCCCGACGCAGTCTATGGACGGTTCACAGTGAGCGCGTCGCGCAGGAAGGGCCTGTCACGAGCGACCTGCATCGCACTTTCTGGCGCATCATCAATCCGGCGCAAGTTTCCAAGACCGGCTATCCGCGCGGGTTCGTCATCCTTCCCGGCCACGCCGATCAATCGCTGCTATCGCCGGATGATCCGCCGCAACAGCGCGCGGCGTTTTCGGCAGAGCAACTGTGGATCACGCAGTATCGCCCCGAGGAGTTGCATGCGGGCGGTGATTTCCCCAATCAAAGCAAGGGTGGCGACGGCCTGCCGGCGTACGTCGCCGACCGGCAGGACATCATCAACAAGGACCTCGTGTTCTGGTACACGGTGGGCTTTCGTCACGTGCCCCGCTCGGAGGATTGGCCCGTCATGCCCACGCTGTACTCGGGGTTCATGATTCGTCCGCAGAATTTTTTCGATCAGAGTCCGGCTATGGACGTGGCGCCGACCTTCAAGGCGCCTTGAAGCACCAGGCTGCACGCTGCGTCATCGCCGGGGGCGTGCTGGCCGCGGCGAGTGTCGCGGCCGGTCCACGTGATTTTGATCCGTTGCACCCACCGGCGGCTATCGGCGAAACATTGGCGCAGGTGCTGGCGCGGTGGGGCGAAGCGGCCTCGTTCGGCGCGGACTGCGGCTCGTGGCGCGGCCCGTCGGTGGACACGCTCATGCGCTGGCGCGGTGATGAACTGCGGGTGATGGCGCTGCTGCGCGGGGATCGGGTGACGGCGCTGCGCTACGAACGCCGATCCGGTCGAAGCCCGGATTTTGAGCACTGCCTGTCACAGTTGAATGCGTTTGCCGCGCAGTGGAAGGGCAGCGGAATCGATGCGGGTGATGCCAGAGAGCCGCTTTACGACGGACCGGTGCTGCGTGCAGTGCGCCCGGCGATGCGGCAAGGACTGGTCAACGGCAGCTTCGAGGCAGACTATCGCGCCAGCCGTGAGGAATGCCGCGTAGCGCTGATCGCCATTGGAGAGTCATTGCCGCGCTGAAGGCCGCTACCCGCGCCCGATCTCGCGCAACGCCGCGCGCACGCATTCTCCGAATATGCCGGTGATCTCGCCCAGCTGCTCCCGCGTCGTGATGTAGGGCGGCGCCAGAATCACCGCATCACCGCGAGCGCCGTCGACATTCCCGGAAATGGCGTAGCACAGCAATCCGCGGTCCACGGCCTGCTTGCCGATGCGCGCGCTGAGCTGCTGTCTGGGCTCGAACGGCGTCTTCGTCACCCGATCGGCAACGAACTCCACGCCGACAAAAAAGCCGCGGCCGCGGATGTCGCCAACCGCCTCGATGCCCTTCAACGCATCGCGCAGCAGGGATTTCAGCACATCGCCCTCGCTCTTGATCCGCGCCACCAGGTTGTCGCGCCTGATGATGCGTTGTACGGCGGCGCCGGCAGCGCAGGCGGCCGTGTGCGCGGTGAACGTATGACCGGTGAGCGGGCCGCCGTCGTGCCTGGCGAGCACATCGAGAATGAAGTTCTGGTACACGGTGGCGCCCAGCGGTATGTAGCCGCCGCCCAGGCCCTTGGCGATGGCCATGATGTCTGGCACCACGCCGTCGTGTTCGAGCGCGCGCCAGGTGCCGCAGCGTGCCGAACCGCACATGACTTCGTCGGCGATCATCAGCACGCCATGGCGGGTGCAGATATCGCGCACGCGCTGCGCGTAGCCCGGAGGTGCGGGGACCACGCCGCCGGCGGCGCCGACCACGGGTTCGAATATGAACGCTGCCACGTTGAGCGCACCCAGCCGCAAGATCTCCTCTTCCAGTTCGGCGGCGCAGTGCTCGCTCAGACGGCCGGGGTCCACGCCGAGCGGCGGGCGATAGGCATTGACCGATGACAGGAAGGAGGCATCGATGAGCGCTCCTTCGAACGGCGCGCGGCGGCTGGCGAAATCCGACACCGACAGCGCGCCCAGCGTATTGCCGTGCCAGGAGCGGCGGCGCGAAATGAAACGGCGGCGCGATTGCTCGCCGCGCGCGGAGTGGTACTGCAGCGCAATCTTCAGCGCGGACTCCACCGCCTCTGATCCGCCGGACACGTACACGATGGAGTCCAATCCGTGACCGCACCACTGGGCGATCTGCGCGCTCAGTTCCTCTTGCGGATCGCTGGTGAAACTGTAGCGATAGCCGTGCGCGATCTTGTCGAGCTGCGTCTTGATCGCCTCATTGACTTCGGCGTGACTGTGCCCGAGGCAGTACACGGCCGGTCCACCGGAGGCATCGATGTAGCGCTTGCCGCTGGTGTCGTAGACATAAATCCCCTGGCCGTAGGCGACGCGCGGCAGCGCGCCTTTGGTGATGAGCGCGGCAGCCCAGCTGTTGTCGTCGTCTTTTTTCATTGATTCACTCTGCGCATGATCCAGAACACCGGCACGCCGGCGAGCAATAACACGAAGCCCCATTTCACCGCAGTGGCGCCCGCGCCCACGATGGCCCAGAGGGAATACAGAGCGGCGACCACCGCGACGACCGCGATCGCGCGCGAGCCTTTGCCGGTGTTGGGCAGCTTCCCCGTCCACTGCAGCCGCAGCAGCGCCAGCGCGCACAGCACATACATGACGAGGCAGGCGGTGGTGGAGAGCAGCACCATGAAGGTGAATATGTCGACCATGGACTTGGCCGAGTTCATCAAGATCAGCGCGCTCACCAGGGAGCTTCCGAAAATCATCGCAAACTGCGGCGTATTGCGCGCCGACAGCCGGCCAAAAATGGCGGGAAACACGCCGTTACGCGCCATGGCGCTGGGCAGCTCGCCCTGCAGCAGGATCCAGCCGTTGAGACAGCCGAAGCCACTGATGGCGGCAAACGCAGCCAACAACTGCGCGCTGCGCTCTCCCCAGAACAACCGCGCCACATCGGCGAAGGGCGCGGTGGAGGATTTCAATTGATCCGTGGGCAGCAGGATCAGCACCGCGCCGCAGGCGATGATGTAAATGATGGCGGTGACGATGGTGCCATATAGTGTCGCGCGTGGGATGGTGCGGCGCGGATCGCGCACCTTGTCCGCCGGAATGGTGGCGGACTCTATCCCCATCAGGCCCCACAGCGTCAGCGTTGCGGCCGCGGTGACGCCGCTCACCGAGAGCGGGATGGCGGCGTTGCGCGAGAAGTCTTCCGCATGCACGTAGAACAGGGCGAACCCTGCGATGGCCAGCAGCGGCATCAGCTTCATGACGGTGGTGACGTTCTGCACCCAGCCGCTGGCCTTGGTCCCGCGGCAATTCACCAGCGTAAGCAGCCACACAATGCCCAGAGTCAGAGCGGCCGATGCGCTGGGGGTCTTCGTCATTTGCGGGAACAGCGGTGTCAGATAGCTGATCGTGCCGGTGGCGATGGCCGCATTGCCCACCCAGATCGACACCCAGTAGCCCCAGGCCACGATGAAGGCGACGAAGGGGCCAAAGGCTTCCTGCGTATAGGCGTAAGGTCCGCCCGCGCGCGGAAAGGCCTTGCTCAAATGCGAGAAAACAATCGCCAGCAGGATGGCGCCCGCGGCCGTGAACCCCCAGGCGATCATGCTGTTCATGCCGAATTCGGCGAGCGAGGCGGGCAGCAGGAAAATGCCGGAACCGATCATGTTGCCCACCACCAGCGCCACGCAAGTCCAGAATCCGATCAGATGCGGTGTGGTGCTGCGATTCACGAAACAGCGCTCATGCTCATGACGATCCCAGCGGTGAACCGACATGCGCGATGATGCGCTCGATCTCGGCCTGCGCCTTGCGCAGCGCCGGCAGCATGATGCGCATGGCGACGGACTTGCTCTCGCCGTGAAACTGCATGCTCACATTCAGCGCCGCCAGCACCTCGCCGCGGCGATTGCGAACCGGCACCGCCGCTGAAAACAGACCGATCTCCAGTTCGCGCGACACCAGCGCAAAGCCCTGGCGCCGGACCTTGAGAATTTCCGCTTTGAGTGCCTTGGGCGTGCACAGCGTGTGCGGCGTGATCGAATACAAATGAGCACGGCCCAGCCATGCATCCAGATCCGGATCCGGCAGGCCCGCGAGCAGCACGCGCCCCATGGAGGCTGCGAACGCCGGCAGCCGCGCGCCCACACCCAGTGCAATGGTCATGATGCGGCTGACCGGAACCCGCGCCACATACACGATCTGCTCACCGTCCAGCACGGATAGGGAGCAGGATTCCTTCACCGTGCGCACCAGCTGCTCCATGGTGGGCAGCGCCAGCTCCGGCAGGCGCGAGGCTGACAGATAGCCGAAGCCCAGCTCCAGAATGCGCGGCATCAGGTGAAACTGGCGCGCGCGCGCGCCCACGTAGCCCAGGTGCTGCAGGGTGATGAGGCTGCGGCGCACGACGGCGCGCGCAAGGCCGGTGCGCGCGGCGATCTGCGCCTGGCTCAGATCCGGGTGATCCGCATCGAAGGCGCGGATCACTTCCAATCCACGCGCCAGGGACTGCACGAAATCCGGGCTGTCTTCCAGGGCAAGGAGCGGGGCGGGCAGTTGGGGCGCGGCATTTGACACGGCCTGCGAATTAGATCGTAATTGAGTGCGCATGTCGAATTAATGTTCGCAATGCGCACAAACAACTCACGAGCCGGCACCGCATGACCTTCAAACTCACTTACGCGACCATGTTTTCTCCGCCCGAGCAGATGCATGCCGCGTACGAGGCGGCGTTGCAACAGGTGCGTGCCGCACTGGGCCAGTCGCATCACTTGTTCATCGGCGGCAAAGATGTGCCCGGCGCCGCCGGCATCGGCAAGTTCAATCCGGCAAAGACCGCAGAATTGCTCGGGCGCTTCGGGCGCGCCAGCCTTGCGCAGATGAACGCCGCCGTCGCCGCGGCGAGCGCCGCGCGCGAATCGTGGCAGAACACGCCGGCGGCGCAGCGCATCGCGTTGTCGCGCAAGGTGGCCGCCCTGATCGAGGCGCGCGTGTATCACATCGCCGCCGCACTGACGCTAGAAGTGGGCAAGAACCGCATGGAGGCGCTGGGTGAGGCGCAGGAAGCGGCGGATTTTTTCACCGGGTATGCCGAGGATTTCGAACGCAACGGCGGCTATGACCGGGCGCTGCCGGATGACCCCCTGAAAGATTTTCGTTCACACAATCGCAGCGTCATGAAGCCCTATGGCGTCTGGGCGGTGATCTCGCCGTTCAACTTTCCGTTGGCGCTGGCCGGCGGCCCGGTCGCCGCGGCGCTGGTCACCGGCAACTGCGTGGTGCTCAAGGGCTCGGTGGAGACGCCGTGGGCCGGGCGGTTGCTCGCCAATTGCATTCGCGATGCCGGTTATCCGCCCGGCGTGTTCAATTATCTGGCCGGCGACGGCGCGGACGTCGGACAATCCTTGGTGCGGCATCCCGACATCGCGGGCGTGACCTTCACCGGCTCCTACGAGGTCGGCATGGGCATCCATCGTGCGCTGCTCGCCGGCGCTTACGCCAAGCCGTGCATCGCCGAGATGGGCGGCAAGAACGCTTGCATCGTCACGGCAGGCGGGGATCTGGATCGCGCGGCCGCCGGCATTGCGCGCTCGGCCTTTGGCATGGGCGGCCAGAAATGCTCGGCACTGTCGCGTTTGTATGTGGAAGAGGCCGTGGCCGATGCGCTGATCGCGCGATTGCAGCAGCGCGCCGCCGCGCTGCGCATCGATGATCCCACCCTCCGGCAAACGGACCTGGGGCCGGTGGTGGCGGCGGTGGCGGGCAAGAAGTTCGAGGACTATTGCGCGCAGCTGCAATTGAACGGCTCGAACCTGTTGCATGGCGGGCAGCGGCTGACGCAAGGCAACTTTGCGCAAGGGCACTTCGTTACGCCGACGCTGGCCGAGGCGCCGGTGCGGCATCCGTTGTTTGCGCATGAAATGTTTCTGCCCATTTTAATGCTGGCGCGCGTGCGCGACCTGGATCAGGCCATCGGTCTTGCCAACGACACGCCGCTGGGGTTGACGGCCGGCTGCTACGGCACGCAGGCCGAGGTCGAGCACTTCGCGCGGAAGATCGAGGCCGGCGTGATTTATCTGAACCGACCGCAGGGCGCGACCACCGGCGCATGGCCCGGCTATCAGGCGTTCGCCGGCTGGAAGGGCTCCGGTTCTACCGGCAAGGCCATCGGTTCATTTTATTACCTGCCGCAGTACCTGCGCGAGCAGTCGCAGACCGTGGTGGAGTAATGGGCGCGCTGCTGTCCTTGAGCGATGCGGTGCAGCGTCACGTCCATGACGGACAGCGCATCGCGCTGGAAGGATTCACACACCTGATCCCCTTCGCCGCGGCTCACGAGATCATCCGCCAGCAGCGCCGCCATCTGCATTTGATCCGCATGACCCCGGATCTGATTTACGATCAGATGATCGGCATGGGCTGCGCCGACGCGCTGACGTTTTCCTGGGGCGGCAATCCGGGCGTCGGGTCCTTGTACCGGCTGCGCGATGCCATCGAAAACGGCTGGCCGCAGCCGCTGAGCATTTCCGAGCACACGCATGCCGGCATGGCCGCTGCGTATACCGCGGGCGCCTCCGGATTGCCCTTCGGCGTATTGCGCGGTTACATCAACAACGACCTGACCGGCGTCAATCCGGACATCAAGAGCGTGCGCTGTCCTTACACCGGAGAGCAGCTGGCCACCGTGCCTGCGTTGAATCCGGATGTCAGCATCATTCACGCGCAGCAGGCGGACCGCGCGGGCAATGTGCTGCTGCGGGGAATCATCGGCGCGCAGAAGGAAGCCGCACTGGCGGCGAAGTGCCTGATCGTCACCGTGGAAGAAGTGGTCGACACGCTCGATGCTCACATGAACTCGGTGGTGCTGCCGCATTGGGTGGTTGGGGCAGTGGCCTGCGTGCCGCGCGGCGCATATCCGTCCTACGCGCAGGGCTACTACGCGCGCGACAACGGTTTTTATCAGGACTGGGATGCCATCGGCAAGGATCGCACGCGCTTCACCGACTGGATGCGGCAGAAGGTCCTGCGGGTGGCCGCATGAAGGACGGGCTGCCGTGGACGCAGGATGAGATGATGACCGTGGCCGCTGCGCGTCTGCTGTGGGACGGATGCGTGTGCTTCGTGGGCATCGGCCTGCCCTCGGCGGTGGCTAATCTTGCGCGGCATCTGCATGCCCCCCACATCGTGCTGATCTATGAATCCGGCACCATCGGCGCGCGTCCCAGCGTGCTGCCGCTGTCCATTGGCGATGGCGAACTGGCGGAAACGGCCACTTCGGTCGTTTCGCTGCCGGAGATTTTTACCTACTGGCTGCAGGCGGGCCGGGTGGATGTGGGATTTCTCGGCGCCGCGCAGATCGACCGCTTTGCCAATCTCAACAGCACCGTCATCGGCGCCTACGACAAGCCGCGCACGCGGCTGCCCGGCGCGGGCGGTGCGCCGGAAATCGCCGCGCACGCACGCCAGACCTTCGTCATTTTGAAGCAATCGGCGCGCTCCTTCGTGCCGGCGCTGGATTTTTGCACCTCGGCGGGGTTTTCCGGCGGCCATGGCGAGCGCGCGCGCACCACCGCCCGCGGCGCCGGTCCGCAGGCAGTGATCACCGATTTTGGTATTCTCAAGCCGATGGCCGGTTCCGACGAATTGCAGTTGACCGGTCGATTTGAAAACGTGACCTCGCAGCAGGCGGTTCAGGCCACCGGCTGGCCGTTGCAGGTGGCCTCGAGTCTGGAAATCATTGCGGCGCCCAGCGCCGATGAACTGCGCGTCTTACGCGACATGCATGCACGCACATAGAGGATCTTCATGAAAAACGCACACATCAAGACTGCATTGCCCGGCCCCAAGGCGCGCGCGCTGCTGGATCGAGACGCCGAGTGTGTCTCGCCGTCCTATCCGCGCGACTATCCCTTCGTGATGTCGCATGGCAAGGGTGCGCAGGTGTGGGACGTCGACGGCAATCGCTTCCTCGACTTCGCCGCCGGCATCGCCGTGTGCAGCACCGGACATTCGCATCCGCACGTGGTGCAGGCCATCAAGGATGCCGCCGATCAGTTCCTGCACATCTCCTCGGACTACTGGCATGAGCGGCAGGTGCAATTGGCCGAGCGCATGAATGCGATCTCTCCGATGAGAGAGCCGGTGATGAGCTTCTTCGCGCAGTCGGGTACTGAAAGCGTCGAAGGGGCCTTGAAGCTGGCGCGCTATGTGACCGGACGCGGCCGCTTCATCGGATTCCTGGGCGGGTTCCACGGCCGCACCATGGGCTCACTGGCGTTCACGTCCAGCAAATACACGCAGCAGAAGGGATTCTTTCCGGCCATGGCGGGCGTCACGCATGTGCCGTATCCGAACAACTACCGGCCGCTGCTGGCCGGCGCCGATCAGGGTGCCGCCGTGCTGTCGTACATCGAGGACGTGCTGTTTCAAAGCAATGTGCCGGCCAGCGAAGTGGCCGGGATTCTGGTCGAGCCCATACAAGGCGAGGGCGGCTATCTGGTGCCGCCCGACGGATTCCTCGCCGGACTGCGCGCACTGTGCGACCGGCACGGCATTCTGCTCATCTTCGACGAGGTGCAGTCGGGCATCGGCCGCACCGGCAAGATGTTTGCCTGTGAGCATTGGGGCGTGGCGCCGGACATCATGACCCTGGCGAAGGGATTGGGCTCGGGGCTGCCCATCGGCCTGGTGGTCGCCAAGAAGAGCATCATGCAGAAGTGGAAGCGCGGCGCGCATGGCAACACCTACGGCGGCAATCCGCTGTGCTGTGCGGCGGCGCTCGCCACGCTTGACCTGGTGCAGAGTCAGCTGCGCGCAAATGCGGCGACGGTTGGCGACTATTTTCTGCAGGCCCTGCGCGCCCTGCAGCAGCGGCACGCCGTGATCGGCGAGGTTCGCGGCAAGGGGCTCATGATCGGCATGGAACTGGTGACCGACCGCGACACGCGCACGCCGGCCAGGCAACTGTGCGATGCACTGATCACGCGCGCCTATCACAATGGACTCATCCTGCTGTCCTGCGGGCAGAGCACCGTGCGTTTCATGCCGCCGTTGATGATCACCACCGCCGATGTGGATGAGGCCATCGTCATGCTGGAGGCCAGTCTCGTAGAAGTCATCGCCGAGGCCAATCCGAAGCGTCAAACGGCGTGAACGCCGTTCGCATGTCAGTGGAACCACTCGGCTTGAGGAGATCGCGGATGAAAATCTTTGCGGCTGCAGTATTTGTTGCCGGCTCACTTTTCTCGGTTGCCGCGCCTGCCCAGCGTTTGCCGGTGCTGCCGCAGATCAACATGCCGCATCCGTACTACTACCGCGAGATGTTCCTACCGCAGGCCACCAGCGGACCGGGCAGTCTCACCTGGTCGCCGGATTCCAAGGAACTGATCTACTCCATGGCCGGATCCCTGTGGCGGCAGTCGGCAACGGGCGGCCCTGCACGGCAAATCACCGCGGCCGCGGCCTACGATTACCAGCCGGATTGGTCGGCTGACGGGCGCTGGGTCATCTACACCTCGTACCGCGCCGATGCCATGGAACTGTGGGTGCTGGATCTGTCCACGGGTTCCACGCATGCGCTGACCCGCAACGGCGCCGTCAACGTGGAGCCGCGATTTTCCCCGGACGGCAGGCGCATCGTGTTTGCATCGAGCGCCGATCAGGGCCGTTTCCATTTGTTCGTCGCCGACTTCGAACAGGGCGCTCTGCAAAATCTTCAGCAGATCACGCAGGAACATCTGAGCGAGCTGCCGCGCTACTACTACAGTCCCCATGACCACGAGATCAGTCCGGTGTGGTCGCGCGACGGCAGGGAAATCATCTATGTCACCAATCGCAACCACATTCACGGCACCGGCGGCATCTGGCGCATCGCCGCGGCGCCGGGCAGTGTGGGGCGGGAGATTCACTACGAGGAAACCAATTGGCGCGCACGTCCCGAGGTGTCGCCGGACGGTTCGCGCCTGGTGTTCAGTTCCTATGCGGGACGTTCCTGGCACAACCTGTGGATGATGCCGGCCAACGGCGGCGATGTGTTCAGCGTGGCTTTTGGCGATTGGGATCAGACGAGCGCCCGTTGGTCGCCCGACGGCAGCCGAATCGCGTTCATTTCCAATCAGCACGGCAACACTGAAATCGGCATCGAGCAGATTCCGGGCGGCATCGTCAAGTCCCTCGCCATCACGGATCGCCACTACCTGCAGCCCACTGCACGCCTGCTCTTGAAGCTGCATGATGCCAGCGGCGCCGCGGTCGCAGCGCGCATCAGTGTGACCGACGCGGCGGGCAAGTCCTATGCGCCGGCCGATGCCTGGATGCAGGCCGATGACGGCTACGATCGCAAGCAGCGCCCCTTTGAAGCGCACTATTTCCACGCCAGCGGCGAGGCCCGCCTCGATGTCCCTGCCGGCATCGTGCACATCGATATCTTGAAGGGATTCGAGCGCGATCTGGAATCGCGCGAAGTGCGCGTGACCGCGGGACAAACGCTGGAGGTGGAATCGAATCTGAGCACGGGAGCGTGGTCGGTGCCGGATGCCGCGCGCTGGGTCAGCGGTGATGTCCACGTGCACATGAACTACGGCGGCAACTACCGCAACACGCCTGCGCACCTGGTGCTGCAGGCGCAGGGCGAGAATCTGAGCATCGTGCAGTCGCTGATCGTGAACAAGGAGCAGCGCTTTCCCGACATCGCCTACAACGGCGCGCATCTGGATCCGGCCTCAAAGGACGATGCGCTGGTACTGCATGGCCAGGAGTTTCACACCAGCTATTGGGGCCACCTGGGTCTGCTGGGCATCGGCGAGGGGATCATTCTGCCCGGATACGCCGGCTATCCCAACACGGCCGCCCGCAGTTTGTATCCGATGAACGCCGACGTTGCCGACATCGCGCACGCGCGCGGCGCCTTGGTGGGCTACGTGCATCCGTTTGACGATGATCCGAATCCGCTGGCGATGCCGCGGCAGCCTCTGTCCAACGAACTCCCGGTGGACGTGGCGCTGGGCAAGGTCGACTACCTGGAAATCGTCGGGTTCAGCGATCATCGCTTCACCGCCGGTGTCTGGTACAGATTGTTGAATCTGGGTTTTCGCATCCCGGCCGCCGGCGGCACGGATGCCATGGCCAACTTCGCATCGCTGCGCGGCCCGGTGGGCATGAACCGCGTGTACGTGCGCGTGCCGGCCGGTCCGCTCGATACCCGCGTTTGGCTGGATGCGCTCAAGCAGGGCCGCACCGTCGCAACCAACGGTCCGCTGCTGGGACTGACCCTGGGCGGTGCGCAGATCGGGGATGAATTGAAATTCCCGGCGGTACAGAAACAGATCGAGTTTTCCGTTCGCCTGCGCTCCATCGTCGCGGTCGATCACCTGGAACTGGTCTGCAACGGCAAGGTCGTGCGCTCCTTCATCAAGGGCAAGCCGCTCAAACAGGCCGCCATCACCGGGCGCATCGCGCTCACCGACAGCGGCTGGTGCGTGTTGCGCGCATCGAGCGATGCGGCGCGCTATCCGGTGCTGGACAACTACGTGTATGCCACCACCAGTCCGGTGTATGTCACCATCGGCGCGCGCGCGCCGCGCAGCGCCGAGGACGCGAAGTACTTCGCCGCGTGGATCGACCGTGTCAGCGAGACGACGCAGGCGTATCCGGACTGGAACAGCGAGGCCGAGAAGAGCCGGGTGCTGCAGCGTCTGCAGCAGGCCAAGGACGTCTATACCGGCCTGCAATAAGGGTGCAGCGCGGCCCGCCGATGGCGGGCGCGCATCATTTCACAAGACGGTTGTACTTCTTCAGCAGCGTGCGCAACTGCTCATGCGGCAGGGCGATGATGCGGTGGCCGTCAGCGCCGGTCATGTCGCGCGCGGCGATCATCGCATTCACGATGGCCTCTTCGGTGGCGAAAACGGTCGCGCCGAAAATCGGGTCCATGTCATCGTTGGCGAGCATCTTCAGGTCACGTTCGCCCTCGTTGCCGGCCGCACTGACATTGGCCGTGGAGAAGGCGATGAAGATATCGCCCGAGCCATTGCCCGACAAACTGCCGAGCCGGCCCAGTCCCAATGAAACCCGGCGCGCCAGCCGCTTCAACTGATGCGGCAGCAAGGGTGCGTCGGTGGCCACCACCACGATGATGGAGCCGCGCTCGGCAATGTCCGAGGGCATGAAGGCATAGGGTTCGGGCGCTTCGATCTCACGGCCCACGGGGATGCCCGCGATGAGCAGATTCTCGCGGCGCCCGAAATTGCATTGAACCAGCACACCGATGCGGTAGTTGCCGTCCTTGCCCGACAGCTGCCGCGAGGAGGTGCCGATGCCGCCCTTGAAGCCATTGCAGATCATTCCCGTGCCGCCGCCGACACTGCCTTCGGCGACGGCCCCGCCGGCCGCCGATTCCAACGCATGAATCGCATGTTCTGGCTTGACGTGGAATCCGTTCGTATCGTTGAGCCAGCCGTCCCAGGTTTCGCCCACCACGGGCAGCGACCACCAGTAGCCGGATCCGTCCGCGGAACCCTTGGCAACGCGCCATTGAATGACGGCATCGCGCACCACGCCCACGCTGTGCGTGTTGGTGATCATCACCGGGCCTTCGAGAAAGCCGGACTCCTCGACCCAGGTCGTGCCGGTCATCTCTCCATTGCCGTTCTGCGAAAACCACCCGGCGAAAACCGGCTTTTTCAGCGAGTCCGCGCCGCGCGGCAGGATGGCGGTGACGCCCGTGCGCACCGGACCCTTGCCCACCTGCAGTTTTCCCTCCCCGGAGATCAACGTCGTATGTCCGACGAGCACGCCGGCCACATCGGTGATCGCATTCAACGGACCGGGAATTCCGTCGAAGGGCACGCCCAGATCGCGGGCGCGAACCGGCGCATCCGCCGCGGCCGCACCACCGGCCAGAGCAGCGAGCGCCATGATGCCGCCGATGGCAATCATCGAGACGTAGTGGGAGCGTAAGGAGCGGCCGGGTTCAGCCGGGTTGCGTGGAGCGTGCGCTGCGTAGTTTGTTGGGGTCACCGAGGGGCCTTATGCCTGAAGCAATCGGCGGATCATACCCGCAATGTGGCGGCGACGGCGATGCTTCGCGCCCCGCTGCGAAGCTGCGTTCGCAATGCGCACGGCTTCAATTGGCGCAGGCGCGCGCCACTTCCACGCGCCGGTTGCGGGCCCGGCCCTCATCGGTGGCATTGGACTCGCGCGGCTTGGTGAGTCCGAATCCTTTGGCGCTGATGCGCGCCGCGGGGACGTGATAGCGTCCGGTCAGCGCATCGCGCACGGCGGCGGCGCGGTGATTGGACAGATCCAGATTGTAGTCGGCGGAGCCGATGTTGTCGGTGTGGCCTTCGATGGTCACGTTCCAGGAGGGATTGGCGTTGAGCAACTCGCTCAGGTTTTGCAGTGTCGCCGTGGACTCTTCCAGGAGCTTGGCGCTGCCGGTGGCGAAGTAAATGCCGTGCAGTTCGGCCCGGCAGGTCTTGCCCGCCAGCCGCTCCGCCGTTGGGCTTTTGCCGATGTCGATTCCGCCCAAACGGCCGCCGTGGCCCTCGCCTTTTTGCGGCGGTGTCACGTCGATGCGCGTCACCAGCGAGTAGTTCTTGCCGAGCATCCATTTCAGCGTCAGTGCATTGGCCGGATCGTCGAGCCAATAAAACTCCACCGTGCGTTCGTTATCGGAATATTTCAGCGTGCCGCGCGCGTGCACCGCGGGCAGGGTGGTGCGCTCGCCATTGAACAGCACGGAGACCGGCACGGTGCCCGGCTCCACGCGCTTGAGCGTGCCACGGTAATAGTGCCGCTCCACCCCCAGAGCGGCCATCAGACCGCCAAGGTTGAGCGGCGCGCCGCCCGTTGCTTTTGAAACGCTCGGCGGCACTTCGATTCCGGAGAACACTCCACCCTCGTTGATCGCCATCACGAACGGCGTCTCACCCTTGCTCTTGAGCGCCGTGAGAATCGCGGTGGAGGTTTGAATGAAGGTCTGGCCCGGAAACATGTCCGGGTCATCGCTGCCCCAGGACAGGTTGAGGCGGGTGGCGGCGGCGAGATCCTCCTTGCGCACCGCGCGCTTGAGCGAGAGCGGCTCCTTGAGCAGATCGCTGGCTTTCTGATCGCCGGGCGCCGCAATCTTGAAGCTAAAAACGATGCGGTCAGCCGCCACCTCGGACACCGAATACAGCGTTTCGGTGTCGGCCACGGCCAGCGACCCGGTACTGCCGGCAAGGCCTGCGTGGGTGACCGACGTGATCACCAGACCCCTCTCCAGGGGGATCGCGGCGCCGGCGATGGCGGGCAATGAAAGCAACAGCAGGCCGAAACGGCGGACGAATGATGAACGAAGGAGCGCTGGTCTCAGCAGACGGTTCGCGCAAATGACACGGGTTCGATTCATTCTCCGGTTCATGGATGACGGTGACCGATCTACGTCGATTCCCCCGGTTCAATCTCGCACATCTTGATGGGAGGGTTGACCCGCTTCCAGGTGTGATGTCCGACCTCCTTCTTCTGACTGAGAACGGAGCTTGCGATCGATTCAACCAACGGGATCGGGATCGGCATGATGGTGGCGTCCACGCCCACATGCACCGACGTATCGAGCGTATAGCGCGTACATTGCGGCCCCAGCATCGTGGTGACTGACGCGCTGTTGGTCGTGGTCAGCACGTTGACGAGATCAACAAACACCATTCCCGCGGCGCCAAAAAGACCCAGTCCCAATCCCAAGCGCGGCAGTTGAATTCCAAGAACCGTGGCCGAGACCCCGGGGCTCATGGACACCGCGTCCTCCACCTTCGGATCAGATGTTTCTACAGTTCCCGGCGTTTCAGATTTTTCGGTGTTCGCCTGCAAGCCGGTTCCGCCATTGAAATCAAAACTGCCGGAAAAATGAATCGCCGCGTTCAGGCCCACCAAGGACAGCTTGATCAGGAAATCGGTCCCCACTTGAAACACGAATGGAATGCCGTACACGGGAACGGGGATCGTCATTTGCAGCGGAACGTGAGCAACCGGAATGCTGACCATCCCGCTACCGGGCTTCCCCAACCGGCCGACAAACTCCAGGTCAATGTGGCCGCCAATATTTTTGAACGATGCCGCTGCATTCTTAAGATTGCCGTCCTTGATGCTCATGGCGCTTGCCAGAGCCACCTGATTCAGATCCATCTTCGCCTTGAATCTCACGTCAAGATTGTCGTAAACGATATAAAACACCTGCTTGGCGATTGCTCCGGCGGCCGCAAGTCTCTTTTTTTTGATTTCCGCCTTTTCTTCTTCCTCTTGCGCTTTTTTGTATTTCTCCAACGTGGATTGGATCACCTTGGGATCAAGCTTTGCGCGTGCCTCGGCATTCAACTCATTCAAATCTTTTTGATCAAGCTTTGCCAGCGCGTCCAGCGATTGCTGGCTCAACACTCCGAGCTTTGGATCGGTTACCCGCAGGACCGGCTTATTGGGGTTCGCAAGATTCTCAAGTTCCTTCCCGATATCCATCAGTCGGTGATACTGCTCAAACATTTCTTTACGCGCTTCCCTCTGCTCTTTCACCGCCTCAAAGAATTCGGCGCGCTGGTCGCGTTTTGTTTCATTGTTCACGGCCTTGTCGGCTCCCTCCACCTCTTTGCGCGCCTGCAATTCCAGAACCAGGTGGTCCGGAAGCACGTGATAGCCCAGAGAATACTCAAAGCCGGCGATTTGTCCCGTGTAGCCGCTGCCGGTGGCGGCAACAACCCCGTAGTCATCCACCGGGGTTTGATCCTCGCCCGGCGCGCCGTCGGTTTGAGGCGGATTCCCGCCCGGAGCCGGCTCAGTTGTCATCATCACGCGACGGAACTGGGACCTGCTTTCAAGCCGGGAAGTCTTCGGCGGCGCAGCCTGTTTGAGTTGATGCGGCCGCATTCCTACAAACGAGTTCGCGAAATTGACTGATGAATCAAAAGCAATGTCCGCCTGGGTGAGCGCGTCGGGCAACGACACGGGCACCGTGCTCACCAGGGTCGAACCCCCAAGACGGCCGACACTGCTGACGCGGCGCAGAGCAATCCCCCAGATCCACAGAATCCGTCCGGGCTTGAGCTTGCTCACTACCGGTTCGCTGCTGTCGAAGGTGTACTCGCTGCCGTCTTCGCTGACGGATTGCAAGGATTTCATCGCCTCGTCGCGGCTGACTGCGACGGTGTCCGGATTCCATTGAACCTGAAACCTGGTCGGCTTCACCTCGACGACGGATTGCAGATAGGCGCGGATGGACGCTTGATCGGCTCCATCCATGAATCGCCCGGCGATGGCCAGCGTGGAGCCGGCAGGGGGGCTCGGCGAGCCTACGGTAGCGGATGGATCAGACGTCGATGTCGACGCAACAGGTTCGGGTGGAGTGGGTTTTTTGGTGCAAGCGGTTACTGCGAGAATGCCAACAACGCAGCCGATCGCCAAACCGAGCAAACGCATCTGAAAAGTGCGCATCCCGTCGCCCCTTGTTAACGCCGCGGCGTCAAACGGTCGCAAGATCCAACGCAATCGGATGCCAAGCAACCGCTTCATGACCGCACGCGCTTGACTCTATAGCATGCCTTCCGCGTTGGGAAGCGCTGCAAGGGTTCCTTAATTGCAGCGGCGCGCCCGTCTGCCTATGATGGGGCGGGCTTTAAGCGTGGGAGGCACTATGCGTAACTTCTGGCGTCTATGTTTGATGGCATTGCTGGGATTGGCGCTGGCAGCCTGTTCCAAGCCGGGGTCTGAAGCCGGCAAGACCGCGTCCTCCGTCGCGGCGGCCGACACGCATGAAACCGTGGCTGACGACGAGGATGAGAAGCCGGAGGGCGATCCCTGCAGTGTGCTCGAGGCGAAGGAAGTGGAGGCCGTGCTGGGGCAGCCGCTGGGTACGCCGCCGTTCGTCAATGCGCCGGATGAGCGATCGCGTGAGAACGCGTGCCGCTACGTGGGCAATGATTTGCGCGAGGTGGACGTGGAAGTCACCTGGTCGGGCGCCGCCATGATCTGGAAAATGTACGGCACGGTGCAGGGCGCGCTCAATCAGCGCATGAAGGGCATGCTGAAGCTGGCCGATGGCACCGAGCTTGCCGGTGAATGGGACGAGGCCCGCGTGCAGGGCTGCTGCACCCTCATGGCGATGCTCGCCGACCAGATCGTCGAGGTCAACGTGGCCGGGTCCAAGGCCGGCATCAAAGAGGCGGCATCGCTTGCCGATGCGGCGCTGAAGCGCATCGGTAAACCGCTGGCGGTCAAGGGCGCCGACCACACCGCCGCGGCGCAGGCGTTCTTCG
>JANXOV010000140.1 GCA_025357635.1 Pseudomonadota bacterium
GTCAAGGCCGGCGAGGGCGTGACGATTCCCAAGGGCTGGAAGGGTCGATGGACCACCGCCGGCTACAAGAAATACTACGTGATCTACGAAATCCCCGGGTAGCCGTTCCCGCAATGCGCCGGTTGTCAGGCGGCGGTTGATCGATGTTCACAGCCGTTCTGGGATCGCGCATCGAATACGCGCTGTTGAATCCGCAGCAATACGTTGCCGGCCGGCCGGTCATCGTATTTTTGCATGAGGGATTGGGTTCACTGGCGATGTGGAAGGATTTTCCGCAGGCCGTTTCCGATGCCACGGGCTGCCGGGCGCTGGTCTATTCACGCTGCGGTTACGGACAGTCCGAGACAGTGCGGGCGCCCCGGGATCTGCGCTACATGCACACCGAAGGGTTGGAAGCGCTTCCCGCGCTGCTGGACCAGCTGTGCATTGAGCGCCCGATCCTGCTGGGTCATAGCGACGGCGGTTCCATCGCGCTGATTTTTGCCGGCGGATCGGGGCGTGCGACCGCCGGCGTCATTGTGATGGCCCCGCATGTGATGGTGGAGCCGCTGTCCATCACCAGCATCGCGGCGGCGCGCGAGTCGTATCTGACAACGGATTTGCCGGAGAAGTTAGGCCGCTACCATGCGGATCCGGCCGCCGTGTTTTGGGGTTGGAACGACATCTGGCTCGATCCCGCGTTTCGCGATTGGAACATCGAGGAATATCTGCAGCCTATCGCCTGCCCGGTGCTGGCGATTCAGGGCAAAGAAGATCAGTACGGCACGCTGCAGCAGATTCGCATCATCGGCCGGGCGGCACCGAATGTGCAGATGCTGGAATTGAAACATTGCGGGCACTCCCCGCATCGCGATCAGCCGGCGGCCGTCATCGCTGCGCTGAGCACATTCGTCGCATCATTGTCGCCGGTGAATTGCGACGCCAGCAATTCGCTCAAGGGACCGGGCCGGCCCAGCTCGAATCCTTGTCCGTAGGTCACCCCGAGAGCGCTCAAGTGATCGGCGACATCGCGCGATTCGATGCATTCCGCAGTGGTTTCCAGGTCCAGCTCCGCGGCCACGCGCAGCACCGCGCGCACCAGTGAATCAGAGCGTGAGTCGCGCAGCACGTCGCGGATGAAACTGCCGTCGATCTTCAGCATCGACACCTGCAGATCCTTCAAATACTTCAAGGACGACAGCCCGGTGCCGAAGTCATCCAGCGCGAAGCTGCAGCCCAGTTCCCGCATGCTTCTCATGAAGCGCTGCGCCTGTTCGAGGTTGCCGATGGCGGCGTTCTCGGTGATTTCGAAACCGATGCTGCCTCGCGGCAGATCGGCATCGTGCAGCGCATTGCGCACGAAGTCCGCAAAATCCGGCTGGGCCAGCGACTGGCCGGACAGATTGATCCAGAAAGTGGTTTGCCTGGCCTGCAGCCGCTCGCGATGCGGTTGCAGGGAGGCCAGGGCGTTGGTGATCACCCATTGATCCAGGCGCGAGAACAACTGGTAGCGGGTGGCCGCAGACAGAAACTTCGCGGGCATCACGATGCTGCTGGAGGCATCGAGCATTCTGAGCAGAATTTCATAATGCGTGGCGCGGCCGGGATCCGACAGCGGCCGCAGCGGTTGGGCGAACAGCTGGAACCGTTCGGCATCGAGCGCATCCACCAGGTCGCGGAACACGTGCAGATCATCGTGACGCTGCATGAGGCTCGCATCGGTGTCTGCGAACAACTCGACGCGGTTGCGGCCGCGGTCCTTTGCCGCCTTGCAGGCGGTCTCGGAGGCGGCGAGGGCATGATTGAGCGTCTGATCGGCCGCCATCGCCGCGATGCCAAAACTGGCGGTTACGTTGAGGCCCGCACATTCGGCCGGCGGCAGGATGGCGCTGATGTCGTTGCGCAGCTTTTCGGCCCAGGCGCGCGCCTGATTCAGCGTGACGCCGTCCAGCATTCCGACGAAGCGGTCCCCGGACAGCCGGCTGACGAGGCTGCCCTTGGGCAGTGCACTGCGATGCCAGACGTTGGCGACCGTGCGCAGAATTTCATCGCCGCGCGCGAAACCGAACAGGTCGTTCACGGTGTGCAGGCGGTCCATATCGCCGTACACAACGCAGCGCGATCGCGGAGCGTCATGCTCGAGCCGCCGGACTGCGTTTTCCTCGAAGGCCTGGCGGGTGAGCAGGCCGGTCGCCTCGTCGTAGGCGGATTCAACCAATTTGAACAGGCTGGAGGCCAGACACTGCAGCAGATTTTCATCGTGCGGCGTGAAACTGCTGGCGCTGCGCGGATTGTAGACGGCGATCAACCCGACGGTGATCGAGCCGCGGGTCAGCGGTACGCACAGTATCCGGTAAGGCACCAGCTCGGCGTTGCTCGACTCGCGGATCTTGTTGGCGGTCATCGGCAGACCGGATTTGCTGATGACCGGGAAAATGTGCTGCACGGTGACTCGTCGCAACTGTTCGATGGCCTGCGTGTCCGCCTCCGGCGGCGCGATCATGACCTCGAGCCCGCAGGCGGGCAGATACAGCAGGCCCGCGCGGGCATTGGAGCGCTGAAGCAGGGACCTCAGCATCGTGTCGTTGATGATGCCGCCATGGGTATCCGCGGTTTGATTCAGCGCGACGTCGGCCGCCCATTGCAGGTGAATGGAGGCCTCGTTCTCAAGATCCGTCCCGGCTCCCGCGACGGTGGTGAACTCACGTTCCAGCAGCGACAGTGCAGCGCCGGCCAGGAGCCGCAATGATTCGACATCCGCGGTGTCCGCCAGCAGCGCCGCCGGGGCGCATTGCAGAATCAACAGTCCGAGCGGCTTGTCTGCCGCGCCGCGCACCACGAACACATACGTGGCAGCGCCGTCGACCAACAGGCGCGCGTCCGCGAAGCGTCCCGAATTGTGCCTTGCCAATTGCGCCAGCACCGATTCCGCACAGGCTTGCAGCCCGGGTGACGGCGCGGCGGGCGCGCAGTCAAGCACCTCGCCGTCGATGCCATAGATCGCAGTCTGCCGCGCGCCGGGGGCGAGCGAACTTAAGATCTGCAAATACGGTTCAAAGCGGGCCTTCGAGGCCATGGTTCCGTCCACGACATAAGAGGGCATTAGAGTCGCAGAATGCGCCTTGGCAAGGCAGGGCATGCATCACAACGGCGGTGATTTCCCGAAGCTTCCGTGCATGGTTCACGTTCCGCAAAAGGTGGCCTGAACGACCTCGTGCGGCTGCGGCGGCGTCGCGTATTGCGCCGATTCCGGCTGCTCATCGTAGGGCGCGGCAAGCACTTTGAGCAGCGTCTCGAAGGGCGTGAAGTCCGCATGCTGCTGCGCGGCCTGAATCACGGCCTCGATGCGATGATTGCGCGGCGTGAACGCCGGGTTGACGGCGCGCATGCGGACCCGCGCGGCGGCGCCATCGCCGGCTTCGGCTGCCAGACGCGCACGCCAGCGCAGGCTCCAGGCATCGAAGGGCTGCGGATCGGCGAACAGGCTGCGCACTCTCGACCCGGCTGCCGGTCCGCCGGCCTGCGGGCCGAGGGCCATGTCGCCCAGCCATCGGAAGGTCAGCGTGAAATCCGCGCCTTGCTGCGTCATGCAGTCGAGTAGGCCCTGCGCCAGTTCATCATCGCCGGGTTGCGTCTGGACCAATCCGAGCTTGCCGCGCAGGCCTTGCGAGTAAGCGCTCTGGAAGCGTTCGACGAACGCGTTCAACGCCTCCTGCGCAAGCCCGATGGCGGCGGCTTCATCCTCTGCCAGCAGGGGCAGCAGTGCCTGGGCAAACCGCGCCAGATTCCATTGTGCGATGCGCGGCTGATTCACGTAGGCATAGCGGCCGGCGGAATCGATGGAGCTGTAGACGGTTTTCGGGTGATAGGCGTCCATGAACGCGCACGGTCCGTAGTCGATCGTTTCTGCGGCGATGGACATGTTGTCGGTGTTCATGACGCCGTGGATGAATCCCACCAGTTGCCAGCGGGCGATCAGTTCGGCGCTGCGGCCGATCACTGCGTGCAGCAGCGCAAGGTAGGGCTGAGCCTGCCCGGCCGCATCCGCGTAGTGCCGCGCGATGACGTAGTCGGCAAGCGTCTTCACGCCCTCGTGGTCACCGCGACTGGCGAAGAACTCAAAGGTGCCGATGCGAACGTGGCTGCGCGCCACGCGCGTGAACACGGCGCCGGGCTGCATCCCCTGCCGCCGAATCTGTTCGCCCGTCATCGCCACGGCCAGCGCGCGCGTGGTCGGAATTCCCAATGCAGCCATCGCCTCGCTCACGATGTACTCGCGCAGCGCCGGACCCAGCGCGGCACGGCCATCGCCGGAGCGGGAGAAGGGCGTGCGGCCTGCGCCCTTGAGCTGGATGTCGCGGCGCTCGCCGTTGCGGTCCAGGACTTCGCCGAGCAGGACGGCGCGGCCATCGCCCAGCTGCGGCACCCAATTGCCGAACTGATGTCCGGCATACGCCATGGCCAGCGGTTCGGCGCCTGCGGGGATGAAATTGCCGGCCAGCATCTGCACGCCCGTCTCGCTGCGCAATTGCGCAGGATCCAGACCCAGCTCGAGCGCCAGGTCCTCGTTGAGGCGGATCAGCCGCGGCGCCGGCACCGGGGTGGGTGCGATCCGCGCAAAAAATCGCGCCGGCAGCTTTACATAGCTATTATTGAAGTTCACGACCATGGATCGATTGTAATGCACGCAAGGAACTCATGATGATTCATACGATTCGCGCGTCGATTGCCGCGGCGCTGGTGTTGTTGTCCGCCGCGGCGCCGGCCGATACGGCGCCGGGCTCGCCGCAACCGCCGGTGGCGCAACGCCGGCCGTTTTCGGTGCTTTCGCCGCATGGCGCGCGGCAGGACGACTACTACTGGCTGCGCGATGATTCGCGCAGCTCCACCGAGGTGCTCGACTACCTGCGCCAGGAAAACGCCTACCGCGACGCGGTGCTGGCGCCGAGTGCCGGCCTGCGGAAGACGCTGTACGAGGAGCTGGCCGCGCGAGAGCCGCCGCAGGATGCCTCAGTGCCGGTGTTCGAGCACGGCTACTGGTACTACGTGCGATACGAACCCGGGCAGGAGTACCCGGTGTATGTGCGGCGCAAGGCGACCTTGCAGGCCGCCGAGCAGGTGCTGCTCGACGGCAACGCGCTGTCCAGGGGCCATGAGTTCTTTCACATCGGATCCCGGCATGTCAGTCCCGGCGGCCGGTATCTGGCGTATACCCAGGATATCGTCGGGCGCCGGCAATACACGCTGCGGATCAAGGATCTGCGCAGCGGCGCGATGCTCGCCGACGCCGTGCCCAATGTCGAACCCGGGTTCGTCTGGGCCGCTGATGGCAGGACCTTGCTGTACGTGGAGAAGGATCCGGTGACGCTGTTGTCCGAGCGGGTACGCAGGTATCGGATTGGATCGAAAGCACGGGTCAACCCGCTGGTGTACGAGGAAAAGGACCACAGCTTCTACGTAAATCTGCACAAGAGCCGCTCGGAGAAGTGCCTGTTCATCGAAATGATCAGCACGCAGCAAAGCGAATGGCGCTATGCGGACGCGGCCGATCCGCAGCTGCGTTTCAAGCCCGTGCTGCCGCGCACGGCCAATCTGCTGTACGAGGTGGAGACGATGGGCGGGGATTTCCTCATCCGCACCAACTGGCAGGCGCCGAACTACCGCATCGTGCGCGCGTCCATTGCCGCCAGCGCGGACAAAGCCACCTGGAAGGACGTCGTGCCGCATCGCACCGACGTGTTCATCGAAGGCTTCGAGGTATCGAGCCGCGCCCTGGCTGTGGAGGAGCGCTCCAAGGGATTGCGCAAAATCCGGATCAAGCCGTGGAGCACCGGCACCGACAGGCTCATCGAATCCACTGACGCTGCCGGCACGTTGCAGCTGATGCCCACGCCGGGCTACGACAGTGCCAGCATGCGCTACACCTTCTCATCGCTGATCACACCGACCTCAACCTTCGACGTGGACCTTCTAAGCGGCGCCCGGGAGTTGAAGAAGGCCGAGGTGATCGGCGGCTATGATCCGGCCAGGTACCGCACCGAGTTTCTGTTCGCCGCGGCGCGCGACGGCACGCAGGTGCCGGTGTCTATCGCCTGGCGCGATGGCACGCCCCGCGACGGCACGGCGCCGCTGTATCAATATGCCTACGGTTCCTATGGCGCCTCCACGGATCCGGAGTTCGTCACCGATTGGGTCAGTCTGCTGGACCGCGGATTCGTGGTGGCGATCGCGCATGTGCGCGGCGGGCAGGAAATGGGCCGGCAGTGGTACGAGGACGGTCGCCAGTTGCGCAAGAAAAACACCTTCACGGATTTCATCGACGTGACGCACTTTCTGACGGCCAAGGGTTACGCGTCGCGCGACAAGGTGTTTGCCGAGGGCGGCAGCGCCGGCGGATTGTTGATGGGAGCCATCGCCAACATGGCGCCGCAGGATTACCGCGGCATCATCGCCTACGTTCCCTACGTCGACGTGGTCACGACCATGCTCGATGACAGCATCCCGCTCACCAGCAATGAATACGACGAGTGGGGGAATCCTCAGCAGAAGGCTTTCCACGACTACATGCTGTCGTACTCACCCTACGACAACATCAGCGCGCAGCGCTACCCGGCATTGCTCGTGTACACCTCGCTGTGGGATTCGCAGGTGCAATATTTCGAACCGGCCAAATGGGTGGCGAAGCTGCGCGCCACCAAAACCGATTCCAATCCGCTGGTGTTCACCATCGACATGGCGGCGGGTCACGGCGGCAAGTCGGGCCGGTTCCAGCGTTACCAGGATACCGCGCTGGAGTACGCCTTCATTCTCGATCGGTTGAACGAAGCTCCCGCATCGCCGCGATGAAGGCGCCGACGTCGTCTTCGTTGTTGTAGAAGTGGAATGAGGCTCGGATGCAGTTGTCGCGGTACGAGGTAACGATGTCGCGCGCCAACAGCTTGGCAGTGAGCCCGGAGGCATCGCGCGCCGGGATGGCCACGGTCGGGCCGCGCCGCTCGTCGGCGCGCGGCGTAATGGCCGGCCAGCCGATCTCCTCCAGAGCATCCATGCACTGCCGCGTCAGCTGCTGGATCCGCGCTTCCGCCGCCGGTACGCCCACCTCCAGCAGAAATTTCAACCCCGCCTCGCTCGCATAGCAATTCACCACGGCCGGCGTGCCGGCTTCGAAGCGGCGCGCGGTGGGCGAGGGGCGGTTGGCGCTGATGTCCATGGCGGTGATGTTCTCCTGCGCGAACCAGCCGGAGTTGGTGGGCAGCAGGGCGGGAATGAGCTCCCGACGCGCATAAAGAAATCCCAGGCCCGCCGTGCCCAGCAGATACTTGAGCAAGCCGCCGACGGCGAAATCCACGTTGAGCGCCTTCACGTCAATTTCCACGCCGCCCGCGGCCTGATAGGTGTCGACCAGCATTTTCGCGCCGCGCGCGTGCGCCATGCGCGTGATGCCGGCGATGTCGAGTCTGGCGCCATTGCGAAAGCACACCTGCGTCACGGCGACCAGTTGCGTGCGCTCATCGATGAGCTTGTCGAATTGCTCCAGCCCGATATAGCCATCCGCTGCGCGCGGCACGTGCACCACCTGCGCGCCCTTTTTTTCCTGCGCATGCCAGATCTGTGCGTTGGTGGGAAACTCGAAGTCGCTGATCACGACCTTGTTGCGCTCGCCGCCGAATTCCAGCGCGCTCGCCAGGGCGTTGATGCCGGCCGAGGCGGAGGCGGTCACCGCGATTTCATCGGGCAACGCATGCAGCAGTTGCGCCACGCTGCCTCTGACCGCCTCGTTCTTCATCACCCAGACGTCCCAGTTCGCGCCCACGAGCAGGCGGTCTTCCATGTACTGGTTGAAGGCGTCCTTGACGCTGTTGGCCAGCGCGCAATACGAGCCGCTGTTCAAGTAGGTCTTGCGCGACAGGAGCGGAAATTCCCGCCGCAGCGCCTTGAAATCGGGGGATGTCATTTGTTTTTCGCCTTCCATAAAAAATACGCCGCTGTCAGAAAGACCAGCCACGGCACCCCGACGATGGCGGAGATGTTCCAGAACTCCGTGTCCAGCGCCATGGTGATCAGCAGCGCAGCCAGCAACGCAAGTCCTGCCAGCTGCATCCAGGGAAACAGCGGCATGCGCACGGGAAGTTCGCGCTTCCCATGGTGCCGCCGGAAACTCAGATGGCTGGCCAGGATGATCATCCACACGATCATTGCGCCGAACAGCGCGACGCCGAACAGATAGTTGTAGGCGCGCGGCGTGAGCACCGAGACGGCTGCGGCCAGCAGAATGCAGACCCCGGAGAGAATCACCGCCGGCATTGGCGAACCGGACTTGCTGAGCCGTCCGAGCATCGCCGGCGCGTAGTCGCCGCGGGCCAGCGAGAACAGCATGCGTGAACATACGTACACATTGGTGTTCATGCTCGATAGCGCCGCGCTCAGCACCACGAAGTTCATGACGCCCGCGGCATGCGCGATGCCGGAGTTGGCGAACACGCGCACGAAAGGGCTTTGCGCAACGACTTTCGCGCCGGTCTGCGTCCACGGCACAACCGCCACCACGATGATCAGCGCCAGCACGTAGAACAGGATCAGCCGCAGCGCCATGGTTTTCAATGCCGCGGGAATCGCCTCGCGCGGGTTGGCCACCTCGCCCGAGGTGACGGCGATGACTTCGATGCCGTTGAACGAGAACACGCCGACGATGACGGCCATCCACACGCCGCCCCAGCCGTGCGGCATGAATCCACCGGGCAGTTCGTGCAGATTGTGGAATCCGACCGCGGCCGTGCCGAGGCCGAAGATGTTCGCAACGCCCAGAATGATGAACAGCACGATGGCCGTGACCTTGATGAGCGCAAACCAGTATTCCACGGTGCCGAAATTGCCCACAGCGCGCGTATTCACATACAGCAGGATGAACGCGAACCCCAGCGACCACATCCACACCGGCACCGACGGGAACCAATAGGTCATGTAAATGCCGGCGGCCACGGCCTCGCCGCCGATGGCCACCACCTGGCTCATCCAGTAGGTGTAGCGCACGACGAAACCGGCCCACGGATTCAGGTAGGTCTCGGCATAGACGCCGAAGGAGCCGGCCGCGGGGTGCACCACGGCCATTTCCGACAAGCTGAACACCATGACCACCGCGATGAAGCCGGCGATGGCGTAGCTGAGCACCACGGCAGGCCCGGCATAGCCGATGGCGATGCCGCTGCCCATGAACAGCCCCGTACCGATGGCGCCGCCCAGGCCGATCATTACGACCTGGGCTTTGGTCAGCGCTTGATGGAGTCCCGTTTCCCGCTTGGCGATCTGGTCATGCACGCGGTGCAGTAGATCAGAACCTGTAGTTCGCGGCCAAACCACCGGTGCGCGGTCGCGAGGTGATGCGTGCCAGCGGATCCTGGTCCGAAGAGATTGCATCTACTTGTGCGCGACGATCCAGGACGTTCTTGATGAACACCGTGAACTGCCAGTTCCTCCAATCCAGGCCCGCGCGCAAGTTGACGAGATCGTAGGACTGCAGCGGCACGTTGAACCTGCTTGCGGTGTTGAACTGCGTGTTGGTGCTGCCGCGGTGCGTGACATCGGCGCGGAAGTTCATGGAACTGTCCGCTGACACCGGCACGGTATAGGTCAGCGCTGCGCTGAACTGAACCAGCGGCACGACCGGGAACCGGTCGCCGCTCTTGGCGAAATTCGGATCGCTGACCGGAATGGGCGCGGGGTCCGATGTCAGGCGGGAGTTTGTATACGAACCGCCGAAGTCGAACACCAGTCCCTGCGCGAGCAGGGCGCTCGCCTCGATTTCCAGGCCGTCGACCTTGCCGGTACCGGCGTTGGTCGTGAACAAGAAGGCGCCGGTCTTGTCGGTGGATTGGACCTGAATGTCGGACCAGCGAATTTCATAGGCCGCCACATTGACGCGCAGTCTACCGTCGAGAAATTCCGACTTCTCGCCGATTTCATAGTTCCAGAGCGTGTCCGGACCGAAGCCCGGCGGGATGTCGCCGGCGACGAAGGGTAAATCGGCAGAGTTTGTTCCACCCACGCGGAAGCCTTCGGATGCCGTCGCATACACCAGCAGGTTCTGATCGATTTTGTATGACAGGTTCACCTTGAAGGTGGTCTTCGTGTCCGTCCGGGTCGGAGGACTCTGAGGTCCAACCGGGATGTTGGTGCCGAAGCCGCCGAAGGGATGCGTGGTGTCCTGCACGCTGTCCTGTTTCGAGTGGAAATAGCGCACGCCGGCCAGGGCCGTGAGTTTGTCGGTGAGATTCCAGGTGGCCTCGCCGAAGCCTGCGTATTGCTTGATCTTGTTGTTGTCGTAGCGGCCGAAGAAGGTGTTGCCGTTGGGATTGGTCAGCGCGTCGTCGCTGTCCAGCGGGCTGAACGGACCGTTGGGCTGTCCGGCCGCGTTGGTCTTGATCACTTCCACCCGAAAGTCATTCTTTTCATCCTGCACGAATCCGCCCGCGACGAAGTTCACGGGGCCGGCGAATTTCGATGCATAGCGAACTTCCGCCGAGTTGATGCGCCGCTCCTGGGGCTGCAGCGTCACGCCGGGAATCGGCACACCGAAGAAAAACAGGATGGGTGAGGAATCGAAGGCATAGTCGATTTGCCTGTTGAAATGGTTGGCCGTGGCCGTGAATACGCCGCCGGCAGCGGTCAATTCGGCGGTGATCCCCGCAATTTTGATTTTCTCTTGCCAAGGGCTCAAGGCCAGGTCGGTGTTGATCAGATCTCCGCCTGCGACGGGCGGAAAGCCGGCGCCTGCATCGCCGAAGGATTGCGCCCCGGGGGGCGTGTAGCGTGAAGAGCCGCCCGCATCGAGATTCTGCATCGTGCCTGTGGCGATGATGTTGAGATTGTCCGTGGCCTGCCAGCGCAGGGTCACGCGACCACCCTTGGTGGTGTCATCGTTGGCGTTGTTCACGGGACCTGCGGGAATACGCACATCGTCGATGTAGCCGTCGTTCTTGATGTACCAACCCACCGCGCGCAGCGCCAGACGGTCATTCACCAGCGGCACATTGATGGCGCCGTTGAAATTGTGATTCGTGCCGCCGGAGGAGGTGGCCGACACTTCGGTCTCCACATAGCCTTCGAATTTGTTCAATACCGGCTTCTTGGTGATGTAGCGGATGGTGCCGCTCATGGAACTGGCGCCGTACAGGGTGCCCTGCGGGCCCTTCAACACTTCGATGCGATCCAGGTCGAACAGTGCGATGTCGGCATTGCGGCCGCCGCCATCGCCTGCGTTCTGCGCGGTGATCACGGTTTCATCGTAGTAGACGCCGACCGTGGCCGGTCCCTTGGAGGTCACGCCGCGGATCACGTACTTCTTGTCGCCCGGCCCCAAGTCGGTGTACGACAGGCTGGGAATGAGGCCCGCGTAATCTGCAAAGTTAACTACGCCGGATTTTTGCAGATCATCGCCCGACAGTGCCGAAATAGCCGCCGGCGTGTCCTGTGTGGATTGTTCGCCGCGCTTGTTTGCGGTTACAACCACTTCTTCCAATGCCGTGGACGCGACCGGCGCATCTGCCGCAACCGCGGCCGACTGCAATGCGATGCAGGAAAGCAGGCTTGCCAGCAGAGCCACGACGATGCGTGGTCCGCGCTTCGATGAAGTATTCACGAGTTGATCCCCTTAGTTGCTTTTGGTCAGTAATAATTGATGCTGGGGTTGTCCCCGGGATAAATCACGCCTACGACGTCCATGCCTTCATCGGTGGTGGACTGCAAGGAGTGAATCTGTTTGCGCGGCAGGAAGATGACATCCCCGGCGCGCACATTGGCCTTGCGATCCTCGGTCCACATGCAGCCTTCGCCCGACAGCACGATGATGGCCTCTTCGTACAAGTGACGATGCGGCGCGGCTTTGGACTTCGGAATGTGGCCGATGAACTGCGTGATCATCGTGGAGCCGATTTTTTTGTCGACGAGAATTTGAAAATAGCGCGGTCCCATGCCGGTGCGCTGCGCAGCGTCCACCGACACCACGCGCTGCGGAAACTGCCCGTCGAAGGAGTCCGGCATCTTTGCAAACCAGCGGATTTGCGCCAGCGGGCAGGCCAGCACGTAAACGCGCAGGCTGGAGCCTGCATCCGCACTCAGTGCAAATGCCTCGTGGGGGCGAATGTACACGCCGTCGGTGGCGCGAACTGAGAAAGGACGGCCCGAAATCGTCACCGTGCCAGATCCGGCCGCAACGAACAGGATGACGTGGCGATTCTCGAACCCCACCGCCTCGGTCATGGCGCCGCTGGTTTCCAGCAGGAATTGCGTTTGATACAGCGCGCCAAGTTCGCCGTTGACGACAGTGCAGTAGCGCAGCGGCCCGCGGGTGGCCCACTGCGCCTGTTCAGGAGACATTACGTAGCAGTTGCCGTTCAACTGCGTGCGGCCGGCAGCCTTGTCCGCGATCAGCGGTACCGCGCGATTGGCCTCACTGAAGGCATCCTCCAGCGGCGAGCCGCCGGGAAGATTGGTATGGGCACCGTCGCAGAAGGGGGGGGTCTTTGTATGTTTACAGCCACAGAAAAGAACCTCATCGCCGTCCTGGGTGGCCACGTAGCGGGTCGGTTCGAAGCCTGTGCCGGCATGCGAGCCGTCGCAATAGGGCTGCCTGGCAGAGCGGCCGCAGCTGCACCAATGATAGGTGCGGCCCGCCTTGAGCGTGATCAGGCAGGGCTTGGGTTGGGCGATTACGGGTTTGTCCATATTCCACAGTAGTTTTAGCAACCCTGGACATGATTTACACAAGATCTTTAGCCCCAAGGCCCTAATCTTTTCTCGGCTTGCACCGCACTGCGCGCATGAGTAACGTCGAGGGCATGAGAAAGATTCGACGTTTCATCGGCGGCATGATCGGATGGACGGTGATGTCGGCCGGTGCGGGTCAACCGGCGGCGCCGCATCTGGATTTGTGGCGAGTTTACCACGATAGCTTCGAGAGCGCGAAATACATCGATCTGACCCATGCTTTCGCGCCAGGCCAGCCGGCAGGCAGCGGGTTCGGCGATCTGAAGGTGGGGCCGGCGCGCGCTGCCGTCGCGATACCCGGCCTGATCGAAAAGGGCGAGCCGTTTAGCTATGAAAAGCAAGGTGCCGGCATCACCGCCTACGAACTGCCCACCGATCAGGTCGGCACGCAGCTGGATCCGCCTGCGCATTGGGGTGCGTACGCCGCCAGCATCAGCGAGCTGCCGGCGACTTATGCCCTGCGGCCGCTGGTCGTCATCGACGTGTCAAGCCAGGTGTCCGCCGACCCGGGATATGCCGCGACCCTCGACGATGTGAAGCGTTGGGAAGCCCGGCATGGCCGCATCCCGGCCGGATCGGTGGTCATGTTCCGCACGGACTGGTCAAAGAAGTGGAACGATGCGGCGCGCTTCACCCAGCGGCCGTTTCCGGGCGTAACGCTGCCGGCGCTGCAATTCCTGCATCTGCAGCGGCACATCCTGTTTCACGGTCACGAGCCGCTGGACACCGACATGACCCCGGATTTCCAGGCCGAAGCCTGGCTGATGCACAACAACTTCACGCAGGCCGAAGGGGTGGCGAACCTGGATCAGGTGCCCGAGGCCGGCGCGCTGATCATCATCGGCTACGCCAAGCCCGAGGGCGGGACCGGCGGTCTTGCGCGTTACATCGCCGTGGCGCCGCCGTCCTGGCCGCATGGCGTGACGCTGCAGGATGCCTCCGGCGCACCGCTGCCCACCTACGCGAAGCCGTTACGCCGGGGTACTGACGGGGTGTTGCGTCGCTGAGGCCAGGCGCTCGATGGTGAGGTAGGACTCGCGCGTGATCTGCTGCGGATCGGCGCACAGATAAGGCCGCAGCACCTCGAGGATTTCGTGGTAACCCTCGAGGATGGCCTCGACGCTCACTTCGCGGTCATGGTAGTCGATGTAGTTGAGCCAGTTTTCCGAGACGATCCAGGTTACGTCCACGATGCAGCGCAGACGCGGCGCGTCCGCCGGGATGCGCATCAGTCCGCGTTCGGACAGGCTGAGGAAAAAGCGTTCGATTTCCTTGAGCCGGCGCTCCCGATTGTGGGCGAAGCGCTGCCGCAGCAGCGGGTCGCTGCGCAGCAGACCGGCCAGTTCACGATAGAAAAAGCGATACTTCAAGATCAGCTGCAATTGGCGCACGAACATGGCCGCCATGTGTTCGAGCGTCGGCGCCAGATGATCCCCGTACCAACCGCTGTCCATCTCATGCAAGGCGCGCTGAAACAGCGCACGCACGATTTCCTGCTTGTTGCGGAAATGGTAGTGCAGGTTGCCTTTGCTCATGCCGCAATGGGCGGCGACGCGATTGGTGGAAATGGCGGCCGAGCCGTTCTGATTGAACAGTTCCAAGGCCGCATCGAGTATCCGGGATTGGGTGTCGCGCGTTGCCATGGCGGATCAAATTCTATTCCATTTTGGCACTCACCGAGCCTTGAACCCGTCCGATCTGCCACAATCTCGCCCCCCATCCATGGGGCCGAAGGCAAAGGTAATTTATGACGGTCGAAAAGCACGGTTTCCAAACCGAGGTGAAGCAGCTGCTGAAGCTGATGATCCACTCCCTCTACAGCAACCGGGACATTTTCCTGCGTGAGTTGATATCCAACGCATCCGACGCCAATGACCGGTTGCGTTTCGAGTCCATCGCCCGGCCCGAATTGCTGGCCGAGGAGGCGGAACTGAAGATCTGGATCGACACCGACGCGGCCGGCAACGGCACCGTGACGGTGCGCGACAACGGCGCCGGCATGAACCGGGAAGAGGCCATCTCCCATCTGGGCACCATCGCCAAGTCCGGCACGGCCAGTTTCTTTCAGCAGCTGTCGGGGGATCAGCAGAAGGACTCGCAGCTCATCGGCCAGTTTGGCGTGGGATTTTATTCCGCCTTCATCGTCGCCGAGCGCGTCGAGGTGTTTTCGCGCAAGGCGGGTGATCCGGCGGCCAGCGGCGTGCGCTGGGAATCCAGCGGCGAGGGCGAGTTCGATGTCGAAACCGTCGACCTGGACACCTGCGGCACGCGCATCGTGCTGCACCTGAAGCCCGAGGCCAAGGAATACGCTGACGGCTTCCGGCTGCGCAGCCTGATCCGGCGCTATTCGGACCACATCGGTTTTCCGATCCTGATGCAGAAGGCCGGCGAAGCGTCCTTGGAATACGAAACCGTCAACCAGGCGCAGGCGCTGTGGACCATGCCGCGCTCGGAAATCAAAGACGAGGAATACAAGCAGTTCTATCAGCATCTGTCGCACGACTTCTCCGAGCCCTTGCTGTGGAGCCACAACCGGGTGGAAGGGCGGCGCGAATACACCAGCCTGCTGTATGTGCCCAGCCGTGCGCCGTTCGACCTGTGGCAGCGCGAGGCGCCGCGTGGCCTGAAGCTGTACGTGAAGCGCGTCTTCATCATGGACGATGCCGAGCAATTCCTGCCGCTGTATCTGCGCTTCGTCAAAGGCGTGCTGGATTCCAGCGACCTGCCGCTGAACGTGTCGCGCGAGATCCTGCAGCACGATGCCGAGGTCGAGGCCATCCGCAGCGGCCTGACCAAGCGCGTGCTCGAGTTGCTGTCCAAGCTCGCCGCCGACGATGCGGACAAATATGCCGCCTTTTGGAAGGAATTCGGCACGGTGCTCAAAGAGGGCGTGGCGGAAGATCCTGCCAACCGCGACAAGATATTGCCGCTGCTGCGCTTCGCCAGCACGCATGAGAGCGTGGATGACCCGAAGGTCAGTCTCACGCAGTACGTGCAGCGCATGAAAACCGATCAGGAACACATCTACTTCCTGATCGCCGATTCGGTCGCGGCTGCCCGCTCCAGTCCCTACATCGAGCAGCTCAAGGAGCACGGCATCGAAGTGCTGCTGCTGTCCGAGCGCATCGATGCATGGATCACCGAGCAGTTCGACAAGTTTGAGAGTAAACACTTCAAGAACGCCGCGCGAGGCGATTTGAATCTGGGCAAGCTGGAAACCGAGTTCGACCGCCTGCGCAAAGAATCCGATCTGAAAGAGAGCAAGGGTCTGCTCAAGCGCGTCAAGGATGCGCTCGGCGACAAGGTCAGCGAAGTGCGCGTCGGCACCCGCTTGAAAGATTCGCCGACTTGTCTGGTCGTGGGTGAACACGAACCCGATGCCGCCATGCGCCGCCTTCTCGAGGCCACGGGTCAGAAGATGCCGCCGTCCAAGCCCGTTCTGGAAATGAATGTGTCAAACGCGCTGGTAAAGTACCTGGATCAGGAGTCCGACGCGGAGCGCTTCGGCGAACTCGCGACCTTGTTGTACGAGCAGGCTGCGTTGGTCGAAGGCGACCGCATCGGCAATCCCATCGACTACGTGCAGCGTTTGAACCGCTTGTTGATCAGGCTGACCGGGACGCCTGCGACCAGCATGCCGGCCGCATGACCCACCGCATCGCCGTCATTGCAGGCGATGGCATCGGGCCCGAAGTGATGGCCGAAGGCTTGCGCGTGCTCGGGGCGGTGAGCCGCAAGTTCGGCATCGGCTTGCACACCGATCATTTCGACTGGGGCTGCGGGCACTATCTGCGCGTTGGCAGCATGATGCCGGCCGACTGGCGCGAGAGAATCGGCGCGCATGACGCGATTTTCTTCGGCGCTGTCGGCGCGCCCGACCAGGTGCCTGACCACATCGCCATCTGGGAATTGATCATCAAGCTGCGCCGTGAATTCGACCAGTACGTGAATCTGCGCCCCGTGCGCCTGATGCCCGGCGTGCCCAGCCCGCTGGCGCACCGCAATCCGGGCGACATCGATTTCGTGGTGGTGCGCGAGAACACCGAAGGCGAGTACTCCAGCGTGGGCGGGCGGATGTTTGAGGGCACGGATCGCGAGATGGCCATGCAGCAGTCCATTTTCACGCGCACCGGCACCGATCGCGTGCTCAAGTTCGCCTTCGAGCTGGCACAGCGGCGGCCGCGCAAGCTGTTGACCGCCGCCACCAAGTCCAACGGCATCACCATCACCATGCCCTTTTGGGACGATCGGCTGGCGGCGATGGCCGCCCGGTATCCTCAGGTCAAGCACAACAAATTTCACATCGACATTCTGTGCGCGCACTTTGTACAGCATCCGGACTGGTTCGACGTGGTGGTGGCCTCCAACCTGTTCGGCGACATCCTGTCGGACCTGGGTCCGGCCTGCACCGGCACCATCGGCATCGCGCCGTCGGCGAATCTCAATCCCGAGCGCAAATTCCCTTCTCTGTTCGAACCCGTGCATGGTTCAGCGCCCGATATCGCCGGGCGCGGGATTGCCAACCCCATTGGACAGATCTGGTCGGCGGCGTTGATGATGGATCATCTGGGTCATGCCGAAGCCTCCCGCGCCATCGTGTCGGCCATCGAAGACGTGCTGGCGACAGGGCCGCGTACGCCGGATATGGGCGGAACGGCGCGTACGGCGGAGGTGGGGGCTGCGATCGCGGCTCACATAGAATCTTAATCTTGGTTGAGATGCGTGGATGAAAGCACAACACTTCATTGGTAACGAATGGGTACCCGGCGCCGGCGGTGGGACCATCGATGTCATCGACCCCAGTGATGGAGCGCCGTTCGATCAGATCGCGCGCGGCAATGCTGTTGATATTGACGTGGCGGTCCGTGCAGCACGCGCTGCCGTCGGGCCGGAATTCAGCGGCCAATGGGGCCGGCTGTCGGCCCTGGAGCGCGGCCGCCTGCTGATGCGGCTGTCCAATGCCGTGCTCGAACAGCAAGAGGCGCTGGCACAACTGGAAGCGCGCGACACCGGCAAGGCGTTGAAGACCGCGCGGGTGGATGCGATCGTGCTGGCGCGCTATTTCGAATTTTATGCCGGCGCTTGCGACAAGCTGCACGGCGAGACGCTGCCGTTTCAGAGCGGTTACACCGTGCTCACGCTGCGCGAACCGCATGGCGTCACCGGGCACATCGTGCCGTGGAATTATCCGATGCAGGTGTTCGGCCGCAGCGTCGGCGCAGCGCTGGCCGCGGGCAATGCCTGCGTGGTGAAACCGGCAGAAGACGGCAGCCTGTCGCTGTTGCGCGTGGCGCAAATCGCCGCGCAGGTGGGCTTTCCGCCCGGCGTTGTCAACGTCGTCACCGGCTATGGTCATGAGGCCGGCGCTGCGTTGACGGCGCATTCCGGCGTCGATCATCTGTCCTTCACCGGTTCCACCGCGACCGGCAAGCTGGTCGGCCACGCCGCCGCCGAACGTCATTGTCCCCTCGTGCTGGAATTGGGCGGCAAGTCGCCGCAGATCATTTTCGCCGATGCCGATCTGGATGCGGCGCTGCCCGCGGTGGTCAACGCCATTGCGCAGAATTGCGGGCAGACCTGCTCTGCGGGCAGTCGTTTGCTGGTCGAGCGCAGCGTCTACGAAGCGGTGCTCGAAAAGCTGGCGGTGAAATTCAAGTCCCTGCGCGCCGGCCCGCCGGCGATGGATCTGGACATGGGGCCGCTGGTGAATCAAAAGCAATTCGCGCAAGTGCGCGCCATGCTGGCGCAGGCTCAATCCGACGGCATCACCGTCATGGCGCGCGGCAGCGTTGCGGCCGAATCGCCTGCGCGCGGGTTCTATCAAGAGGCGGTGCTGCTGCGGGATGTGCCGCCTGGCAATGCGCTGGCGCAGCGCGAGGTGTTTGGCCCGGTGCTCGCCGCCATGCCTTTCGATGACGAGGCACACGCGCTGCAATTGGCCAACGGCACCGACTACGGATTGTGCGCCGGCCTTTGGACGCGCGATGGCGCCCGTCAGATGCGCATGGCCCGCAAGCTGCGCTGCGGACAGGTGTTCATCAACAACTACGGCGCCGGCGGCGGCGTCGAACTGCCCTTCGGCGGCGTGAAATCCAGCGGCTTCGGCCGCGAGAAGGGATTCGAAGCGCTGCTCGGATTCACCACATTGAAGACCATCGCCATCAGGCACGGGGTTTGACATGCGCTTGCAAAACAAAGTGGCGATCGTTACCGGCGCAGGTTCAGGCTTCGGCGAGGGCATCGCCAAACGCTTCGCTCTGGAGGGCGCAAAGATCGTCGTCGCCGACATCAATGCCGCTGCGGGCAGGCGCGTTGCCGGAGAAATCAGCGCGAGCGGCGGGGCCGCCGTGTTCGCCGAGGCGGATGTGTCGCGCAGCGACAGCATGGCCGATCTGCTGCTGGCCACGTTGAAGGTCTATGGCGCGCTCGACATCGTGGTCAACAATGCCGGCACCACGCACCGCAACCGGCCGTTGCTGGAAGTCGACGAGCGCGAATTCGACCGCATCTTCGCCGTCAACGTCAAGAGCATCTATCTATCCGCGCAGCACTTCGTGCCGCATTTTCGCAAAGTCGGCGGCGGTGCCTTCGTCAACGTTGCCTCGACCGCAGCCGTGCGCCCGCGTCCCGGCCTCACCTGGTACAACGGATCCAAGGGCGCCGTGGTCGTCATCAGCAAGTCCATGGCCGCAGAACTTGCGCCGGAGAAAATCCGCGTCAACTGCGTCAACCCCGTGATGGGACCCACCGGACTCATGCAGGATTTCATGGGTGTCCCCGACACACCGGAGAACCGCGCGAAGTTCATGGCTACGATTCCGATGGGTCGATTCTCATCCCCCGCCGACGTCGCCAATGCCTGCCTGTACCTCGCCTCCGACGAGGCTGCGTTCATCACCGGCGTCAGCATCGAAGTTGATGGTGGCCGGTGCATTTAGCTTCGACACGTTTCCGCTGAAACGTGCGGCACGCAAGTTCTCTTGAACATCAGGCTTGCAATCGCGCGGCGCCCAGATCCAACCCACCTTTGAAGTTCAGCCAATGCGCGCAGGACTTCAGCGCGCCATCGTTCCAGCCTTTGCGCCGATCGAACTCAGCGATTCACAGCAACCAGCGATGCGTCGCTGCGTTTAGCTGTCCGGCAAGCTCGGCGGACGCGCCAAGACGTTCAGCAGGTGCTCCATCCGTGACCCGCTCCGGAGGCTGTTTATATATACAGTATCATAGCAAAGTCCAGCTGATGCTCGAGCGCGTCATTCTCTGACCTTGCGACCCATAAGAAGCGGTCCGTCCATCGATCTGTTGTAAATTGACGTCAAGGCTCTCAACGCCGTGCAAGCAACACACGTGACCATCGGCAGAACACCAGTGCGCCGGGCAGTTGCACATCCAAGCCGGCATCGCTTATAACCAAAGCGCATGAGGGCTCGAGGAAGTATCAGTTCACAGCGCGCCATTGCCCGATAATGATGCTTATGTCTCGCAACGGTTCCGTTGCGCACTTACCAGATCTTTGCAGGAGATTTCAATGGGTTCAAGAATTTCAGCGGCCGCGGCGCTTGCAGTGGCGGCTATTGGCGTCTCAACGGGATATGCGGCTCCGACCGGCTTGGACGAAATTGTCGTCACCGCGCAACGAAAGGAAGAGTCCGCACAGAGCGTCGGCATTGCGCTGTCCGTGATCGGCGGCGATGCACTCAAGGCCCGCGGCATCGTCAAGGTCAACGATCTGCAAAATGCCACGCCCAGTCTCGAGGTTGAGCCCGCCTTCGGCAGCGGCCAGCCGCAATTCCGGCTGCGCGGCGTGGGCTTCATCGACTACACCTCGAACAACAGCTCGCCCGTCGGCGTCAGCGTGGATGACGTGGCGCTGCCCTTGCCCATACAAACCCAGGGTGAGTTGTTCGACATCAATCGCGTCGAAGTATTGCGCGGACCGCAGGGCACGCTCTATGGACGCAACACCACGGGTGGCGCGGTAAACTTCATCACCAACCGGCCGACGGCGGATTTTCATGCCGGCATCACCGCGGACTATGGTTCGCACGATGCCTTCAGCGCCGAAGGCTATGTGTCCGGCGGCTTCAGCGACACGCTCAAAGGCCGATTGTCCTGGGCGACCGAGCAGGGCGGCGCATGGCAGCGCAATCGCGTCAGCGGCGACAAGCTGGGCGACCGCAACAAGTTCGCGGTTCGGGCGCAGTTCGAGTGGGATGCGTCGAAGGCCGTCAATCTTCGTCTGAATTTGCATGCATCGCAGGACAAGTCCGACGGCTACGGCCTGCAGCTGTTCACCGCCACGTCCGCGGTTCCGGGCAATCCGCCGGTCATTGCTGCCGAGACAAATCCCTACGCCACCGGCTGGAGTCTGCGGCCGAGTTTCGCAAGTTCCGTGGGACTGCGCGCCGGCGAGAAGCCGGGACTCAATAACACCAACAATGGACTCGACCTGACCGCCAACATCGATCTGGGATTTGCCAGGCTCACCAGCATCACCGCATACAACAAGCTGCTGCGCCGCGAATTGACGGATTGGGACGGCACGGCCTTTGCGATCACCGACGTGTATTTCCGCAGCGACGCCAAGGTGTTTTCACAGGAAGTGCGTCTCGCCTCCACCTCAACCGGTCCTTTGGGCTGGGTGGGCGGCGTGTATTACTCGAACGAGAAACTGGCGGAAGATTTCAACAACGACTTGAGCGAGAGCCTTTTCGGCGGTCTGGCTACGACCTCTTACGAGCAGAAGGGCAAGTCGTTGGGGGTGTTTGCCCAGGGCAGCTACATGTTCACCGATGCCCTCAAGTTCATCCTGGGTGTGCGGCAGGAACATGAAACACGTGATTTGAGCAATCTGAACACGAAATTCCTGACCGCTGGAGGATTCGAGATCCCCTCGTTCACCGGCGGCGCGCAAAGCCGCTCGCTGTCGTCCTCCGACACTTCCGGCAAAGTCGCCTTGGAATATCAGCTGGCTGCGCGCAGCCTGCTCTACGGCAGCATCAGCCGCGGCGTGAAATCCGGCGGCTTCACCACACACAACACATTGGATCCGCGCTCAGCCAATGCATTCGATCCGGAAACGCTGGTCGCGTACGAATTGGGCGTCAAGTCCGATATCACGCCGACGCTGCGCGTGAATGCGGCGGTCTTTTATTACGACTACAAGGACCAGCAGGTGTTGTCCGCGGAGAAGTTCACCGTCATCGGCGCGAACGGTCCGGTGGACACTTACGTCGGCAAGTTCGTGAATGCGCCGAAATCGAAAATTTCGGGCGGTGAAGTCGAGCTGCAGTGGCGGCCGATCGAGAATCTCGAAATCGGGCAGTACGTGGGCTACAAGGAAGGAAAGTTCAAGGACACCATCTTGAATCGCAAACTGGTGGACTTCAACGGCAAGGACCTGGACATTCCGAAACTCAGCTACGGCGGCGACATTGCGTACTCATGGATCATCGGCGGCTACCGCCTGCGGGCCGAAACCAATTACAGTTACCATGATGAATACCAGCAGCTGTTTTTGTTGACGCTGCCCGAGCACACGCTGCCCTCGTACTGGCTGACCAATGCCAACGTGACGTTGTCGCCCACCAGCGGATCGCAGTGGAGCGCCACGCTGTGGGGACGCAATATCTTCAGCGAGAAGTATTACCTGACCAAGAACTTCTTTTTGGATGAAACCGCCATCGTCGCGGCCGCCGGCCAGCCGGCGACGTTCGGCATCCGCGTGAGTTATTCTTTCTAAGGGTGAGCGCCTGCCATGAGATTTTTTCTTAAAGTGGCGGGCATTCTCATTGCCGTGATCGCGCTCGGGCTGTTGGCCGCCTGGCTCAAGTATCGCGGCCCGGACATCCCGTACGCGGTGCTCGAAAAGAAGTACGGCAGCGAAGCGTCGCACTTCGTCGACCTCCCCAACGGCGTGCGCCTGCACTACCGCGACGAGGGCAACGCGGCCGGCCCGCTGCTGGTGTTGTTGCACGGCTACGGCGACGCCTTCACCAGCTGGGAAGGCTGGGTGGCGGTGCTCAGGGACCGCTATCGGCTCATCAGCATCGATTTCCCCGGGCACGGACTGACGCGCGCACCCCAGGGTTACCGGCTTGACGGCGACGAACTGGCCGATCTGGTGGATGTGTTCGCGGCGCGGCGCGAGCTGCCGCCGTTCGCGCTGGCCGGTAATTCCATGGGCGGGGGCGTGGCCTGGCGCTTCGCGGTGCGCCATCCGCAGCGGCTGAAGGCGCTGATCCTGGTCGATGCGGCCGGGTTTGCGCCCGAAGCGCCTCCAAAAGAGATGCCGCTGGCGTTCAAGATTCTGCAATACCCCATCGGCCGGCAGATCCTGGCGCGCATCGACAACGCGCCGCTCATCGATCAGGGCCTGAAAGCGGACGTGTACGACAAGACGCTGATCACGCCGGCACTGGTGGCGCGCTGGGCGGAGTTCCAGCGTGCGCCGGGACACCGCGACATCCTGATGTCCGTGAACCTGGGAAGCCAGGCTGCCGCGACCACGGCGGTGATCGCGCAAATCACCGCGCCGACGCTGGTGCTGCACGGCCAGAGCGATGTGCTGATCGAGTTGCGCAGCTCGCAGCGCATGGCCGCCGCCATTCCCAACGCCAGGCTCATCGTTTATCCCAACGTGGGGCATCTGCCGCAGATCGAGATTCCGCAGCGCTCCGCGGAGGATGTCGCCAGCTTTTTGAAGGAGATCTGAGGCGTATGCGGCTGGATGGCCTCGGCAATCCGGTCACGGTGGAGGATCCGCGCACGCTCGAGGGAATCGAGGATTTCGTCGAGGGTTTTCTCGCCTACGAGCAGCGCGCCGAACACATCATCGCCACCGCTGCCGCCGCGCCGGATTGCTGCATCGCCAATGCGTACGCCGGCATGCTGTGGATGCTGCTCGAGGCGCCCGAAGCGCCGCAGCGCGCTGCATCGTATCTGGCGGCCACCGAGCGTACCGCCGCCACGGCGACGCGCCGCGAGCAAATGAACGTCGCACTGCTGCGCGCCTGGGTGGGCGATGACATGCCGCAGGCCATCGGCCTCGCGCAGCAGATTGCCGGCGAGTTTCCGCAGGATCTGGCGGTGGTCAAGCTGCATCAGTATTTCGACTTCAACCGCGGCAACTTCACCGGCATGCTGCACAGCGCCCTGCGGGTGCGCGAGGCCAACAAGGACGTGGCCTATATCCACGGCATGACGGCGTTCGCCTATGAGCAATGCCATCTGCTAGACCAAGCCGAGCGCAGCGCGCATCGCGCCCTGGAATTGCGGCGCAAGGAGCCGTGGGCGCAGCATGCACTGGCGCATGTGTATCTGACCCGCGGGCAGATCGAGGACGGCGCCTGGTTTCTGGAAAGCGTCACCGACACCTGGACCGGACTCAATTCGTTCATGGTCACTCACAACTGGTGGCACCTGGCGCTGTTTTATCTGAGCCAGGGCCGCGAGGGTGACGTGCTGTCGCTGTATGACCAGCATTGCTGGGGCGTGCTGAAAACCTACTCGCAGGATCAGGTGGGCGCCGTGTCGCTGCTGGCGCGCATGGAGCTCGCGGGCATCGATGTGGGCGATCGCTGGCAGGACCTGGGCACCTACCTGCGCGCGCGGGTGAACGACACCGTGCAGCCGTTTCTCACCCTGCAGTATCTGTACGGACTGGCCCGCGCGACACTGCCCGAAGCCGATCAACTCCTGCAGGCAACGCGCGCCCGTGCCGGGACCGCGCCGCAGTTTGTGCGTGCAGCCTGGGCGGAGGTGGCGCTGCCTGCAGCCGAAGGGCTGATGGCGTACGTCCGGGGCGATTTCGCTGCTGCGCGGCGCCAGCTGGGCGCGGCGCTGCCGCGCATGAGCGAAACCGGCGGCAGCCATGCGCAGCGCGATCTGTTCGAGCAGATCCTGCTGGACGCGCGCATTCGCAGTGGCGATCTGAATCTCGCGCAGCAGCAGCTGGAACTGCGTCGCAGCGTGGACCGCTTGAGCGTTCCCATCAACTCCGCGCTGGCAAAGATCTATGATGCGCTGGATCTGCCGAGCGAAGCGCAGCGCGCCCGGGCGCGCATCGAAGAGTAAACATGACCCAGGAATTCACCGACCAGCTGTTGAAGCGCATCGAAGCGCGCGCCGAGGAGATGGTGGAGCTGACACGCGAGCTCATCCGCTATCCCACCGTCAACCCGCCGGGCGAGGCCTACGAGCCGTGCGCGCGCTTCATCGGCGAGCGGCTCAAGGCCCGTGGCTTCGATGTGCAGTACGTGCGCGCCACCGGCACGCCCGGCGACAACGACCGGCTGCCGCGCATCAACGTGATCGCGCGCTGGCAGGGCGCGACAGCCGGCCCCTGCGTGCATTTCAACAGCCACATCGACGTGGTCAAGACGGGCGAGGGCTGGACGGTGGATCCGTTCAGCGGCGTGGTTCGTGACGGCCGCGTCTATGGCCGCGGCGCCTGCGACATGAAGGGCGGCATGGCGGCCTCCATCATCGCGGTGGAATCGCTGATCGAGTCAGGGGCGCCGATTCCCGGCGCATTGGAGATTTCTGGCACGGTCGATGAGGAATCCGGCGGCTACGGCGGTGTGCACTATCTCGCCGAGCGCGGCTGGTTTTCCAAGCCGCGCGTGGATCACGTCATCATCCCGGAGCCTCTGAACGTCGACCGCGTGTGCATAGGACACCGCGGTGTGTGGTGGGCTGAGATCCAGACGCATGGCCGCATCGCGCATGGCTCCATGCCCTTCCTGGGCGACTGCGCCGTGCGCCACATGCACGCCGTGGTGGAACGCTTTGAGCGCGAATTGTTTCCCGCCATGGCCCAGCGGCACACGGCCATGCCGGTGGTTCCCGATGGCGCGCGCCAGTCGACATTGAACATCAACTCCTTTCACGGCGGCGCGGAGGAGCAGACCGAGGGCTTCCCGTCCGCGTGCGTGCCGGATTCCTGCCGCATGATCATCGACCGCCGCTTTTTGATCGAGGAGACGCTGGATCAGGTGAAGGGGGAGGTGCGCGATGTCCTCGAATCGCTCCTTCGGCAGCGGCCCGGGTTTCGCTACGACATGCGCGATCTGTTCGAGGTGCTGCCCACCATGGCCGACCCGAACGGTCCGGTAGCGCGCAATACCGCGGCGGCGATCCGCCAGATCCTTGGCCGCGAGGCGCAATTCGTCTGCTCGCCCGGCACCTACGACCAGAAGCACATCGATCGGATCGGCAAGCTCAAGGACTGCATTGCCTACGGTCCTGGTATTCTCGATCTGGCGCACCAACCGGACGAGTATGTGGTCATCGAGGATTTGATCGCTTCCAGCAAAGTCATGGCGCTGTCGGCTTGGTCTTTGTTGAACGGCCGGACATGACGCAGCGGCGGCCGCGATTGGCGGCCGCGATGGGCGTTTTGATCGCGCTTCTGGCCGCAGGGTCCGCCGGCGCAGCGGCATCACGCGACTCCCTCGTCATCGGCCTGCAGCTCGAGCCGCCGGTGCTGGATCCCACCCTCAATCCGGCCGCCGCCATCGGCGAGGTGCTGCAGGGCAATGTGTTCGAGGCTCTGGTGCGCTTCGACTCGAACGGCGAGGCCGTGCCGTGCCTGGCCGAGCGCTGGGATATCGCCGACGGCGGCCTTACGTACGTGTTCCATCTTCGCGCGCGCGTGCGCTTTCACGACGGCACACCCTTCGATGCCGGCATCGCAAAGTTTTCACTCGACCGGGCGCGCGCTGCGGATTCGCTCAACCCGCAGAAGTCACGTCTGGCGGCCATCAGCGGGGTCGAGACGCCTGATGCGTACACGCTGGTGATCCGCCTGTCGCGCCGCTCGGGCAGTCTGCTGCAAAGCCTTGCCTGGACGGCCTTCGTCATGGTGACGCCTGCAACCGTCCAGGGCAACGCCACTCACCCGAACGGCACAGGACCATTCAAGTTCGCTTCCTGGCGACGCGGCGACAGCATCGAACTGGTGCGCAACGAGCACTACTGGGGTGAACGCGCCGGCCTTGCGCGCGCGGTGTTCAAATTCATTTCCGAACCGGCGGCGGCGTATGCGGCGCTGATGGCGGGCGATGTGCAGGCCTTCCCGAATTATCCCGCGCCCGAAAGCGTCGCGCAGTTCAAGGCCGATCCGCGCTTCAACGTGTACCGGGGCTCCACCGAAGGCGAGACCCTGCTCGCGCTCAACAACCGCAGGCCGCCGTTGAACGATGTCAACGTGCGCCGCGCCATTGCATTTGCGCTGGATCGCGCCGCCATCATTGACGGCGCGATGTACGGCTATGGCGATCCCATCGGCAGCCATTTCCCGCCGCGCAACCCGGCGGCGGTGGATCTGACCGGCCGCTATCCGCATTCGGTGCAAACGGCGCGCCGCCTGCTGGCGAAGGCCGGCTATGCGCAGGGCTTCACGGTCACGCTCAAGCTGCCGCCGCCGGCCTACGCGCGCCGCGGCGGGGAGATCATCGCCGCGCAGCTTGCGGCAGTGGGTATCCGCGCAAAGGTTGAAAACATCGAATGGGCGCAATGGCTGGATCAGGTGTTCGCGCGGCGCGACTTCGACATGACCGTGATTCAGCACGCCGAACCGATGGACTACGACATCTACGGCCGCGACGATTACTATTTCGGTTACTCGAACGCGCAGTTCAAGGCGCTGCTGGCGCAACTGGAGGACAGTGTCGATCCGCAGGACCGCAGGCGAACGCTCGGCGCCATCCAGCGCAAGATCAGCGACGATGCGGTCAACGCGTTCTTGTTCCAATACCCCAAGCTCAGCGTGCATGACCGGCATGTGGTTGGCCTGGGCCTGGACAATCCACTCAACACCACGGAGCTGGGGCGCGCGCATTTCGATGACACTGCGGCGATGCAGGCGCCGGATGCAGACACGCATTCAAGTCCGCTGCGCCGGATGGGCTGGCCGGCGCTGATTCTCCTGCTCGTCGCGCTTGCCGCGGCCGCGCGCGTCATCGGCCCGGCCGCCTTCGGCCGCCGGCTGCTGATTCTCACCGCCACGCTGCTGCTGTCCAGCGTCGTCATCTTTGCCATCGTGCAAGTGGCCCCGGGTGATCCGGCGCGCTTCATGCTCGGACTTCAGGCGGATGCGCAGAGCGTGGCCGCTGTGCGCCACGAACTGGGTCTGGATGGCTCGGCGGCACATCGCTACCTGGAGTGGATCGGTGGCGCCGTCCGTGGTGACCTGGGCAGCAGCTACACCTATCGTGTACCGGTGAGAGGCTTGATCGCGCAGCGCCTGCAGGTCTCATTGCCGCTGTCGTTGTACGCGCTCGTGCTCACCGTGCTGATCGCCTTCCCGGCCGGCATCGTCGGTGCGGCGTATCGCGGCCGCGCCGCCGACGCGGCAGTGTCCACTGCCACTCAGCTGGGCATCGCCATTCCCAACTTCTGGCTCGGCATCCTGCTGATTCTCGTGTTTGCGATATCACTGCGCTGGGTTTCCGCAGGCGGGTTTCCCGGCTGGGACGCCGGCCTCTGGCACGGGATCAAGGCGCTGACGCTGCCGGCCATTGCGCTGGCGCTGCCGCAGGCGGCGATCCTTGCGCGCGTGTTGCGCGCGGCGCTGATCGAGACACTGCAGGAGGACTATGTGCGCACCGCGCGTGCCAAGGGCCTCACGCAAGGCGCCGCGTTGCTCCGCCACGCCTTGCCGAACGCGTTGCTGCCGGTGCTCACGGTATTGGGCATGCAGTTCTCGTTTCTGCTCGCCGGCGGCATCATCATCGAGAACGTGTTCTTCCTGCCCGGGCTCGGACGTCTGGTGTTTCAGGCCATCGTGCAGCGCGACTTGATGGTTGTGCAAAGCGTGGTGCTGCTGCTGGTGTTCGCGGTGGTTGTGGTCAGTTTCCTGGTGGAACTCGCCTATGCGTGGATCGATCCTCGGCTGCGGCGGCCGGCAACCGCATGATCATCGGCGCCTTCATCACCGTGACGCTGGTGCTCATTGCGCTGCTCGCGCTGGTCTGGACGCCCCTGGATCCGGGCGCCATCGACATTGCGCATAAACTGCTGTCGCCCTCGGCGGTGCATTGGTTCGGCACCGATCAGCTGGGCAGGGATGTACTGTCCATGCTGATGGCCGGCACGCACAATTCCCTCGGCGTGGCCTGCGTTGCCGTGCTGATCGGCGCAGGCTGCGGCGTGCCGCTGGGTCTGTGGGCCGCCGCGCGCGGCGGCTGGCCGGAGGAGATCATCATGCGCGGCAACGACCTGCTGTTCGCGTTTCCCTCCTTGCTGCTGGCGATTCTGATCACCGCCGTGTGGGGTCCGGGCGCGCTCACCGCGATCATTGCGATCGGCATCTTCAATGTGCCGGTGTTCGCGCGCGTCACTCGCGGCGGCGCATTGGGCTTGTGGCAGCGGGATTTCACCATGGCGGCGCGCATCGCCGGCAAGGGCCGCTTCGCCATTTCGGTGGAGCATGTGTTGCCGAATCTGAGTTCCATCCTGCTGGTGCAGGCGACGATTCAGCTGTCTCTGGGCGTGCTGGCCGAAGCCGGCCTGTCGTACGTGGGTCTGGGCGCGCAGCCGCCGGAACCGAGCTGGGGCCGCATGCTCAACGAAGCGCAGACGCTCACGGCGCTGTCGCCGACGCTGGCGCTGTTTCCAGGACTCGTCATCGTGTTTGCGGTGCTGGGCTTGAATCTGCTGGGCGATGGTCTGCGCGACCGCTTCGATCGCAAGCTGCGGAGCGGCTGAACGTGGCGCTGCTGGAAATCGACCGGCTGAATCTGCGCGTGGACGATGTGCCGCTGGTGCGCGACGTATCGCTGCATCTGGATGCGGGCGAGACGCTGGGTCTGGTCGGGGAGTCCGGTTCCGGCAAGTCGATGACGGCACTGGCGGTGATGCAATTGTTGCCGCAGCCGGTGCGCGCCGCCGGTGAGATCCGGTTCGAGGGCGCAACGCTCACGGGCATGGCGGAGTCCGCGCTGGTGCGCATCCGCGGTCAGGGCATCGGCATGATTTTCCAGGAGCCGATGACGGCGCTGAACCCACTGATGAGCATCGGCGATCAAGTCGCCGAAACCGTGCGCGTGCATCGCGGCGCTGGGCGTGCGCAAGCTGCAACGATGGCGCGCGCCATTCTGGACCGGGTGGGATTGGATGCGGCGCAGGTTGCGCTGGGTCGCTACCCGCATGAATTGTCCGGCGGTCAGCGTCAGCGCGTGGCCATTGCGATGGCGGTGGTGCTGTCGCCGAAGCTGCTGATAGCCGACGAGCCCACCACGGCGTTGGATGTGAGCACGCAGGCCGAGATCCTGCGGCTTCTTGAGCGCATGGTACGCGAGGACGGCAGTGCGCTGCTGTTGATCAGCCACGACCTGGCCGTGATTTCGCAGATGACCCGGCGCGTGTTGATCATGCAGCGTGGCGCATTGGTGGATCAGGGCGGGACGGGCGAGGTTCTGCGCAACAGCCGGCATCCCTACACGCAAGCGCTGGTGAGCGCAGCCACGCCGGCTCCGCTGCGCGGCGCCTGGGGACACAGCAAGCCATCGGCCGCAGCCGCGGCCGAGCCGCTGCTGCTGGTGCGCGATGTCGTGTGCGGGTACGGCGGCTTTCGCGCCGTCGACGGCGTCAGCCTGTCGGTCATGCCGGGTGAGAGCGTCGGGCTGGTCGGGGAATCCGGATCCGGTAAATCAACCCTGCTGCGCTGCATTTTGGGCGTGCAGTCCATCCGCTCCGGACATGTGCGGCTGGATGGCGAATCCCTCATCGATGCGCAGACCGCGCAGTTGCGCCGATTGCGCCGCATGATTCAATGCGTGTTTCAGGATCCGGTCAGCAGCTTCGATCCGCGCTGGTGCGTCGGGCGCCTGATCGCCGAGCCGCTGCACCTGTTGGATTTCCGGCCCACGGCGCGCGAACGCCGCGGCAAGGTCGAGCGTCTGTTGGAGCAGGTCGGTCTGTCGGCCGCCGACGCGGACCGCTATCCCCATGAGTTCTCCGGCGGACAGCGTCAGCGCATCGCCATCGCGCGCGCGCTGATCGTGGAGCCGGCGCTGGTCGTCCTGGATGAGGCCGTGTCGGCGCTGGATGCCGGGACCCGCGCGCAGATCCTGGCACTGCTGGCGCAATTGTCGGATTCGCTGGGGATCGCCTATCTGTTCGTCTCGCATGATCTGGGCGTGGTGCGATGTATCACCGACCGGGTGTATGTCATGCAAGCAGGACGCATCGTGGAGAACGGCGTCACGGCGCAGGTTTTTGGCGCGCCCGCGCATGCGTACACGGCCGCGTTGGTTCAGGCCGCGGGCAAATTCGTTTAGCCGGGAAGCGCGGCGGCGTGCACGCCGCGCGCAATGGCCCGCGCCAGGCAATCGGCGCCCGCGGAGCCGATGCGCGCCACCTGCAGGGGGCGCGATGCCGTTGCAGCCAGCGGCTGCGCGGCGGTTGCCAACGCGAACACCGTATCGCCGTCAAACGGCGTGTGCGCGGGGCGCACCGCGCGGGCCATGCCATCCTGCGCCATCATGGCGATGCGCTTGCAGTCGGCGCTGGTGAGGTCGGCGTTGCAGGCGATCACGGCCAGCGTGGTGTTCGCGCCGGTTTGCGCGCGGCCCAGTGCCGACAAACGCGATTGTTCAGGCATGGGATCCACCGCATGCACCGGCTCGCGTGGCGCGCCGCGCCCGCCGAATTCCGCGTCGATCTCGAAGGGCCAGGCCCAGTAGCTCACCCCGTCCGGCATCAGCACCGAGCCGACGCAATTCACCGCGACGAGCGCACCGACCACCAGGCCATCGCCCAGATCGAGCGACGCAGATCCGACGCCGCCCTTGATGAGTCCGGCCATCGCGCCGCGGCCGGCGCCCACGGCGCCCAGCTGGAAATTCTCCGCCGCGCTGTCCAGCGATTCGATCCCCAGACGCCGGTAGGGCGGGTCCATGCCCCAGTGTTTGTTGCCGGCATTGCCCAGGTCATGCAGCACGGCGCAGGGGACGATGGGGATGGGCGTCGAGGGTGCGCGCAGATGAATGCCGATGCCGCGCGCCGAGAGCGCGGCTGCGACGCCGTCGGCTGCGCCGAGTCCGAACACGGAGCCGCCGGCGAGCACGATGGCATGCACTCGTCCAACCAGATTTTCCAGCGCCAGCGCCTCGGTCTCGCGGCTGCCTGGCCCGCCGCCCCGCACATCGACCGCTGCACAGAAGCCGGTTCCGCACAGCACGGTCGTGACGCCGGATTCAACGGCCGCGTCGGTCGCGTGCCCGACGCGAAGCCCCGCCACGTCGGTGATGAGATTCTTGTTGCCGGGCTTGAACACTCAGGCGGTCTGCGCGGCAATCACGGCGATTCCCTGCAGCACCAGGTCGGGCACGATCACCCCGCAGGTCTGCATGGACTCGAATATCAGCGCTGCATCGCCGCCGGTGATGAACAATTGCGGATGCTCGCCGGTGCTCTGCTCCACCAGCTGTGCCGCGCGATCAGCCATGGCGGCGGCTGCGACCACCGCGCCACGCGACACGGCGCTGATGGTGTTGTCGGCGAGAATGCCGGCCATCGAAGGCGTGCTGTTGGTCATGGCATGGGCGACGCCGCCGGTCTTGGTCAGCAAACTCTCGCGCATCAGGTGGATGCCCGGCACGATCAGTCCGCCCAGATGCTGCCCGTGCGCGTTGACGCTGTCGACTTTGACGGCCGTGCCCGCGTCCACCACGCACAGCGAGGTGTGAGCCAGGCTCCACGCGCCGATGACCGCGAGCCAGCGATCCGGTCCGAGCAGCGCCGGGTTCAAATAGCCGTTGGTCAGTTCGTGAAAACTGCGCGTCGGAATGATGAATTCCGGTGTCACGCCATAAGTCGAGTGCGTCAGTTCATTCAGTGTGGTTGCCATGGCATCGCCGGCGACATTGCTGATGAGCACGCGCTGCGGATGGTGCACGGCCTGAAAAATTTCCTGAGACCAAACCTCCGGCCTGACCTCGCGATGCACCACGGCCTGCTGTTCGGACAGCCGCGTGCCGTCGAGCCATCCCCACTTGAGCCGCGTATTGCCTACGTCTATGACCAGAATCATGCTGTTAAGGAATCCCGGGCCGGTGGGCGGCATCATCGCCACAAAGCGCGAGAGGATAGCATTGTCGCCGTGCGAGGGGTCCCGGCGAGATCTGTCCGATTCTGTCCGCGTGTCCATCATCGGACACTTCAGCCGTCTCGCAGTCGTCCATGGCTTGATATAAATCAGCAGGTTAGCGGAATTTCGGATTGGCACAGGTCTTGCTCGTAAACCAATTGCCTGATTGGAACATCTGAATCGAAAGCCCCAATGAACAACCCTTCCCCGAAGGAATCGCCTGCCGCCACCGTCCACTGCATCAGCGTGATGCGAGGAACCGAGGCGCAGGACCGGCCCATTGAACCCGCTCCGAGTCAGCAGCGCCGTCTGCTGCTCGCGAGCAGCGGCCTGCTGGCGGTCCTCATCCTGGCAGGCGTTGCGTGGCCGACGCTGCGGGATTTCCTCAGTTCCGAGCGCGCAGTGCCCGCGGCTGCCGTTCGCATCGCCACCGTGGCGCGCGGACGTTTCGTGAGCGATGTGTCAGCGCAGGGCACCATTGTCGCCGCGCTCAGTCCGACCCTGACGTCCGTTGCGCCGGGAACGGTTTCTTACAGCGTGCGCGCCGGCGAGTCGGTGAAGAAGAATCAAGAGCTGGCGCATATCGACAGTCCCGAGTTGAAGAATCAATACGCCCGAGAACAGGCGGGTCTGGAGGCGCTCGATGCCACCCTGCAGCGCGAGTCCATCGATCTGCGCCGCAAGCTGCTCGAAAACCAGAAAAACACCGACACGGCCAATCTGCTGCTGAAGGCCGCGCAGCGTGAGGTCGACCGCACCGAAGCGGCGTGGAGCCTGCAGGTGATCCCACGACGTGAGGTGGACAAGGCGCATGACGATCTGGAGGCGGCGCGCCTCACGCAGCGGCAAAACGAAGCGGGCGATGGCCTGGCGCACGAAAGCCTGAACCTGGATTTGCGCATGCACCGCCTTGATCGCGACCGGCAGCGGCTGGTGGTGGCGGACCTGAAACGCAGGATGGATGAGCTGACCGTGCGCAGCCCGGTGGATGGTGTGGTCGGCACGCTTGCGGTCGCGGAGCGCGGCGCGGTCGCAGCCAATGCACCCATCGTGACGGTGGTGGACCTGTCAGTGTTCGAAGTGGAATTCGCAGCGCCTGATGTCTACGCCGGCTCTCTGCGCCCCGGCATGCCGGCCGAAGTGGCCATCGGCGCAGGGCTGGCGCAGGCAACGGTGGCGGCGGTTTCACCCGAAGTGCGCCAGGGCCAGGTTATCGGCCGGTTGCGATTCAGCGGCAGGATGCCGGCCGACATCCGCCAGAACCAGCGCGTCTCGCTGCGCATGATCCTGGACTCGCGCGACGGCGTGCTGAAGGTGGAACGGGGCGCATTCATTGACAGCGGTGGCGGCCGCGTCGCCTACGTGGTGCGCGACGGCCAGGCCGTTCGCACGCCAATCACCGTCGGCGCCAGCAGCGTCGGCGACGTGGAGATTCTCTCCGGAGTCGCGGACGGCGAGAAGATCGTCGTGTCGAGTCTGGATCTTTTTCAAGGCGCCGCGCTGGCGCGTCTCGTTCAATAGGGGAGGAGTGCACGATGCTTGAAATGCAAAACGTGGTGAAGATCTACCGGACCGATCTGATCGAGACCCATGCGCTGCGCGATTTCAATCTGCGCGTCGCGGATGGCGAATTCGTGGCCGTCACCGGACCCAGCGGGTCCGGTAAAACCACGTTCTTGAACGTGGCGGGGCTGCTGGAGGGGTTCGAGTCCGGCAGCTACCGGCTCGACGGCAAGAATATCGGTGAACTGGATGATGACGCCCGTTCGCGCACCCGCAATCAGAAGATCGGCTTCATTTTTCAAAGTTTCAATCTGATCCCCGACCTGGACGTGTTCGACAACATCGACGTGCCGCTGCGCTACCGCGGCTTCAATGCCGCCGAGCGGCGCAGGCGCATCGAACGGGTGCTGGAACTGGTCGGTCTCGCCTCGCGCGCCAGGCACGTGCCGTCACAGTTGTCCGGCGGCCAGCAACAGCGCGTGGCGATCGCTCGCGCGCTGGCCGGCGAGCCGCGCTTCCTGCTGGCCGACGAGCCCACCGGCAATCTGGATTCGCTGATGGCGCGGCAGATCATGGATCTGCTCGAGGAAATCAATTCGCGCGGCACCACCATCATCATGGTGACTCATGATCCGGAACTGGCGAACCGCGCCCACCGCAATGTGCATGTCATGGACGGACAGGTGACGGACTTCCACGCATTCGAGTCGCCGCTGGCGGCGGCGGTATAGGCTCATGCTGGCGTACTATTTCCGTCTTGCGCTGATGAGCATGCGGCGCACGCCCGCGATCACCGCGTTGATGGTCGCCGCGATTGCCATCGGCATCGCCGTGTGCACCGTCAGCCTCACCGTGTATCACCTCATGTCGGCTAATCCGATGCACGATCGCAACGACGTGCTGTTCGCGGTCACTGTGGACAGCTGGGACCCGCAGCACGCCTGGGATGACACGCGTCCGATACTCGCGCCCAGCGAGTGGACCTATCGCGACGCGACCGCCGTACTGGCGGCGGGCGTGGCCGACCGCATCGCCGTCATGCGCAAGACCGGGTTCACGCTGGAATCGGGCGCCGGCAAAACGCCGTTCCTGGTGGAAGCGCGGCTGACGACGGGGGATTTTTTCTCCCTGTTCGACGTACCGTTTGAGTACGGCGGCGGCTGGGACCACAAGGCGGATCGCGATGCGCTGCCGGTGGTCGTGCTGTCGAAAAAGACCAACGAGACGGCCTTTGGCGGCCAGAACAGCGTGGGCAAAGTGCTCAAGCTCGACAGCCGCGAGTACCGGGTCATCGGCGTGCTCAAGGAGTGGCAGCCGACCCCGAAGTTTTATGATCTTAACAATGGTAACTACGATCCCATCGAAGACATCTACGCGCCGTTCGCGCTGGGCGCGCAGCTGCAACTGCAGCCCGGTGGAAACGTCAACTGCTGGAAACCCGAGGAGATCAAGGGCTTCGAGCAATTCCTGAATTCCGAGTGCATCTGGTTCCAGCTCTGGGTCGAGCTGGGCACGCCGCAGAAGCAGGCGCAGTTCAAGGAGTTCATCGATGGCTACGTCGCTCATCAAAAGACCCTGGGCCGCTTCCCGCGCCCGTTGAACAATCACCTGTACACGGTCAAGCAATGGCTCGACGTCAACGAAGTCGTCGCCAAGGACAACAAGGTGCTGATGGGCCTGGCGTTCATGTTCCTGGCGGTGTGCGTACTCAATGTCGTGGGCCTGCTGCTGGCCAAGTTTCTGGGGCGCGCCAAGATCACCGCGCTGCGCCGCGCGCTCGGCGCGAGCCGGCGCGAGCTGTTCACACAGCATCTGGTGGAAGTCGGCGCCATCGGCCTTGCCGGGGGAATTCTGGGTCTGGGTCTGGCGGCACTGGGATTGATGGGCATGCGCCACTTGTATGAGAACTACGATCAGCTGACGCACCTGGACCTGCCCATCGCACTGCTGTCGCTGGGCATTTCGATCGCGGCCGGCGCGATGGCCGGCATTTATCCGGCGTGGCGCGTATGCCGCGTGTCGCCGTCGACGTATCTGCGAACCTGAGGAAGCATTCCATGGAAATCCGACCGATCCTCTCCGCCATGATGCGCAACCGCTCCGGCGTGCTGCTGGTGGGATTGCAGATCGCGATCACGCTGGCGGTGGCCGCCAATGCCGCCTTCATCATTCAGCAGCGGCTGGAGAAGATCGGACGGCCCAGTGGCGTCGATGCGGCGAACATGTTCTATGTCTATAGCTATGGATATTCTCCCAGCTATGATTCAAAGCCGACGCTGGCCGCGGATCTGGATACACTGCGCCGCCTGCCCGGCGTCCTGGCCGCTTCCAGCACCAACGGCATGCTGTTGTCAGGCGGCGGCAGCGCGAATTCCTACCAGGCCAGTGCGAATACCAAGGCGCCCCAGATCCCGGGCAATTATTTCGAGATCGGCGAACAAGGGCTCAACGCGTTGGGCGTCAAACTCGTCGCGGGCCGGAACTTTCGCGCCGATGAGTTGACTTACTCGGGGCTCGACAATCTCTTTCCCAAGCAGATCATCGTTACCCGCACCATGGCCAAGGCGTTGTTCGGGGATGAGCGCGTCGTCGGCAGGCTGGTCTACAGTCCCACCGGCGACGCCGCTGAAATCATCGGGGTGACGCAGAATATGATGGGATCCTGGGTGGACAACCGGCATCCGGAAAACGTGGTGTTTCACCCGATTCTGCAGCGTGGCGCGCGCCTGACCTATATGGTGAGAACAGAGCCCGGACGGCGCGATGAGCTCATGGCGAGGGCCGAAAAAGCCCTGAGCAAGCCCGGCGACGGCCGCTTCGTGGTCTGGGTTCATTCCCAGGAACACTATATCAAGAACAGCTATCGCTCGGATCGTCGAATGGTGGTATTTCTGTGGACCATGATCTGCCTCATGGTGGGGGTCACCGCATTGGGCATCGTCGGATTGGCGACATTTCTGGTCAATGCGCGGCGCAAGCAGATCGGCACGCGGCGCGCCATCGGCGCGCGCCGCATCGACATCGTGCGTTATTTCATGGTTGAGAACGGTCTGCTGACGGCATTCGGGGTCATCGCCGGCGCCGGGCTTTCCTTCCTGTTCAGTTACTGGCTGTCCAACATGTTCGCGCTGCCGCCGCTGAAACTGCGCTTCGTGCTGTGGGGAATCGCCGCGTTGCTGTTGCTGGGACAGATGGCCGTGTTCATTCCGGCGCGCCGCGCCGCAGCGGTGCCGCCGGCCCTCGCCACGCGAACCGTTTAAGGGAAACTTTATGAGCGAATCCAGGCAGACGGTACTGATCATCGACGACAACGACGCAGTGCGCACGGCGCTCGAGGTGTTGCTTTCGCTGCATGGTCTGCGCGCGGTGGGCGTGGCGAGTCCCGAAGGCGGACTGGCGCGGCTGCAGGATGGCGGCATCGATGTCGTGGTGCAGGACATGAACTTCACCCGCGACACCACTTCGGGCAGCGAGGGTGTGCAGCTGTTTCACCAGATCCGCGCGAATCACCCACAGATTCCCATCATCTTGCTCACCGCCTGGTCGCATCTGGAAACCGCGGTCGAGTTGGTGAAGGCCGGCGCCGCCGACTATGTCAGCAAGCCCTGGGACGATGCACGGTTGCTGACCAGTCTGCGCAATCTGTTGCAGCTCAAGCGAGTCTCAGGCGAATATGCGGCGCTGGAACGGGAACGCCGCGAGGCGCGCAATGCGCTGGCCGCTCACTTCAATCTCTGTGGCGCCGTGTATGAAAGCGACCAGATGCATGCGCTGGTGCAGATGGCGACGCAGGTGGCGCGCTCCGATGTGCCGGTGCTGATCACCGGGCCGAACGGCGCCGGCAAGGAAATCCTGGCTGAAATCGTCCAGGCGAATTCGAGCGTACAGCGCGGCCCCTTCGTCCGGGTCAATGTCAGTGCGTTGCCGGCGGACCTGGTTGAAAGCGAATTGTTCGGTGCCGAGGCCGGCGCCTACACCGGCGCCACCTATGCGCGCACGGGACGATTCGAGGCGGCCGACGGCGGCACTTTGTTCCTGGATGAGATCGGCAACCTGTCGATGAGCGGTCAGGCCAAGCTGCTGCGCGTGCTTCAAACCGGTGAGTTTCAGCGGCTGGGAAGCACGCAGACGCGCAGATCACGGGTGCGCATCATCAGCGCGACCAACACCGATCTGCGCGCGGCCATTGCCCGCGGCGCGTTCCGCGAGGACCTGTACTATCGCATCAATGTCATCGAACTGGCGGTCCCGGCCCTGGCGAACCGACCCCAGGACATCCTGCCGCTGGCGCGCGCCTTTCTGGGGCCGACGCATCAATTGGATAAAACAGCGGAGGAGGCGTTGAGCGCTCATGCGTGGCCCGGCAACGTGCGTGAATTGCAGAACGTCATCAAGCGCGCCTGTCTGCTGTCGCCGAACCGCTTCATCACCGCGCAATCACTGGGGCTGGAGACGGCGCCGTCGGAATTGTGCATGGCGGTGCGCGAGCCGGACCGGCGCGAGATCGAGCGGGCGCTGAACAAGACCGGCGGCGTGGTCGCGCGCGCTGCGCGTGAGCTGGGATTGAGCCGCCAGGCGCTGTACCGGCGCATGGACCGGCTCGGCATCCGCGAGTCCGCGCCGGCGCCGAACCCGGACTGCTAGCGTTTTCGCAGGTACACTGTGCAGCAATGCTGCAGCAGCATCCCTTTTTGTTCGCCGCGTTCGCCGCGGTTCTCGCCACGCTCGGCTCAACCGCGCTGATCGTTCGCAAGGCGGGTGCCCGCAGCCGCAAGCTGCTGCGGGCACTGACCGATGGAATCACCAGCCTACGCGACCGCGATTTCAGCGTCAGCATCGCGGCGGATAAGAGCGACGAATTCGGCGAATTGATCGGCGCCTACAACAGTCTGGGCGCGGTGATGCGCAGCGAGCGCCAGTCTCTGTACCAGCGCGAACTGCTGCTCGATACGGTGATTCAAAGCACGCCGCTGGCCCTGGTGCTCACCAACACCAACGGCGCCATCGTGTACAGCAATCTGGCCGCGCGCCAGCTGCTGTTGAAGGGCCGCAAGCTGGAGGGATTCAGCTTCAACGCCATTCTGGAAAGCGCCCCGGAACCGCTGCGCGAGGCGGTTGCGGGCGGGCAGGACACGCTGTTTTCGATGATGGTGGAGCAGGAAGCAGAAATCTTCCATCTGTCGCTGCGCCGCTTTGTGCTCAATGCGCAGATTCATCATCTGTATCTGCTCAAGAAGCTGACCCGCGAACTCAATGCGCAGGAAGTGGCGACATGGAAGAAGGTGATCCGCGTCATCGCGCATGAATTGAACAACTCGCTGGCGCCGATCTCCTCGCTGGCGCATTCGGGCCGGTTGCTGCTGCAGCGAAACGATGAGGCGCAGTTGCAGCGGGTGTTCAGCACCATCGAAGAGCGCGCGGCGCACCTGCACACGTTCATCGATGGCTACGCACACTTTGCAAAGTTGCCCAAACCGCGCATTGCGCCGGTGCGGTGGAGCGCATTCCTGCAGCGATTGAGCGATACGGTGGTCTTCGCCGACGATTCGACGGCGCCTCCCGAGCGATCGCAATTCGATGCGGTGCAACTGGAGCAGGTGCTGATCAACCTCCTCAAGAACTCGCACGAGTCCGGTTCCGCGTCCGGCGATGTGCGCCTGGAGGTGCGGGCACAGGCGGCCGGCGTCCTGATTCAAGTGCAGGATCGCGGCGCCGGCATGACCACGGCGGTGCTGCAGCAGGCGCTGCTGCCGTTTTACTCCACCAAGCCCGCAGGCACCGGCCTGGGGCTGACCGTATGCCGCGAGATCATCGAGGCGCACGGCGGACGCATGCATTTGTCCAATCGCGCGGGCGGGGGCTTGATCGTGAGTCTGTGGCTGCCGGACCGCGAGCCCGGCCTGAGCGATGCAGAGCCAGGCCTTGGGTGATCCGGCCGCTATTTCAATGGATCGCGATTGTCATCAGCTTGCGCTTCAAAGGCCAGCTGGCGAATGAACAGTTCCACGCGGGCGCCGTGCTCCAAGACGGCGGGCAAACTCCGCCTGCCATTCGGCGCGGGTTTTGAATCCCGGCGTTGCCCGGCATCTGGCTTCCGTGGTCTGCCAGATGCACAGATCGTTCTCGGATAGATCGAGCGGCTCCCGCAGAGGCTGCGGCACGTACCACGGCGTGTGAACGTAGAGTTCAACGCGATTGCCTTCCGGATCGCGAAAATAGACCGACCAGGACGTGCCATGGTTGATAGGGACGATCTCACTGACAGGCCCCGATTGCACGGATGCGTGCAGCGAGCGCAGGTCTGCCAGACTGGACAGGCGGAAGGAGATCTGGTTGATCAGCTCGCCGTCCGCGCCGGCGGAGCGGCCCGAAACGAGCACAATCTGATGATGCTCGTGCGGATCGCCGCTCAGAAACGTCAACTGACGATCGCCTAGGTTGCCGTGGTCGGTGACCACCAGGCCGAAGGTCTCACAATAAAAACGCGACATGAGTTCAAGGTCGCGCACGAAAAAACCGAAGTGACTGAACGCGGGAAACGACTCTTGCATCGGGGCATCCGCGGGTCGTTGGCTACCCTGCAGCCAGCTTGCGCAGCATGTCCTGCGACACCAGCACGACGCCGCGCTTGGTGATGAAAAAGCGCTTGGCGTCCACCGCCGGATCGACGCCGATCTGCATGCCCTCGGGTATGACGCAGCCCTCGTCGATGATGCAGCGCGTCAGGCCGCAGCGCCGGCCGATGGTGACGCCCGGCATGAGCACGGCGCCATCGATGTGGCTGCTGTCCTCGATGCGCACGTCGGAGAAGAGCAGGGAGTTCTTCACCATGGCGCCGGAAATAATGCAGCCGCCGGCGACCATCGAGTTCACCGCCGTGCCGCGCCGGCCTTCGTCATCGAGCACGAACTTGGCCGGCGGATGCTGCGCTTGGTAGGTCCAGATCGGCCATTGATGGTCGTAGATGTTGAGTTCAGGGTTCACAGCCACCAGTTCCATGTTCGCTTCGTAGAAAGCGTCCACGTTGCCGACATCGCGCCAGTAGTTCTGCGCGCGCGTTTCGACATCGTGGAAGGGATAGGCGAACACGCGCGATCGCGCGATGGCGGCGGGAATGATGTTCTTGCCGAAATCGTGACTGGTGTCGGGATTGGCGGCCTCCTCGGTGAGCAGCTTCTCGAGACGGTCCATGCCGATCACGTAAATGCCCATGGAGGCGCGGGCCAGGTGCTCCAGGCCGATGATCGGGTCCGGCTTTTGCGGTTTTTCAGAAAACTTCAACACGCGATTGGTGTCATCGGTGGTCATGATGCCAAACTCGTTGGCGCGCTCGATGGGCACGTCGACCACGCCCACGGTGATGTCCGCCTCGCATTGCTCGTGGTAGGCGATCTTGGGGCCGTAGTCCATCTTGTAGATGTGATCGCCGGCGAGAATCAGCACGTGTGTCGGATGGTGCGAGCGCAGAAAGCCCAGATTCTGATACACCGAATCGGCCGTGCCCCGGTACCAATGCGCGCCGACCTGCTGCTGCGCGGGAATGACCTCGACGAACTCGCCGAATTCGCCGCGCATATAGCCCCAGCCGCGATGAATGTGCTGGATCAAGGACTGGGATTTGTACTGGGTCAGCACCGCAATCTGGCGAATGCCCGAATTGACGCAGTTCGAGAGCACGAAGTCGATGATGCGGAACTTGCCGCCGAAAGGCGTGGCCGGCTTGCAGCGGTTGAGCGTCAAGTCCTTGAGGCGCTCGCCGCGGCCCCCCGCCATGATCACGGCCACCGTGCCGCTGGTCAATCGGCTGACAAATCGCCCGGTGTTGCTTCGCGCGGCTGGCCGCATGATCAAATGGTCACCGAATGCAGTTCAAACGCCCCTGTTCCGCAGCAAGCCTGACACAGTGGAGCATGCCTTGCATCTCGTTTTGCGCGGGCGTTTGCTAGACTGAAGGCCAATGGCCGCGCTAAAGCTGTGCATCGTCGCCTCGGAGATGATGCCTTTCGCAAAAACCGGAGGGCTTGCCGACGTGGCCGGTGCGTTGTCGCGTCAACTTGCCTTTTTGGGCCATGAGGTCCGGGCGTTTGTTCCCTTCTACCGCTCGATACGGGAAAATTTCAAGGACGTGCGCGGCGTGGACGCGGTGCAGGGCGTTCCCATCGCCATCGGCGCCGACCGGTTCGAGTTCTCACTGCTGGAACTGGACAATGGACGGAAGGGTCCGACGGTCTACTTCATCGACTGCCCCGCCATGTTCTCGCGCGCCAGCCTGTATACCGAGGATCCGGACGAACACCGGCGCTTCATCCTGTTCAGCCGTGCCGTCCTTGAGTCCTGCCAGCGACTGCGGTATTCCCCGGACATAATCCATTGCAATGATTGGCACACCGCGTTCCTGCCGCTGTATCTGAAGAGCGTTTACGCCTGGGATCAGTTGTTCGCACGCTCGCGTTCCGTGCTGACCATTCACAACATCGGCTATCAGGGGGAATTTGCGGCCGGGCAGGCCGCAGATCTCGGGTTGGGCTTCAGCGAAAACCGGCTGCAGCAGTCGGACCTGCGCGCCGGCATCATCAATCCCCTGAAGCACGGCATTGTGTTCGCCGACGCGGTCACCACCGTTAGTCCCACCTATGCACGCGAGATTTGCGTCACGCCACTGGGGATGGGCATGCAGGATGCGCTGTCGCAGCGGCACGACCCGATCGTGGGCATACTCAACGGGGTCGACTATGAGGAGTGGGATCCGCGCACCGATCCGCATCTGGAGCATCATTTCCATCTGGCCGACGTGCGCGGCAAGATCCGCAACAAGCGGCGCCTGATCGAGCGCAGCGGGCTGCGCTTCGGCGATTCGGTGCCGCTCATGAGCATGGTGACGCGCCTGGCCGAGCAGAAGGGCGTCGACCTGCTGTTTGATTCTCTGCCGCCGCTGTTGAATGCGCGGCTGTTCGGGCTCGTCGTGCTGGGCGCAGGCGAGCGGCGCTACCGGGAATTCTTTGAAACACTGGCGGCGCAGTTTCCCGGGCAGGTGGCCTTTCATAGGGGATACGATGAGCCGCTGGCGCACCTGATCGAAGCGGGAAGCGACATGTTTTTGATGCCCTCGCGCTATGAGCCCTGCGGTTTGAATCAAATGTACAGCCTGCGCTATGGCACCATCCCCATCGTGCGCAAGACTGGCGGTCTGGCCGATTCGGTGCAGCACTTCGACCCGGGCAGCGGCGCCGGCACCGGGGTCGTGTTCGAGCACTATGATGCGCCGGCGGTGAGCTGGGCCATCAACACGGCGCTGGACTGGTTTGCCGATGCGCCCAGTTGGCGCAAGCTCATGCGCAATGCAATGGCGCAGGATTTCTCCTGGCAGCATCAGATTCAACAATACGATGCGCTGTACCGGCGTTTGACTTAGGTCCGTGTTGTCCTATGGTTTAGTGCTGGAGGCACGATGTCCGTACCGTCCGCTGATCGTTGGCAAGAACTGAGCGAGCACCTGGACAGGATTCTGGAACTGTCTGCGGCGGATGCTGCCGCCTATCTTTCCACGTTGCAGTCGGTTGATCAGGATCTGTCCGATCAGCTTGAGCGATTGCTTGCCTCGCGCCGACAGGAGGCCTACGCAGACTTTCTTGCCGGCGCTGCGCCTCTGTCGGACCCGCTTCCTGGCGATGCGCCGCTGGTCGGCCGGCCGGTGGGCGCTTACGTCATCGATGCGCTGATCGGTCAGGGCGGCATGGGCAATGTGTGGCGCGCTCATCGCGCCGACGGCCGCTTCGATACCACGGTCGCGATCAAGTTCGTCAATGTATCCTGGCTCGGCGGTGCAGCGGAACAGCGCTTTCGCGCTGAGGGCCGGCTGCTCGGCCGGCTCGATCACGCAAATATCGCGCGCCTCATCGATGCCGGCGTGCTCGATGGTACGCAACCGCATCTGGTGCTGGAATATGTGGACGGTGAGCCGATCGATGTCTACTGCCGGCGGCTCAATCTGGATCTGCAGGCCAGCATCCGGCTGTTTCTCGACGTGCTCGCCGCCGTGGCGCACGCGCACAGTCATCTGATCGTACACCGGGATCTCAAGCCCTCCAACATCATGGTCACGCGCGATGGGGTGGTGAAGCTTCTGGATTTCGGCATCGCAACGCTGCTCGATGCGGATACGGGCGTCGCGCCGCAGACGCTGGCCGGTTCGCGCGCCCTGACCCCGCTGTATTCGGCGCCGGAGCAGATGCTGGGACAGCCAGTCACCACGGCGACCGATATCTATTCGCTGGGGCTCGTGTGTTACCTGATTCTGGCGGGCCGTCATCCGTTGGCCGCCGAGGACAGTGCGGATGTCGCCCGGCTTCAGTTGCTGATGACCGCGGAACCGCCGCAGTTGTCGAAGGCGGCCTGCACGGCGCGCATTGCACCGCGCGCGCTGCAGGGGGATCTGGACAATATCGCCGCCAAGGCTTTGAAGAAGTCGCCGGCCGAACGTTATCGCTCCGTAGATGCCTTTGCCGACGATTTGCGCAGGTACTTGTCGCATGAGCCGGTGCGTGCCCGAGCGGATTCTTTTGTCTACCGCTCGGGCAAGTTCATGCGCCGACATGGCGTCGGCGTCGCGATTGCGGCGTTGGTCGCCCTCACCCTGCTGGGTGCGACCATCGGCATGTCGCTGCAGAAGCGCGAGGCGGACCGGCAGCGGGAAGAGGCGGTGGCGCAGGCCGTGAAGGCCGAGGCGGCCAGCAGGCTGCTGCTGCGCATGGTGGAGGAGATCGGCACGGGCAATGGCACACTCACACCCGTGCAAGTAGCCGATCGCGGTGTCTATCTGCTGGGTCAGCAGCTGAACGCGGAGTCCCCCACCAAGGTCGATCAGTTGCATCTCATGGCCGTGCTTTACGATGAATTGGGCGAAAAGCAGAAATCATACGATGTGCTGGTCCGCTCGGCAGCGATGGCGCAGCGTCTGGACTATCAGGAAGGCATGATCGTTGCTCAGTGCGATCTGGTCGAGGCGGAACTGTCCCTGGATCATCGTGACCGTGCGCAATCGCATCTGGATCAGGCACGCCGCCTGCTCGCGGCGATGAAGCATCCGCCGGTCCTGCCCGCGGCCAGACTGCATATGATGACCGCGGTCATGAATGCGACGAACGGCGATTTCCACGCGGCCATCAGTGAGGGCGAGCGCTCCGTGCAGCTGCTGCGCGACAGCGGCAACGTGGACAATCTGTCCTACGTTGGCGCGATCACGCGGCTCTCCGATTACCACGATCAGCTTGGCAATGCGCTGGAAGCGCACCGCTACACGTTGCTGGCGAGCCAGTGGATGGACAGCTACGGCGCCGGTGGCACCATCGGCAAGCTCAATGTCCTGAACAATCAGGCCGCCGACTTCATGAACTTCGGCGAGGTACGCGCTGCGAACGCCGCTACTGCCGAGGTCATGCGGCGTCTGGCTGAGCGCGGTGATCCGCCGGCGACGCGCGTTTCATTCAGCGCCAATCATGGCGCCGTGCTCGCGGCGCTGGGCCGATTCCCTGAAGCGCTGGCAGTGCTGGAGCGGACCATAGCCGATGCCGCCGCCAGCAATAATTCCTTCTGGCAGGAGCGCGCGCAATTCTTCCGTGCGCGCACACTGATCCGCGCCGGCCGCGACGAGGAGGGCAAGGCGCAGCTCGATGCGATCGAAGCCGTCTACCGGCGCGATCCAGTCAGGAACGAGGGATTTCTGTGGTCCGTCGCGGTCAGCCGGGCTGAATTGCTGCTGCACACTGGCCAGGCCGCCGCGGCGCAGCAGGTGCTGCAGACGCTGTTCAAGCAGATCGACTACCCCGCGCAGACCACCTCATGGGTGCTGCGGGTGGCGCTTCCCGTCGCCGCCGAGACGGCGCTGGCTTTGCAGGATCCTGCGGGGGCGAAGGCCTACGCGAGCGCTGCGGTGACGCTGGCACGCCAGGCGGCGCGCGATGTGAATCAGAGTGCCGACGTGGGGCGGTCAATGGTCTTGCTGGCCAGAGCCGAGCACGCACAGTCAGAGGATGCCGCCGCCGTGCAAACCGTGCGCTCGGCGTTGCCGGCATTGTCCGGGGGGCTGGGGCCCGGCCATGCGGAAGTGATGCAGGCGCGAAATCTGGCGGCTGCCTGGCAGCCGCATTGATTGCGGCTCGCAGCGCTTAGGCGATCAGTGCCGCGTCGGTGTCGACCACACAGTCGATGCCATCGCGCGCGATCCGCGCCTGCGCCAGCGCCAGCGGCGCCACATGCCCGGCATAGAAACGGGCGCTGGCAAGCTTGGCACGATAGAACTCAGACTCCTTCGAGCCCGCCGCGATCTGCGTGGCGGCGATGGCAGCGGAGCGGGCCATCAGCCAGGCACCGATCACCGTGCCCGCCGTCTTCAGGTAGGGCACGGCAATGGCCAGCGCGCGCTTGGGGTCGGTCCTGAACGCCGTGAGCAGCGCGTCCGTGGCATCCCGCAAGATGGCAACTCCTTCGATCGCGGCGTTCTTCGCGGCCAGCGCGGACGGCTCGGCATTGTCGATGGCGTTGAGCCCGGCGCTCATGTCCTCCAGCAGCCGCTTCATTGCGGCGCCGTTGTCGCGCCCGATCTTGCGCCCGATCAGATCATTCGCCTGGATCGCGGTGGTTCCTTCGTAGATGGTGGTGATGCGCACGTCGCGGTAGTACTGCGCGGCGCCGGTCTCTTCGATGAAGCCCATGCCGCCGTGGATCTGCACGCCGAGCGAGGTGAGTTCGATGCCGTTCTCGGTGCACCAGCCCTTGACGATGGGGATCAGCAGATCGCCGCGCGTCTGCGCGGCGGTGCGCGCCGCCGCATCGGGGTATCCGCGGCCCAGATCCAGCTGATGCGCGGTGTACATCGCCAGCGCCCGCATGGCCTCGGTGGTGGACTTGATGGTCAGCAGCATGCGCTTGATGTCGGGGTGATGAATGATGGGCATGGGGCCGGTGGCCGGCACCGGCGGCTTGCCTTGCACGCGGGTCTTGGCCCAGTCGGCGGCACGCTGGAAGGCGCGCTCGGCCAGTGCGTAGCCTTCAAGGCCCACCACCAGGCGCGCCGTGTTCATCATGATGAACATGTGCTCCAGTCCGCGGTTGGGTTCACCGACCAGATAGCCGATGGCGCCCTTGTCATCGCCATAGGCGAGCACGCAGGTGGGGCTGCCCTTGATGCCCAGCTTGTGTTCGATGGACACGCAACGCACTTCGTTGCGTGCGCCCAGCGAGCCGTCCTCGTTCACCAGCACCTTGGGTACGATGAACAGCGAGATGCCCTTGCTGCCCGGCGGGGAGCCCTCGATGCGTGCCAGCACCATGTGAATGATGTTGGGCGTGAAGTCGTGGTCTCCGTAGGTGATGAAAATCTTCTGCCCGAACAGACGGTAGTTTTTTCCGTCCGGTACTGCGCGCGTGCGGATGGACCCCAAGTCCGTGCCCGCCTGCGGCTCGGTCAGGTTCATGGTGCCGGTCCACTCGCCGCTCACCATCTTGGGCAGGAACATCTGCTTCTGTGCGTCCGTGCCGCAATGCGTGAGCGCCTCGATGGCGCCGGCCGTGAGCATGGGGCAGAGCTTGAAGGCAAGATTCGCCGAGCTCCAGATTTCCTCCAGCGCCGTATCGAGAGCCTTGGGCATTCCCTGGCCGCCGTATTCGGGTGAGGCATTGATCTGCGTCCAGCCGCCGGCGGCGAATTGTGCGAAGGCTTCCTTGAAGCCGGGCGCCGTCACCACGCCGTCGGGTGTCCACTTGGCGCCTACCGTGTCGCCGCTTCGGTTGATCGGGTCGAGCACGCCGCTGGCGAATTTGCCGGCCTCCTCGAGGATGGAGTCGGCAATCTCGGCGCTGTAGTCGGCATGCGCCGGCACGGCGCGCATGGCGGCCTCGCCGATGATCTCATGCAGCATGAAGCGGATGTCTCGGATGGGTGCGCGGTACATGTCAAACGTTCCTTCGGTATTGGCCGCCGACCTGGTAGAGGGCGTGCGAAATCTGACCCAGTGAGCAGACCTTGACGGTCTCCATCAATGCGCCGAACACATTGCCGCCATGGGCGGCAACTGACTGCAGCTGGCTCAATGCGCCAGCCGATTGCGCCGCATGGCGCTTCTGAAAGGCGCGCACGCCCGCGACTTGCGATTGCTTTTCTTCCTCGGTGGAGCGGATAAGCGCGGCGAGCTTGTGCTCCTCGGTGGATCCGGCTGGTGCAAGGAAGGTGTTGACACCGATCAGCGGCAGGCTGCCGTCGTGCTTGCGGGTCTCGTAGTACAGACTCTCCTCCTGGATCTTGCCGCGCTGATACATGGTCTCCATGGCGCCGAGCACGCCGCCGCGCTCGGAAATGGATTCGAATTCCTTGTAGACGGCTTCCTCGACCATGTCGGTGAGGTATTCCATCAGAAAGGAGCCCGACCAGGGGTTCTGGTTGGTGTTCAGCCCCAGCTCGCGGTTGATGATGAGCTGGATGGCCACGGCGCGGCGCACGCTTTCCTCGGTGGGCGTGGTCAGCGCTTCGTCATAGGCATTGGTGTGCAGCGAGTTGCAGTTGTCGAACAACGCATACATGGCCTGCAGCGTGGTGCGGATGTCGTTGAACTGGATCTCCTGCGCATGCAGCGAGCGGCCCGAGGTCTGGATGTGATACTTGAGCATCTGGCTGCGCGGCGCGGCGCGGTACAGATCGCGCATGGCTCGCGCCCAGATGCGCCGTCCGACGCGGCCGATGACCGCGTACTCGGGGTCCATGCCGTTGGAGAAGAAGAACGACAGGTTCGGCGCGAAGTCATCGATCTTCATGCCGCGCGCCAGGTAGTACTCGACGATGGTGAAGCCGTTGGCAAGGGTGAAGGCCAGCTGGCTGATCGGGTTCGCGCCGGCCTCGGCGATGTGATAGCCGGAGATGGACACCGAATAAAAGTTGCGTACTTTCTTCTCGATGAAATGCGCCTGCACGTCGCCCATCATGCGCAAGGCGAATTCGGTGGAGAAAATGCAGGTGTTCTGCGCCTGGTCTTCCTTGAGAATGTCGGCCTGCACCGTGCCGCGCACCAGCGCCATGGCTTCATCCCGGATCTGTTCGTACTCGGTCTGCGTGAGTACGCCCGGCGCGATCATTTGATCGGAGGCAAAGCCCAAGAAGGCCAGGCCCGTGCCGTCGTGCCCTTCGGGCAGTTCGCCGCGATACAACGGCACTTCGTGACCGCCCTGGCGCAGCCGGGCGTGAATGCCGGCGATGTGCTTGTCGGCCGCCGCCCAGCGTCCCTGGGCTTTGAGAAAGCGCTCCACGCGCTGATCCACCGCCGTGTTCATGAACATGGCCAGCAGCATGGGCGCGGGTCCATTGATGGTCATGGACACGGAAGTGGTGGGCTTGCACAGATCAAAGCCCGAGTACAGCCGCTTCATGTCATCCAGCGAAGCGATGGAAACGCCCGAGTTGCCGACGCGGCCATAGATGTCGGGGCGCGGATCCGGGTCCTCGCCATACAGCGTGGTGGAATCGAACGCGGTGGACAGACGAGTCGCCGCATTGCCGCGCGCCAGGTAGTGAAAGCGGCGGTTGGTGCGCTCCGGCCCGCCTTCGCCGGCGAACATGCGGATGGGATCTTCCTGCTCGCGGCGGTACGGATACACGCCGCCGGTGTAGGGATAGGCGCCGGGCAGGTTCTCGGTCAACAGGAAATGCAAGGTCTCGCCCCAGTCGCGAAACTTGGGCACGGCGATCTTCGGCACCACCTGCTGGCTGAGCGTGGTGGTGTAGTTCTCGCCCGTGACCGCCTTGTCGCGCACCTGGTAGGTGAAGGTGGGGTCGGTGACGGACTTGGCGCGCTGCGGCCAGCGCTTGAGTTCGCCGACGCTACCCGGCCCCATGTCATCCAGCGCCTGGTTGTAGGCGGCGCGCAATTCGCGACGCGTGGCGTCCGCATCGGCAGCGCCCAACGCGGATTCGCCGTAGCGGTCGAGCGGGGCGGGGAGCGGCGCATCGTGAATCGTCTTCAAGGATTCATACAATCCGAAGGCGCGGCGCGCGGCTTCCACCTGCGTTTCGATGTCGGCCTTGGCGCGCCGGCCATTGTCGGCGATCTCGGCCAGGTAACGGCTGCGCTGGCCGGGAATCAGCGGCTCGCGCGTGGTGAATTCGGTGGGGCCGGCGTCGCTGATGCTCCATTGCGCGGCATTGCCCAGGCCCAGTGCCGCCGACTTTTCCTGCAAGCGGCTGCAGATGGCGGCGAACAGGCGGTTGACGCCCGGATCGTTGAAGCGGCTGGCGATGGTGGGGTAGACCGGAATTTTCTCATCGGCGATCTTGGCCGAGTCCGGGTGATTGCGCCGCCATTGCTTGCGCACATCGCGCAAGGCATCCGCTGCGCCGCGCTTCTCGAATTTGTTGAGCACGGTCATGTCGGCGAAATCCAGCATGTCGATTTTCTCAAGCTGGCTGGCCGCACCATACTCGCTGGTCATGATGTACATGGACAGATCCACGTAGTCGGTGATCTGCGTGTCGGACTGGCCGATGCCGGCGGTTTCCACCACGATCAGGTCGAAGCCGGCGAGTTGATACAGGTTGATCACATCCTCGAGCACGCCGGAGGTGGCCAGGTGCTGGCGGCGCGTGGCAAGTGAACGCATGAAGATGTTGTCGCTGGCGAGCGAGTTCATGCGGATGCGATCGCCGAGCAGGGCGCCGCCCGAGCGGCGCCGGGTCGGATCCATGGCCACTACTGCGATCTGCAGCTTGGGGAAATGCCGCACGAATCGCGCCAGCAGTTCATCGTTGAGACTGGATTTGCCGGCGCCGCCGGTGCCGGTGAGGCCGATGACCGGCGCGCGCCGTTTGACCTTGGCCAGCGCCTTGCGGATCGCATCCGGCGCACCGTCCACGCCGTTGGATTCTTCCAGTGCGGAAATCGTGCGGGCGAGCGTGAGCGGGTCCTTGGCGTTGACGGGACCGGGCGAGAACGCCGGCTTACTGGCGGCGCGCACGCGCTTGAATACATCCTCGATCATGCCGTTCAGGCCCAGCTTGCGGCCGTCCTCGGGCGTGTAGATTTTCTCCACTCCGTGACGTTCGAGTGCGGCAATTTCGTCCGGCGCGATGGTGCCGCCGCCGCCCACGATCACGCGGATGTGCTCGCAGCCCTTTTCGCGCAGCATGTCCACCATGTAGGCGAAGTATTCGTTGTGTCCTCCCTGGTAGGAGGACACGGCGATCCCATCGGCGTCTTCCTGGATGGCGGCGCGCACGATGTCGGCCACCGAGCGGTTGTGGCCAAGGTGCACCACTTCGGCGCCATGTGATTGCAGCAGGCGGCGGATCATGTTGATGGCGGCATCATGGCCGTCAAACAGCGAAGCAGCAGAGACGAAGCGCAGCGGTGCTTCGTTTGCCGCTGGGGATTCGCCTTTCAACTCAGTGGCAGCGGATGATGCACTCATGGCTTTCCTGTTCGGTAAGTTGTATACTGGATAGTATACAGGGGCCTGGCGGCCCAGATCAAGTTGAGGAATCATGGCCAGCCGAGCGGTCCGTCTCAAACCCGAAAGCCCGGGTCAATCTCCCTGGAAGCCGACTGAAGAACGCGCCCGGCAGCGCGAAATCAAGCGCGAAGCCGTGATCCTGGCGGCGGCGCGGGCGTTCCGCCAGCGCGGCTACCACAACACCTCGGTGGACGACCTCGCGGCCTTGCTCAACGTCACCAAGCCCACCATCTATCACTACCTGCAGAACAAGGAAGAGATCCTTTTCGAGTGTTTCCGCACCGGCCTGGATCAGATCATGAGCGCCTTCGATGAAATCCGCGGCTCCGATCAACCGGCGCTGGATCGGCTCTCCGCCGTGGTGCGCAAGTACACCCAGGCCATCACCTCGGAGTTCGGCTGGTGCATGGTCAGGGCGGAGGATCAGGACTTGAGCCCGGTGATGAGCCGGCGCATCAATGCGCTCAAATCACAAATCGACAAGGGCATCCGCGGACTCATTAAGGATGGCATCGCGGATGGCTCCATCAGTCCCTGCGACCCCAAGATTACGGCCTTCGCGCTGGCGGGCGCGATGAACTGGATCGCGCACTGGCACCGCACCGATGCCGAGCTCACGCCCGATCAGATCGCGGACCGGTTTTTGTCGACGTTCGTCAGTGGTTTGAGGCCGCGCTGAGTTCGAGCTTGCGCCGCGGCGCCCAAGGCGCGCCTGTCTACAGCCCTGGAGTGCCGGGTGGATGCCAACCGCGCGCATGGGCCGCCCCCTATTGTCCCTGTCACCAGTTTTCCGGAATCAACCGGTGCTCAGCGATCCCAGATGCCTCGCAATTCTTCAATTGCCCGTTGCGCCTGGTCGAGCGCGGCGTCAAGAAGCGCTTCGGCACCCGCATCGGAATTGGCAATCGCTATCCGGCCGAATCGCGTCCGGCCCACTTCGTGCGGGAAATCACCTGCCTGGTAGTCCGGATCGAACTTGAAATTGTACCCGCTCGCATAGCCGTGACCCCAGCGATTGACTGTAATCGCGGCAATGTCTTTTGCCGGATCGAATCCACCGTCCATCAATGCGTCTGCGAGTTGACCCCGCGTTTCACGCTCGATGGTTTCAAATGAGGTGGTGTAAAGCTCGCGGCGGCCAGCCTTCGATTGCTCGCGCGGTGACGCATTCATGTCATCGCCTTTCGGGAAACGCTCCATGTGCACAATGATCGGCTCGTCCGGATTGCGGGAGAACTCGTAGCCACCCATGCTGACCGGAAAATCGAGCATGCTGACGGCGTAATATGAACCGGGGGCACAAAACAATCCGATGCCGAGTTTTTTCCAGGCACGCCAGTTACTCAGCAACACGCTCGTGTAGAGGATCGGACCTTTCTATTACACACATCTCGACCGATTTTCTCTGAGATTTCGATGGTTCGCGTAAGGCGGCGTAAATAAATAAAGGTATCAAGTACGGGATATTTTAATTATGCTGTTGCGTAGTGAACAGCGTGTCCGATTTGAAGCGCAAGTTTCGTCCCGCGTGGCCGCATTTGGACGAGCGAACGCGACGGATCATGGCCGCCACTGAGGCGATGAGCTTGGGCTATGGCGGAGTGTCCTTGGTGAGCCGTGCGTGTGGCTTGTCGCGCAAGGCCATTCGC
>JANXOV010000075.1 GCA_025357635.1 Pseudomonadota bacterium
GATCTGTCAAGGCTGGCCCTCTTGGTTGCGGATGGTGCGTCGTAACAACATCCTACCAACCTCGGTGGCCAGCCTTCTCCTGAAATTTCAATCCGTTACATCAACCGCGCTATACCGCTGCGGCTTATCTAAGCGCCATTCGTGTCTCAGATCACATTGGCACGGGGGGAACTCGCGAGCCAGTCACGACGACCTCTTCGAGCAGCTGCGCCCAGCTTGGAGTGCTAGCCAGGGCCATTACTGCAATCGCCGTCAGGACTGTGAATTTGCGCATCGCATTTCCTTAGTGTGGGCATGCTCGCTCGACCGTGAGCGCTCACACTAACCACACCACCTAGTTTCAAACAGGTCAAATGAGACTGCCAGAAAGCAGACGCTGACGACTGGCGCCTACAGGTGATCTTGACCCACTCGCCGGTGCGGCAAAGCGAGTGCAGTTAAATCGGAATTCAACGCCACGCTGAAAAAGAGGATTTATCGCTCTATTTGCATAGGCTCCCCTAAACGCCCAAGCATTGGTGAAAACCGCAGTTATTACAATGCGTTATGCTTTATTCCGTGGATGGCTAGAGCTTTGTATTTGGCCAAGGTTCCCCAAGAAGCGTGCATGAACCTCGATTGACGTGGCTATGCTGGAACTGCGGCACTTGCGGTGGTACTTTCAATCGGTGGACAAAACGATCAGACGCTTTGAGAGCCTGGATTCGATGAAGGCCGCGGAATACGAGGCGTGGCAAGCTGTTTCAGCTCGCGATCGTCTGGCTGCCGTCATGGACATCAGCATTGCTCTTTACGGACTGAAGGGACAAGCGCCGAATGTTCGACGACTTCAAAGATCTCCTATCCGCGTTCAACGCCGCTAGCGTCAGGTATCTCGTCGTCGGTGGGTATGCGGTTTCACTGCATTCGCAACCGCGGGCAACCAAAGATCTCGATATATTCATCGCCACCGATGCGCAAAATAGCGAGGCGGTGTTCTGCGCGCTTGCGACGTTTGGTGCTCCAGTAGAAGGGCTGAGTGCCGCGGATTTTCGCGAGCCCGAAAATTTCTTTCGAATGGGCACGCCTCCCGTTATGGTCGACATCATGCCCAGAATCAGTGGCGTGGAATTCGAAACCGCCTGGCATCGGCGGGTTGAAATTAAAATCGGCGATAAGTTGATGGTTCCATTTATTTCACGTCATGATTTGTTGACCGCCAAGATTGCGGCGGGCAGAGCACAAGACCTGGCCGATGTCGCTGCACTTCGCGAAAGTGCGAAGTATGAGAACGACCATCAAAATTAGGGGTTGCCGAATGGTCGCGGCAGCCAAAGAGTTTTCGGGTAGGGCTTCATGCACCGATCGGCTATGTCCAGCAAGCACGCCCGATTCAAACTGCAGATACAGTCCACCAAGGGGTCGGCGAAGAGGAACGAGGCGCGTATGTCGCTGAGTACACTATCTCAGTGGCATGAACTTTCTGGTTGAAACCCCTCGCAAGCAGTTTGTCATACAGCCGTGGATCCAGCAGGATCTTGACCCACCGCTGCTTGAGTTATGCTGCATTCCTCGTTTCCTGGATATCGTGCCATGAATACTGAAAAGCACAGCGTCTGCCCGCTCGATTGCCCCGACACCTGCAGCCTGTCGGTCACGGTGGCCGATGATCAGGTGGTGGCCGTGCGCGGCTCCAAGGTGAACCCCATCACACACGGCGCCGTGTGCGCCAAAGTGGCGCATCACTATCCTGAATTCGTGCATGGCACGAACCGCCTGCGCTATCCTTTGAAGTGTACGGGCCCAAAGGGCAGCGGTAGTTTCGAGCGCGTCAGCTGGACTGAAGCCCTCGATACCATTCACGCGCGAGTCAGCAACGTCATTGAGCGCCACGGTGCGCAGGCCGTGATGCCGCTGAACTACGCCGGTCCGCACGGCATGCTGGCGGGCGATTCCATGTCGCTGCGTTTCTTCCATCGGCTCGGCGCTTCGCTCCTCGATCGCAGCCCGCTGTGCGGCGGCATACGCAGTGCCGCCTACGCTGGCACGTTGGGCGCGACACCCGGGACCCCGCTGCAGCAGGTCAGTCTGGCGAAACTGATCATCGTCTGGGGCAACAATGCCACCAGTTGCAATCTGCATCTCATGCGCCAGATCAACGCCGCCAAGCGCACGGGCGCGAAGCTCGTGGTGATCGACCCCCGGCGCGTGAAGGTCGCCGAGCAGGCGCAGCTGTTCCTGCCGGTGCGTCCCGGCACCGACGTGTTGCTGGCCTGGGCATTGGCTGTGGAGCTTGAACGGCTCGGCGGTCTGGACCGCACCTTCATCGCGCAGCATGTGCTGGGCTTCGAACCCTACATGGCACGCGCGCGCGACTTTCCGCCTGAGCGCACGGCCGAGATCTGCGGCGTGCCGGTGAACGACATCCGCACGTTGGCACGCTGGTATCACGAGGCAAACCCAGCGGTCATCGCCTGGGGCAACGGGCTCGAGCGCAATCAGAACGGCGGTTCGGGTTTGCGCGCCATTGCGGCACTGCCGGCGCTCGCCGGTAAGTTTGGTGTTGCCGGCGGCGGCCTGGTGGGCGGTGCGGGTCACGCCTTTCCCAAGACGCATGATCGTTTGACGCGCCCTGAGCTGGCCCCCCGGGATCTTCGCACGATCAACATCATCGACGTGGGACGGCTGCTGCTCGATGACACGCTCGCGCCGCCGCTCAACGCATTGTTCATCTACAACCACAATCCGCTCATCGTGCATCCGGATCAGAATCGCCTGCGGCAAGGCCTGGCGCGCGAAGACCTGTTCACCGTCGGCATTGAAGTGGCGATGACCGACAGCATGGCGTACGCCGATATCATCCTGCCCGCCTGCACGCACTTTGAACACGCGGACCTCTTCGCGGCTTACGGCCAGCAGTTTCTGCAGCGCGCCGAGGCGGTGATTCCACCGGTGGGCGAGAGCCTGCCGAACACTGAGATTTTCCGCCGCCTGGCCGCACGCTTCGGCTTCGATGAAGCCGTGTTCCGTGAATCTGATCACCAACTCATGGATGCCGCACTGAACGCGGAAGATCCGCGCATGGCGGGGATACGCCCGAGCGAGTTGCCGGTCGATCAGGCACTGGGCATGAAGTTTGGCGGTCAGGAGCCGGTACTGTTCCAGAACGTGGAACCGCGCACGCCCAGCGGCCGAATCGAACTCGAATCGACGACGCTTGCCGCGCGCTACGGCGCGCCTCTGCCGGGATTTCGGCCGGTGCAATCCGAGTTTCCCCTGACGTTGATCACGCCCGCTTCGGACAAACGCATCACGTCCACCTTCGGCGGGCTGGCCGCCAGCGACGGCATGCCCGAACTCCAGATGCATCCGGCCGATGCCGCCGCTCGCCACTTGCGCGACGGCACCACCGTCAAGGCGTGGAATGCGATGGGCGAGGTGTATCTGAAACTGCGCGTGACCGACAGCGTGCGCACCGGAGTCATCAGTTCCGACAAGGGCGCATGGCTGCGTACCAGCCCCAATGGCCAGACGGTTTCCGCACTGGCGCCCACGCACAAGGCTGATCTTGCACACGGAGCCTGCTATAACGACGCGCGCGTCGAGGTCATCGCCGCCTGAGGCGAAGAATGCGGCATCAATGGCGCCGCACTGCAAACATTCAGGACTTGGCCAACCTGCCGGCGCTGCCGCGGAATGCGCGAATCACCTCTGGAATAGCAGCGTCGTTGAGCGGGGCCATGATGTGGGCGCCTGAAATGCCGGGGATTTCGGCGAGTTGCCGCAGCGTTTCGAGGCAGATCGCCTGTCCCTCCTGCCTCGGATCCGTGGCCAGTTCAAGACGCTGCACGATCGAATCCGGGATGATCGAGCCGAAGAGCTTGTCGCGGATCCAACGCGCGGATTTGGCGGATGCCAGCGGAGCGATGCCCACCAGCAAATGGAAGTCGACTCCCAGCGCGATGCCGCTCTCGCGCAGTCGCGCCACATAGCGGCGAAGTACGTCCATGTCCATGCAAAACTGCGTCTGCGCAAATTGAGCGCCTGAGGCAATCTTGCGCATCAATGCTTCGGGCACCCATCCTGGTTTTAGATCGATCGGCATGTCCGCGCACCCGATGAAATAGTCGGCTTTTCCCGCCACTTTTCTGCCATGCGGAAGTTCGCCATTGTCTCGTATCGTCACCGCGGTGCGCATCAGCGCACTGGAATCAAGATCGAAAACCGGTTTGGCGTCCGGTTGGTCCCCTGCCTTCGGGTCATCGCCGGTGAGCATCATCACGTTGCGAATACCGGCAGCTGCTGCGCCAATGAGCAGGCTCTGCAGCGCGATACGATTACGATCCCGGCAGGTGATCTGCAGTATGGGCTCGATGCCGTTCTGCATCATGACCGTAGCGGCGACGAGCGCATCCATATGCGCCCGCGCGCCCGCGCCGTCGGTGACATTGACCGCGTCGGCCAGATTCGCAAGTGGCGCAGCCTTTGCCAGCAGGTCCGCCGGGTCGCAGGACAATGGCGGTGTCACTTCAGCGGTGATCGAGAAGGTTCCTGCCGCAAGCGCAGCCTTCAATGATCGGGTTGACATCAAAAAATCCTCGGACTGTCGGTGGCGGCGGAGTTCGGGCGCGCTATCAGCGCTACGACACGATAGCCGCGCCTGGTCAAGCGCGCAAATGAGGCTTGTGCCGTTGAATCCACTCGAATGCTGCTCGCCTTGGATTGCCTCAGCGCGTACTCTTCGGGTTCCTTCTGGCTGTCTGGGCAACACAGTGAAGAACCCGCATTCAACCATCGATCTTCGCAGCGATACGGTCACGCGCCCCACGACTGGGATGCGGGCCGCGATGGCGGCTGCCGATGTCGGGGATGATGTCTTTGGCGATGACCCGACCGTCAATCATCTGGAGGCAATGATTGCCGAGCGCTTCGGCGCCGAGCGTGCACTGTTCTTCCCCACCGGAACGCAAAGCAACCTCGCGGCGCTGATGGCGCATTGCGGGCGCGGCGATGAGTATCTGGTCGGTCAGAACGCGCACACGTACAAGTATGAACAGGGCGGCGCGGCGGTCCTGGGCAGCATTCAGCCGCAGCCGTTGGAGAACGAGCCCGACGGGACCATCGCCATCGGGCGCATCACCGAGGCCATCAAGCCCGATGACGTTCATTTTGCGCGAACCCGGTTGCTGGCCCTGGAGAACACGGCCGGTGGCCGGGTCCTGCCGCTCAGCTATCTGAGCGCAGCCACGGGCGTCGTTCATGCGCGAGGGCTTGCGACCCATTTGGACGGTGCGCGGCTCTTCAATGCCATCGTGAAGTCAGGTATCGATGAGACGGCAGCGGTGGCGGGTTTCGATTCGGTGTCGGTGTGCCTGTCCAAGGGTCTGGGTGCGCCCGCCGGCAGCGTCTTGCTGGGCCGGCGCGAGTTGATCGGCGCCGCGCGCCGCTGGCGCAAGGCGCTGGGTGGCGGCATGCGCCAGGCGGGAATTCTCGCCGCTGCCGGCATCTACGCTTTGCAGCATCATGTCGAACGGCTGGTGGAAGACCATGCCAATGCACTACTGCTCGCCGATGGATTGAGCGCGATCGGACTTGCGGTTGAAGCGCCCGAAACCAATATGATTTATGTCGCGGTGCCCGACGATCAGGTTGCTGGCCTGCAAGCACACCTGACGGCGGCCGGAATCCAGGCCTCAGTCTGCGCCCGGACACGTCTGGTGACGCACCTGGACGTGTCGCGCGAGGGCATTCGCATTGCCGTCGAGGCGTTTGAGGCGTACGTTGCAGCTCGTGGGCAAGCCCTGACCGATTTGGGATAGTAGGCTGTTTTTTGGAGCTACGAAGCGGGACGTCGATTCGGCCGCGAACGGTCGGATTGGCGGTTGCCCGGAAGTTTTAAGTGCTGCCGGGCAGCCTGCTCTTGTCGATCGTCACGAGTACGGTGTATTCGGGATCGACGAGCTGGATGATCGGCGCCTTGGCATTCTGAGCGACGAACTGGTACGCATCCAGTTCCGAAAGCCCGGAGGATTGCCGGACCCAGCCGATCATGGCCTTGAAGGCAACGCGCGCGGCGTCTTCCAGCGGACGGCCCGACCCGACGAACATGACTTCGCGGGGATTTTCGATACGAGGAATCGGTGTCTTGACGGCTTTGATCAGATCCACGATCAGATCCACGTTCATCGCTCCTTCGATCGCGGCGCCCATGATTTCGCCGTCCCCCATGGCGTAATGGCCATCGCCAAAGGACAGCAGCGCGCCGGGCATGTTCACTCCGAGATACACCGTGTTCCCGGCGCAGACTTCCGGGCAGTCCATATTGCCGCCGAACGGCCCGGGCACGATGGTTGAGCGCACTTCACCCAATGCAGGGGCGACTCCCAGGCAACCGAGAAATGGTGACAACGGAACTTCCCAGAAATGTTTCCCGTCGCCGGAGGTGGTGCGTGCGACGTTGCGCTTGGCGTCAACCTCATAGCGCCAGGTCGCTTCAGGCAGGTCGGGTCCGAGCATCGCCGTCTGCTCATTGCTGACCAGAGCGCCGAAGCCGGGGCTGAACGCCGATACCGCATAGTCGCGCGCGGGGGTCACGCTCACTATGCGCACGGCAAGCGTATCGCCTGGTTCCGCGCCTTCCACATGAAACGGCCCCGTCTGTGGATTGTCTCGCCCCGGAGTGAGCACCTTCGACACAACATCCGCTGAAGTTTTCACAACCCCGTCAAAGCAGTCTTCAGTCCAGCTGATGATCCGGGTGCCGGATTGAATTCGTTGCCGCGCCGCCGCTCCGCCAAACGTATAGACCAGTTCTTCGTGCCTCGGTGTCCAACGCAGAACGGGCCCATTGTGCGTGACGGCCGTGGCAGTGCCGGTGGCGTCAGCTCCGCGCGGGGAGAGCGCGCCCGCTGCCGCCGTGCCGATCAAGCCAAGGGTGGACTGGACGAAAAACTGGCGGCGTGAAGTCATGTGGGCATCTCCATTTTCTGGGTAAAGGCAGGCCTTCGGTGGATCCTACGTTGATGTGATGGCCGCGTGCGATCGGACGACTCTCCAAATCGAGGTGGCGCCTGCAACGATGTGATCATCCACGCTCAGTTCCCCGTCGATGAACAGCATGCTGCGCGTCTGCCGCGTGATGCGCGGCGTCATGAGCAATTGCGATCCGGCCGGGGCGGGGCGCTGAAACGTCAGATTCATTCCCAGTGTCACCACCGGATGTTGCGCGACGCTCTCCCACGCGAGCATGCCCATGGCCGCATCGGCGAAGGTCATCAGCAAGCCGCCATGCGCATTGCCCATGGCGTTCAAATGGCGTTCGTCCAGCAGCATGCAAAATTCGGTTCCGGCCGGACTGCTCCTTCTGAAATAGGGTCCTATGTAGGCCTCAAACGGGTCAATGACATGGCAGGGCTCGAAGCCGTCGGGAGGGTTGATCGAGCGCGCAGCGGCCAGCGTTGCGAAAGATTTGAATATCGATTCCAACAAATTCACTCCGCAGTTGCGGCGCAATGGTTCGCCGGTGGTGGGCTGCCCCGTTGTAAATTATTGTAACGCAGGGACTCTTCAGATGTGCCCCAGTCACGTACTATTGGCTCTCACGCGTTTGCAGGAGCGGGCATGGATTTGAATCTCACACCCGAGGAATCGTCATTCCGCGACAAGGTGCGCGCGTTTCTCGCGGCAGAACTGCCGCGCGCCATCCGCGATCAAACCCGTCACACGCGAGGATCCGCCGAACAGATCCAGCGCTGGCAGCAGATTCTGGCTGCGCACGGCTGGGGAGCGCTGCATTGGCCGGTCGCATTCGGCGGGCTCGATGCCACGCCCATACAGCAATATCTGGTTGAGCTCGAGTGCGCGATGGCCGGCGCCCCGGCGCAGCTGCCTTTCGGGTTGCGCATGCTGGGCCCGGTGTTGATCAAATATGGCAGCCCCGCTCAACAGCAGCATTTTCTGCCGCGTATTCTCAGCGGCGAGGATTGGTGGTGTCAGGGTTACTCCGAACCGGGGTCCGGTTCGGATCTCGCCTCGCTCAAGACGAAGGCCGTCCGCGAAGGCGACGACTACATCGTCACGGGGCAGAAGATCTTCACGAGCCTCGCCGAGTACGCCGACTACGTCTGGCTCGCAGTTCGAACGGATCCCGAAGCGCCGAAGCACAAAGGGATCTCGATCTTGATGGTCGATACCAA
>JANXOV010000139.1 GCA_025357635.1 Pseudomonadota bacterium
TGCGTGGAACCATGCGTGGAACCATGCGTGGAACAATTGAGAAGAGTTTTCGTATTATAGTCAATTACTTACATAGATTCGAGGCATTCCATGCGGGCGAGAAACGCCGCTGCGAAGGGTCAGTAGGTTCTTACGGGAACATGTTCCCCTTCAAGCAGAAACCGTCTAAGATCACTGCATGAATCGTCGACTGACCGATCACCAAATCCGCACCACCTGTCATGACTTGCTCGCGCAGCACGGTCCGGCAATCACAGGACGGTACCTGCGGCGCACGCTGCGCCAGCGCTATGGAGCTGTCGGCAAGACCGAGCGTGTGTTTGGCATCTGGCGCGAACTTGCCCAACGCTTACCGCGCACTTCCAGCGGATTGGCCACCAACACCGCCGGCCTGCACGCTCGACTGACCGCCGCGGAAACCGCGGCCGCCGAGGCGACCGCCCGTGCCGAGCTCTCCGCCTTGCGCGAGCAAGCCCACCAGGACAAATGGGCCGCGCAGATCGATCAACTGCGTCAGCAATTGGCCGCACAGCCCGGCACTTTCGCTCAGATCCATACCTTGCAAGACCAGGTGCAACGCCTATCGATGGAACTGATGAGCGCCCGCGCGATGCTGGCCCGGTATGAAGAGGCCAATGAACTGCTCAAACCTTAAAGCCGGGGAGGGCGGGACTCGACCTAAGAAATTCGCCCCGACCCGCACATCGCGAGGTGGATTCGGCGTCTTGACTGCCAATGCAGCTTGCATCAGTATATACATATGTATATTGATATCCGGTGATATCTATGCCTCAGGTCATGATGTATTTAGACGAGGAAACCGAGCAGGTCATGCGCAAGGCGGCAGAGCAGGCTGGCTTGCCATACAGCCGCTGGGTTGCGGGTTTGATTCGGTCCGCGGCACGCCAGAGCTGGCCGCCGGCGTTTTTGGATCTCGCCGGTAGCTTGCCGGATGCGCCGTTGGAGCAAGAGATCAGAGCGACCGATCAAGCGGATTTGCCGCGGCGCGGCTGGTGAAGTACCTCCTCGATACCGACTCGCTGAGTTATTATTTTCGCGGCGAAGGGCAGGTAGCGGCGCGGCTGCGGGCGCAGACGCCGGCCGACATCGGGATTCCGGCGCCGGTGCTATACGAGTCCCGCCATGGCATGCTGCGCTTGAGCAGCGGCGCTCGGCAGGCTGCGCTGCTCGCCGCGCTGGATCGAGCGATCGAGGCGATGGAGGTTGTCGCGTTTGAGGCCAGCGCCGCGGAGGCCGCGGCGCTGATTCGGACCCGACTTGAGGCGCAAGGCACGGGGATTGGGCCGATCGACGTGCAGATCGCCGGCATCGCGGTCGCCCGCACGTTGACCCTCGTGACCCGCAACGTGCGCGAATTCTCCCGCATTGACGGACTTGCCATCGAGAACTGGTACGACGTCGTTTAGGCTGATGGATCCTGTGCCGAACACTTGCGTGATCTTCGATATCGACGGGACTCTGGTTGATTCGGACGGCTTCGAAGATGCCCTATACCGCACGGCGCTGCGAGAGGTACTCGGCGACGTGCGCCTGCGCGCGTCATGGGCCGAGTACGACAACGTGACGGACGCCGGCCTGCTGCGCCAGATTTGCGCGGACAACGGACTTTCTGCTTCACGGGCGGAAACGTCGGTCAGGACGCGCTTCGGCGAACTTGTATCTGCTCAATTGCAGACGACCGAATCATGCTCATCGACGGCCGGCGCTTTGGCTGTGTGGGACGAACTGCGCGCAGATGATCGATTTGCGCTGGGCATTGCCACGGGAGGCTGGGGTCACACGACTCGAATGAAACTCGACGCGGCCGGATTTTCCCATGAGGGGATTGTTCTTCGGTGTTCGGACGACAGCCACGTTCGCACCCAGATCATGGCAGCTTGCAGAACGGCGTTGCCCCCGACCGATCACACCGTTTATGTGGGGGACGGTTTGTGGGATCTTGCAGCAGCCAACTCCCTGGGGTGGCGATTTATCGGCGTGGGTCAGCGGTTGCACGGCAGGTGCCCGCGTTGGATTCCGGATTTCTTATCTTCCAGTTTCCACGATGCTTTTCTTAGCGGATTCAATTAATACGCAGTGTCACATCTCCGGCAGTGCAAACAGCAGCCTGGAGACATCCCGAGAGAAAGTGGGGGCATAGCGCCGCCGCGTCAGCGACGTGTGCCGACGGACGCGGCCGCCGCTTGCGTGTGGAACTTCGTTTCGAACCAGTCGATGAAAGTGCCGATCGCCGGCGTCTTTTTCGTGTCAAGAGTCGCGATCAACGCTAGCGCGTCATCGGTCCTGCCGTTCTTGCCGAGCAGGTACAGCAGCAGGCTGAGCGTGCCGACCGAGCTTTTGCCGCCATCGGCGGCTACTGAGCGCTCAACGATCTGCAATGCGCCGGCGTAGTCGCGCTGCGCGAGGTGCCCCAGTGCAAGCTCAAGCATTACGTCCGGCTTCTGCGCATCGATCTGCGGTGCAAGCCTAAGAGCATTCCACTGTGCGTCGCGATCTGTGCCGAGCAGCCACAGCGGCAAGGTTTCGAGCCGGCTGTTCGTGAGAACGTTGTCGATCGACTCCCAAAGGAACGCCGGCTCGGCCGGCGGATACAGTCCTTGCGTGAAGTGATCTTTGATCAGCCCGTCGTAGCGGAAGTAGGGCGGCGTTTGCGTCGAGAGATCCTTCGGCCACACGCGCTCGATGAATGCGCTATGCACAAAGCGGGCCTGCCGGTCGTGCTCATCCATGACAGCTGCATAGAGTGGCACGCGGCCCGGATCGCGCACCAACTCGCTCGAAATCCGCTGCGGATAGTTATCAGTGACCGGGGGCATGTTGGCCGTTAAGTTCGCAAGATAAGGCGCATCGCCGATGAACAACGCGCCCATCTGCTCCGGAAACTCGAACCCTACCGCCACGAGTTCATGGTGCACACGTTCGTCACGCCATTGCGCGGTGAACGTGTCGGCCGATGCGCGACTGCTCGCGCCGTTCCCGCCCATCAGCATCCATTCGAGTCCGGCGCCGCCCCATAGCGTGCAGTCTTCGAATACATTGCAGAACGCCTTGATGATCGCGAGCGTGTCGAGTGGCTGGAGTTGGTGAACCGGCAGCCAGTAAGTGGTGCGACCGATCGGGGTCAGGTGATCGCGGATCGCCTGGAAGTATTCCTGCGTGTAGAGATTTACCACGCCGGCGACTTTCGGTGGTGGCGGCTCCGATGTGATCAGGTCGTACTTACGCGAGTGCGTGCCGAGGAAGAAACGTCCGTCCTCGATGTGGACGCTCACGCGCGGGTCGTGCAGTGGATTGTCGGCGTCGGAGTAGACAATTGAGCTCATTTCAAGGATCTCTCGCGAAATGTCGACCACGTCGATGTGCCGCAGGCGCACCGAATCGGTCAGCGCCTTGGCCGTGGAACCTACGCCGTAGCTGATCAGCAGAGCGTCGTGCGCGTCGGCGTTCAGCGCGAGTGGCATGTATACGTATAGCTTCATGTAGCGCTTGCCGGTGATTTGCGTCGCAGACATCGAGTAGCCGTTCGTCACGAGGCGGTAGTACTCCGGCGCGCCAAAAACGTCGCGGCGGTAGTAGCGCATGGTCTCGGTGAGACCTTCGCGCGTGGCTATCAACTTGTGCTCCGGCAGCGCACGCTCCACGATCTTGAAGAATGAGCGCTCCATGAGGCCGAACGGGAACAAGGCGAGCGTAAGAACCGCGACTGCGATCGTGGCCCAAGCCGACCGTGCGGCCGATTTTCCTTGCGCGCCGCCGACCGTAGGCACCAGCAACGCGGTGATGCAGTAAAGGGCTGCGAGCGCGAACAGCGAGCGTTCCATGCCGAGCGTCGGCAGCAGCACGAAGCCGGCGCCGAGAGAGCCAGCGGTTGCTCCGATCGTATTCCACAGCGCAACAACTCCCGTCGTGCGCATGGAGCCACCGAGTTCCTGCTTGACAGCGTGCGCGATGAGCGTGAAGGCTGCGCCGGAAAGCAGCGACACGGGGAGCATCAGGAACACCGCAAAGCCTGCGAATACCGGCAGCGTCGCGCTCTCTCGAAATTGCTGGGCCGTGAACAAATCAAATCCGTAGTACGTCGCAACGACCATGATGCCGCTGAGCGCCGTTACATGCGGCAGCCAACGGTGACAGTGCTCGGATTTGCGTGCGAGCCTGCCTGCCGCGAGACCGCCGAGCCCGATTCCTGCGAGCACGGTGGTCAGCATGACGGCGAACGTAAGTCCTGTGCCGGTGTACGTGAGCAGCAGGAACCGAAACCATACGACTTCGAGAGCGAGCATTACTGCGCCTGACAACAGCGCAACAAGCAGGTAGCGATACACTCGTGCGGTGAACGCAGCCGAGGGCGTGGCGGGCACGGGCGCAGCGGCGGGCTCAGCTGCGAGACGCAGCGCCATCGCGCCCGCCGCGAGATTCAGCAGCATCGCGATCAGACCGGTGCTCGCGATGCCGAAGAATCGTACGAGCACGGCTTCGGCGCCGATGGCACCGAGCATCCCGCCCAATGTGTTCCAGCCGTACAGCTTGCCGACGGTTGCGCCGAAGCGTGGATTCGATCGCGACATCGCTTCAGTCAAGAGCGGCAGCGTCGCGCCCATCGCGGTCGTTGGCAACACGAGCAGCGCGAACGCGCTCCCCAGACGCGCGACGTTCAAGAGCCATGGAGTGTCCGCGATCGTCGCGAAGAGCGGACCAAGCGCGCCGGACAGTCGCGGCAGCGCGAGCACGACCAGAAAGCTGCCGACGCCGATGCCGAGCTCGAGCAACGCGTACAGCCTGATTGGCTGCGTGACCCGCGAATGTAGCCGCGCAACCAGACCGTTGCCGAGCGCGAGGCCGCCCATGAATGCGGCGAGCACGAGGCTCGCGCTCCAGACGCTGTTGCCGAGCGAGAGTCCCGCGAGCCGGAACCACAACGTCTCGAAGGAGAGCGCGGCGATGCCAGACAGGAAGAAGATCGGGACCAGCGTGCTTGGCATGGGCAGTCCTTTGCAACCGAACGAGGTGAACGGCGTTCATTCTGCGCGTATCAGCCGGCGTGCGCCAGACGCAGTTCATGCGGCTGCGGGCACAGTTGCGTTGGACTCCGGCGCGGCGACTGCTGGGAGCGTCAAGGCAGTTGCCGTATCTTTGTTCAGCAGTCTGAAGAAAGAACGCATCCGCAAACGAGTCTACAAGACTCGCAAATTGGCCCGCGCCGATGTGTTCGACTACATCGAGATCCTTTACAATTGAAACAGACGCCACCGCCATCTCAGCCGCACGAGTCCCGAACCGTTTGCACGATGCTCGGCGTGAGGCCGACAAGTGTCATAAACTCAGTGGCAGTCCACACGGTTTGTGCAAGGAATCACATAAGGGAGGGATGTCATGTGCCAGTTCAACCACTTTGTCTATCTGCGGCTGCTGTTTCCATCGCTGCTACTGGGCGTCGCAGGCCTTGTATCCTCTGTGGAAGCTCAGGAGACCTCATCTGCCAATGATTCGCAAACAGTGGGAGAGATCGTCGTCACCGGCACACGTATCCGTCGTTCGGAAGAAGATTTCGCCAATCCCGTTGTTGCCATCTCTGCCGAAGCCATCGAACGCTCGGGCCGGACCAACATTGCTGATCTTCTTTCCAAAAGCCCGGCGCTGGTCGGGTCGCAAGTCGGCGCGCTGACGGGTGGATCGAACACACTTTTTGGTGAAACGGGGGTTAACCTGCTCGACCTTCGAAGTCTGGGAGTCGATCGTACGCTGGTATTGGTCGATGGCCGCCGCCACGTTGCAGGCGTCGAAGGTTCCGCTGCGGTGGATATCAACTCAATCCCCACCGACCTGATCGAATCCGTTGACGTGCTGACCGGCGGCGCTTCGGCCATCTACGGCGCGGATGGTGTCTCCGGCGTGGTCAATTTCCGGCTGAAGAAAAACTTCGAGGGCTTCACGACGCGCGCTCAGGTCGGCACGTCGGGATACGGCGATGGCACCAATCGATTCGTGGCGCTGACGTTTGGGCACAATTTTGCGGAACAGCGCGCCAATGTGGCGCTGGCGATCGAATACAACGCTGACGATCGCGTCAACGATCAGGCGCGTCGGTTTTTGCGCAAGGGCTTTTCTGGGAACTTGTATAGAAACCAGGCGGATATTCCGGACGACCCTAACATCCCCGATGAGGTTCCCTACTACGACGTGCGCTATGCGGACAGTGCGACCGCGGGCGCCGTCGATGTCGATTTCGACAATATTCCGGACTACCTTGGCACCGGCCAGCTCTACGATCGGGGTCTGGTGTTGGAAGGGTCCGGCGGTTACGCTCAGGGTGGTTCAAGCACCTCAGTGGATGGATATCAGGGGGACTTGTTCCCGTCGCTGAAGCGGTACATCGTGAACGGTCTGGGTCACTTCGACGTGAACGATCATCTCACCTTGTTTGCAGAAGCCAAATTCGCCGAAGTGCGCGCGCGTTCACTCTCGCAGCCCACCTTTGATGTGTATCAATACATCAGTGCTGAAAATCCATTTATGCCGCAATCGATTCGTGATTCCATCGTTAAGGATGCCGCGGCGAACTATTTTGGAGATGGAACCGCGGACGGCATCCTGGTCACACGCGATGATTATGACCTCGGCATCAACACCGAGGAAACGCGTCGACGAACTTTCCGGGGTGTTTTCGGAGCAAGCGGCGCCATCTCCGAACACGCCCGCTATGAGGCCTCCTATGTATACGGCGTGACGCGTATCCGGGTGGATTCACGCGACAATCGGCTCGAGGCTCGTTGGCAGGCCGCCATCGACGTGGTGACCGACCCAGCGACCGGACAGCCGATATGCCGGTCGACTCTGGCGACGGAGCCGGATCCTTTTCTCGCCGGCTGCGTGCCTTACAACATCTTCGGAGATAACGTACGTGATCCCAGGGCTGTCACCTTCGTGAACGCCGATACCGTCAGTAGCGCCAAGGTGACTCAACAAGTACTTTCGGCGTCCATTTCCGGAGAGCTTGACGCTTACTTCAAATTACCGGGTGGCTCGCTCGGGTATGCCGTTGGTGTCGAATATCGGCGCGAGACCAGCGACTTCGAACCTGATGCGCTGATCAGCTCGGGTGCGACCTGGTCGGGCCGGCTCGCACCCTCTTCGGGCAGCTTCAGCGTCAAAGAAGTGTTCGCCGAAACGAATCTTCCGCTACTGGCGAACCGGACTGGAGCGCATCTGCTGTCGCTGGGCGGTGCGATCCGGCTATCTGACTACGAAACCATTGGCAAGACCACGACCTGGAAGTTGGATGCGGTGTATGCGCCGGTTGCGAGCGTCTCATTTCGGGGAACCTATTCCCAAGCGGTCCGTGCGCCCAATATCTCAGAGTTGTTCGGGGCGCGCAGTGCGACGTTCAATTTTATTACCGACCCCTGCGACATCAACGAGCTGAACAACGGCAGCTCCACGCGAGCGGCCAATTGCGCCACCGTGCTGCAAGGCCTTGGCATCGACCCAGCCACCTACCAGCCTTCAACCTCGACCGAAGCGTCGATCTCCAAAGAGGGCGTCACTGGCGGCAACCCAAACTTAAGCGAGGAAACCGCCAAGACATGGACCGCTGGTGTGGTGTGGAAGCCCGGGTTCCTGCGCAACGTCTCGATAACCGCGGATTGGTATGACATTCGCATCAACAACGCCATCAATACTGCTGAAGCTGAGCAGTTGGCGCAACTGTGCGTAGATCAGCCCTCGCTCGACAATCCGTTTTGCTCCAACATCACGCGCAGTGCGACGACAGGTTTCATCACGGGATTCACCGTAGAACCACAGAATGTGGCCAATTTTCGCGCGGCGGGTCTGGATACAACGGTCAACTATCGTCTTGAAACTCAGCGTCACGGCTCCTTCGCGGCAAAATTGGTCGGCGGATTCGTTAATCGCATTGAGTTTGTATCCACGCCCGGTGCAGAGCCGTTGTCGTACTTGTCGCAATACTATGTCCCGAAGCACTACCCAAAGTATTCGGGTGTGTTGGACCTGACCTGGGTCTTGCAACCCGTGACGATAAGCTACGGCATCAACTGGTCCAGCAAGGTCAATCGCTATACCAACCCTACCATCGCCGGCGACCCGGATTCCGCCGCCCGGCAGTATTTGAAAGCCAAGCAGGGCTGGGAGCACAACATCCAAGTCGAGTACGAGTTCAGCGAGCGCCTGTCGCTGTGGGCCGGCGTCAACAATCTGTTCGATGAAAAGCCAGAGTTCGGTTATCGATCCTATCCGGTTTCGGCGATGGGTCGATTCTTCTATGCCGGCGCAAAAGCCAATTTCCATTGAGGCGGAGTGCGGGAGCGGGCCGACCCGGGATGGGCTGAGCGCCGCGCTGGCCGCCGCCTCGCCCATCGCATCATCCCTCGTCACCGCGGACGGGCTGCGGCTGCACGGGCAGACCTGGCCGCTGGCCAAAGCCCGCGGCAGCGTCGTCATCGTCCACGGTCTGGGCGAGCACATCGGGCGCTACACGGTGTTGGCCGCGCAGCTCAATGCCTGGGGCTGGCAAGCCGTCGGCTTTGACCAGCGAGGCCACGGCCGCTCCGAAGGCCCGCGAGGTGGGCTGGCGCAATCCGATGATTTCCTGCGTGACCTGGCTCTGGTGATCGACGCTGCCCGCGCCGCACGGCCCGGCCCGCTGGTGCTGCTCGGCCACAGCATGGGCGGCTTGATCGCGGCGCGGTTCGTGGCCGGAGGCGTACAGACCCGGCCCGCGCAGTGGTTTCGCGACGTCGAGGCGCTGGTTCTGTCCTCGCCCGCGCTCGACCTGGGCATGAACGCGGGGCAGAAGATGTTGCTCGGCGCACTCGGTACGCTGACGCCCGGGCTCGCGGTCGCCAACGGCCTGCAGCCGGCATGGATTTCTCACGACCCGGCCGTGGTGGCGGCCTATGTGGCCGACCCGCTGGTGCACGACCGCGTCACGCCGCGTTTGGTGCGTTTCATGCGTGACGGCGGCGCGCAGGTGCATGCCGAGGCGCCGCGCTGGAAAGTGCCGACGCTGCTGCTATGGGCCGGCAGTGACCGCTGTGTTGCACCCGCCGGCAGCCAGGCCTTTGCCGCTGCCGCGCCGGCGGGGGTGCTGCGAGCGCAGTGCTTCGCGCCGCTGTTCCACGAAATCTTCAACGAACCCGAGAAGCAAGAGGTCTTCGCCGTCCTTCGCAGCTGGCTGGCCGAGCGCGGACAATAGCCGGCGCGGCGTCTGTATCAACGATTCGACAACCGCCAGACTATGGGCATCGAGACACTGGATTCCACCGCTTTGCCGTCCACCGTCGCCGGAATCATCCGCTGGCCGCGCACCGCATCGATGCACGCTTGATCCAACAAGGCAAATCCCGTGCTGGTTTGAATGGCGGCCTCGCGAACACGGCCGTCGGCTGCAACGGTCATCTTGAGGACGCAGCGTCCTTCTTGATCGGCGCGCACGGCGCCATCCGGGTAGTACTCGCGACCGATCTGCAATGGATGACGCGGATCCATCCTGACGGCAGTGATCAGCGGGGCAGGGGTTGCCGGTTGTGTGCCGGCCACAGAACCTTCTGGGGGTGGGCTGGTATTGCGAATGGTCTCGTCAGTGCCAGCCGGATCCAAGAAAGGAAACTCGGGAGTCGGAACGACCGGAGTTTCAATGCTCTGCGGCCGTGGAATCGGCGGCGGCACCCGCGCCTTGGGCACATCGATGGTTGCGACGTTGAACGATGTCGCCAGATGCATCAGCGTGCGCGAGTTCAGACCTGCGTAAAAGGCATACGCAAGCAGGATGTGAAACAGAACCACCGCCACGAAGGTGGCGCTTCGATTGCCCAGAGCAGCATCCGACCCGTATTCGCGATACATGGCTTGAACCTCCTTAAGGAGGGTCGCACTGCGAAAACGCGACCTTCTATAAAGGGGTAACGGCCCGCAGCGCCAAAAGGGGTTTGTGATAACTGCCCAATCTACTTCGGATCAGCCGACGCAAGGCAGCGCGACTCTGGTACCTTGGGGTGTGTGTCTTACGAACAAAGGAGCAATCACGTGACCCGCCATATCCTGATCCTGACTGCTGCAGCGTTAGCCATTTTCCACTGGACGGGTGTGGCCGCGGCGCCGAAGAGTTCAGCCGTCATTGCGGCGGCAGTGAGCGATGCCGCGCGGCCCGAGGCCGACAGGCAGCGCGATGCGGAACGCAAACCCGCCGACACGCTGGCCTTCGCGGGCGTAAAGCCCGGTGACAGCGTGGCGGAGTTGATTCCCGGCGGCGGCTATTTTACCCGGCTGTTGAGCAAGCTTGTGGGACCCAAGGGTCATGTGTACGCGATTGCGCCGGCGCGGCGGCCGGACGCGCCGGCGGATACACCGGATCGCTCGCTCGGTGCGAAAGCCGTCGCTGCGGATCCAAACTACAGCAATGTCAGCGTTCTGGTCGAGCCCATCAAGTCGGTCACCGTACCGGCACCGGTTGACCTGGTGTGGACCTCGCAGAATTATCACGACGTGCACAACGTACCGGACATCGATATGGTGGCGTTCAATAAGAGCGTGTTCGATGCGCTCAAGGCCGGCGGTGTTTACCTGGTCATCGATCACGCGGCGCAGGCCGGATCCGGCGCGCGCGACACCTCGACCTTGCACCGCATCGACCCGCAGATCGTGAAATCTGAAGTGCTGGCCGCCGGGTTCGTACTGGATTCACAGAGCGAGCTCTTAGGGCACGCAACCGATGCGCACACCGCGGCGGTGTTCGATCCTTCGGTTCGCGGCAAGACCGATCAATTCATTTTGAAGTTTCGCAAGCCTGGGAGGCGGCCATGACATCGGCTGTGTACGACATTCCACTTAAGAAGATCGACGGCAGTGCTGCCACGCTGGCCAGTTTTCGCGGCAAAGTTCTGCTGCTGGTCAATGTGGCCTCCAAATGCGGGCTGACGCCACAGTACGCGGGGCTTGAAAGCCTGTATCAGGAAAAGCGCGCCAAGGGGTTGGAGGTGCTGGGCTTCCCGGCCAACAATTTCATGGGTCAGGAGCCGGGGACCGAGGCGGAAATCGCCAGCTTCTGTGCGACCAACTACGATGTGCACTTTCCCCTGTTCGCCAAGATCTCGGTTTTGGGAGCCGATCAGCATCCGCTGTACGCGGCGCTCACGGCGGCCCAACCCAAGGCCATCGGCGAGGGTCCGTTCCGCGAAAACCTCAAAGGCTACGGCATCAACCCGGCGAATCCGGTCGAGGTGCTGTGGAATTTCGAAAAGTTCTTGATCAGCCGCAAGGGCGAGGTCGCGGGGCGGTTCTCACCGGACGTCGCGGCGGATGACGCGCGCCTGCTTGCCGCTATCGATGCAGAGCTTGCCAGGTAGCGGCAATGAACCGCTCGAAGGTGCGGACGGCATGAATGACGCTTCGCGACGGGTCGCGCTGGTGACGGGAGCCTCCCGCGGCATTGGCAGTGCGATCGCCTCACAGCTTGCGCAGCGGGGTGTGAGCGTCGCGCTGCACTATCTCAACAATCGAAGCGCCGCCGAGTCCACGCTGGCCCACCTGCCAGGTGCAGGCCACGCACTGTTCGACGCGGATCTGGCCGATCCGAGCGCGACCGCGCAGCTCTGGCAACGCGTCATCAAGCACTTCGGGCGTGCCGACATTCTTATCAACAATGCCGGGCTCTACCTGGAACACACGCCGTTGAACACGCACTACGACGCATGGCTGTCCGCGTGGAATCGCACGCTGGCGGCCAATCTCATGGGCCCTGCGAATCTGTCGCTGCTTGCGGCGCAGGCGATGGCCGCGCGCGATGAGCCGCTGACTGCCGACTTCGGCCGCGGCCGGATCGTCAACATTTCCTCGCGAGGCGCGTTTCGCGGCGAACCCGACGCGCCGGCCTATGGCGCGAGCAAGGCGGGATTAAACGCGCTTTCCCAATCGCTCGCCAAGTCGCTCGCGCCGCGCGGCATCTATGTGTATTGCATTGCCCCGGGCTGGGTGGAGACGGAAATGGCGAAGGAGCATCTGAGCGGTCCGGGCGGCGCGGTGATTCTCGAGCAGCACCCGCTGGGACGCGTGAACCAGACGCACGAGGTGGCAAACGCGGCTGTCTATTGCGCGCTCGATGCGCCTGCCGCGATGACCGGCGGCGTCATCGATGTCAACGGGGCGAGCTACCTGCGTACCTAAGTCTCCGAGTGGGCGAAGCGCGCTGCTCAGCGCTGCAGGCGTGACTTCAATACCGCAGACAAGGTATCCGGCCGTGCCTCGACCCGCAGCAGATGCGGAAACCGCTGCCCGTCGAAGTAGGGCACCGACAGCGTTCGAAAATAGTCATCGTTCTGCAGCAGCAGCTCGATGGGTTTGCGCGAGGCATGCGCCTCGCTCATCGCTGCATCGAGAATCTCCGGCGTGTACTTGCGGCCGTTCACGGCGATCACCGTCATGCCAGGGCCGGCGCCGGCGCGCGCCGCGGCGCGATCTTCGATCGTGTCGGTAATGAGGCCTTTCTCATCCAGCCGCAATCCGATCGACCATTGCCGGTCCGCACCCTTGCGCTGCTTTTGCCGCAGTTCCACCCATGAATTCTTCTCAGCGGTGTAGCTGAGTTTCCAACCGGCGCGTTCAAGGGACGCCAGCATCGCCTGCGTGCCCGTCACGTCGAGATGTTTGCGAATGAGAGTGCGCCAGTCACCGGGGGCCACGCTTGCCAGCGTGTCGTAGACATCTTGTTCCTGATAGGTCTTGAGCGCCGGATTGCCGTTGGTGCCGGCGTAGAAGCGCTTCATGAAATCATCCAGCGATGCCGCGCCGCCGGTGCGCGAACGGATTTCCGAATCCACATCCAGCCATAGGAAAATCGATCCATCGTAAAAATCCACGCCGCGCCGCGCCGATTCCCAGGCACTCGGAGCGTTGTACAACACCTGCGCTTGCACGGCGGTATCGGCGAGCGGCCGCCAGTTCGGCCCGCTGGAGATGTCGAAGTGCGCCGCGGCGGTTGCGATCAGGTCCTGGTAATCCTGTGCCGTCAGCAGGCCGGCTCGCGTGGGCAGCACGTCGCCCCAGAACTGGGTTAGACCTTCATAGACCCACAGCAGCGAGCCGTCCATGGGCTGCTGATAGTCGGGGCTCAACAGACCCTTGGGCCGGCGATACTTGCCGTTCCAGCTGTGCACATACTCGTGACCTAGAAGCCCCGCCACCGACACGCGCCGGTCGGCTTCCGTCAGCGCAAGCTCCTCGCTTCGGTTGTCGCTGGATTCGTGAT
>JANXOV010000160.1 GCA_025357635.1 Pseudomonadota bacterium
TTGACCATCCAAGCTAAGCATCAGGCGTGCCATGAAAATTCCCCTGTTCCCTTAACCGAACCATCCCAAGATTTTGTCAAATATCCGCCGCTTGGCGGGGAAGGCATCTTCCACATGAGCCATGATGACAGACACGTTGTCCCTGCCGCCATTGTCGTTCGAAAGCTGGATCAACTGCTTAGCAACCGTATCAAGATTAGCATTAAAGGTGCTGATCGTTAAGTGAATATCCTCATCCTCGATCATGTCCGACAGACCGTCCGAGCACAGCACGTAATAGTCGCTTTTCTGAACCGGCTCCTCGTGGATCTCGACATCGACATTCTGCTCGACTCCGAGCGCCCGTGTAACATAATTCTTGTTGGTGGCGCGTTGCGCCTCTTCCTGGGAGTAGAAGCCGCGGTCCACCAGTTCCTGCAGCAAGGAGTGGTCCATGGTCAGCTGCTCGAAGCGATTGTCCCGCAGGCGGTATAAGCGCGAGTCGCCCACATGAGCGATGGATATCTTGTTGTCGTGGAACAGGCAGGCCACGATCGTCGTCCCCATCCCCTCGCACTGGGGCTGGGTTTTTGAGGTGTGGTAGATGATCTTGTTGGCCCGATGGATGGCATCGCGCAGGATGATGCTGGGCCGCGTCAGGCCGGTTTCCGGGTCCGGCACGCCCATGTCCTCGCGCAGACTGGCTTCCTTCACCAGGCTGATGATGGTCTTGACGGCAATGCCGCTGGCCACTTCGCCGGCGTTGTAGCCGCCCATGCCGTCGGCCAGCACGAACAGGCCGATGTCGTTCTCCGACCCGATCATGTCCTCGTTGTGTTCACGCACCCGGCCGGTGTCGGTGAGCGCAACGCTTGCTATTTTCCCGCGCAGGCTCATGAAGGAGTGTGGCCTCGTAACATTGTCATTTCCTGCTCAAGCCGCTGCGCTTGGAATTCGTGCGCGACAGTCATCCAGCGCTGCAGCCATCTGCGCGCCGGTTTCGAATCGTGCGTCGGGTGATTTCGCCAAAGCGCGGTCGATCACGTGTTGTACGCAATCCGGCAAGTCCGGCCGGATTGCTTTAAGCGGGGGATGCGGCACTTCAGCGATCTGCTGCATCAACCCCGTCATGGTGTCGGCCCGGAACGGCAACTGGCCGGTCAGAAGCTGGAAAAGCGTAACACCCAAGGAAAATAAGTCCGAGTGACCAGTCACAATTCGTCCCTCGAGCTGTTCGGGGGACATGAAGGACGGGGTGCCCAGCACGATACCGGTGCGGGTGCTGCCCGCATCGGTGAGGCGGGCAATGCCGAAGTCCGTGATCTTGAGGGTATCGCCGGCGGCGTCGTACATGAGGTTGGCCGGTTTGATGTCGCGGTGAACCACGTTTTGCTTGTGCGCGAAACCGAGCGCGTCCGCCGTGCGCGCAATCAGTTCGATGACCTTGCGCGGCTCTAGCAGCGTATTGGCCGCGGCAAAATCGCTCAGGTGCTTGCCCTTGAGGTATTCCATGGCGATATAGGCCAGGCCATCCTGCTCACCCACGTCGTAAATGGTGACGATGTTCGGGTGATTCAGGCGGCCGGCGGTCTCTGCTTCGCGAAAAAAACGCGCGCGCGCCTCGGCCAGCTCAGTGTCGCTGAACTCGCGCGCCAGCGGAATCGCTTTGATCGCCACCAGTCGGTTGATGGCAGAGTCGCGGCCCAGGTAAACGGTTCCCATGGCGCCGCGGCCGATTTCACGCTCGAGCTTATAGCGGCCGAGATTTTGAACCGCACCTGCGGCGCCATCGCCAGCCACTGCAGCGGATTGCGCCGCGGCGGCGGGGCGTGCGGGCTCCGTTCTGGGCACCACCGTACCGGCAGCCGGCGGCGGGGCAGGCCTGGCATCGCGCAGTTGCGCCACCGTGGGTTCCGCGTCAATCAGCTTTTTCAGCCGTGCCGCCACGTCCCGAAAGCCGCCGTCGATGCGGGCCAGGTGCCGGTACACGGCCGTGGCCTGCACGCGCCGGTCACGTTGTTCCAGTTGTGTGCCCAGGGCATACAGCTCGTTCAGGATTGCAGCGCTGGGTTGCCGTTTTTTCAGGTCGGCGAAACGCTGCTCGAAATTGTCCAGCAGCCGGCCGGTCTCAAGGCCGGGAGGCGGCGCGTCACGAGGCGGGTAGCCGGGAATGCGATCGGCAACCGTGCGCGAGCGCAACAGCGCAACCGCGCCGGCAGACAAGAACAAGACTCCGAATACCCACACCCAGCCGAGGCCGTTGGACAGGGCCCGCAATGTCAGGTCTATCGCAACGAATACGGCGCCGAGCGCCATGGCGATCAATCCGAACTTGCGCATGCGAGAGGATGGTTGAACATAACGATGGCGCAGTATAGGTGATCGGGGTCATTGAACGGCAATGCTAAGCTCACGAAATTGACATCAGGGGGTCGATTGGCCAAGCCGAAAGAGGTTTTCGTCTGTCAGGGTTGCGGCGCTGCATTTCCAAAATGGCAGGGGCAGTGCGCGACCTGTGGCGAATGGAACACGCTGATCGCAGAGACGGGCGCTCGTGCGGTCCGCACCGGCTCAGGGGCTGCCAGAAGCGCCGATTGCGCCAAGACGCTGGCGGCCGAATCGGGCTCGGATCAGCGCCGGCTTGTGACCGGTTCCACAGAATTGGACCGGGTCCTGGGCGGCGGGCTGGTGACGGGCTCGGTGACCCTGTTAGGAGGGGATCCTGGGATCGGCAAGTCCACCCTCATGCTGCAGGCGGCCGCCTCTCTGGCCGCGGCAGGCCCTGTGCTGTATGCGACGGGTGAGGAGTCGGTCGGCCAGGTCGCCCTGCGTGCAAGGCGCCTGGGGCTCACGCAGGCCACCGCGCACCTTGTCGCGGAAACCCGTGTCGAATCCGTGCTGGCGGAGGCCGAATCGATCAAGGCACGGATCCTGATCGTGGATTCGATACAAACCATGTACACCGAGCGGGTGGAATCGGCCCCTGGTGCCGTTTCGCAGCTGCGCGAGTGCACGGCCGAACTGGTCCGCTTTGCAAAAAGCCGCGGTACCGCCGTGATTCTGGTCGGGCACGTGACCAAGGAAGGGCAGATCGCCGGACCGCGGGTTCTGGAGCACATGGTCGATACCGTGCTGTACTTCGAAAGCGACACGGGCAGCCGTTTTCGCGTGTTGCGATCGGTGAAGAACCGCTTCGGCGCCGCCAATGAGATCGGCGTTTTCGCCATGGCGGAGGAGGGACTGCGCGAGGTGAAGAACCCGTCCGCCATGTTTCTGTCACGCCATGCGCAGCCGGTGCCCGGCAGCGTCATCACCGTGCTGCGCGAGGGCAGCCGTTCATTGCTGATCGAGGTGCAGGTGCTGGTGGATCAGACGCAGGCATCGAACCCGCGCCGGGTTGCGGTGGGCATCGACGGCAACCGGCTGTCCATGCTGCTGGCCGTCGCGCACCGGCACGGCGGCATCGCCTTGCACGGACAGGATGTGTTCGCCAACATCGTGGGCGGCGTGCGGCTGACCGAGACCGCGGCGGATCTGGCCATCGTGCTGGCGGCGCGCTCGAGCCTGTTGAATGCACCGCTGTCGAACGATCTCGTGGCCTTCGGTGAACTGGGACTGGCCGGGGAAATTCGTCCGGTTGCCTTCGGCGAGGAGCGCGTGCGCGAAGCCGCCAAGCATGGCTTCAAGACCGCGCTGGTGCCGGAGTCCAACGTGCCGAAGAAGTCCCCTGACGGGATGCGCATTCACCCGATAGCGCGGCTCAGCGACGCGCTGCAAGTTTTCTAAGGCGATACGCTGCGTCACGCCGGACCGGTTTCCTCGTCCACGGCATCGGTGGAGGCATCGCCGCGCGAAGCCGGCGGACGCATCCGCGCGGTTTTCACCGCGTTGTCCGCCGTCTGCAGCACTTCGAGCATGTGGCCGGCGATCTTCAGCGTCGTCCCCGGTTCGGGGATGGTCTCCATGAATTCCACGATGAGACCACTGAGCGTCTTGGGCCCGTCGGTGGGCAGAGTCCAGTGCATCGCGCGGTTCAAGGCGCGAATGCTGGCGCTGCCGTTCACGACGAAACTGCCGTCGCCTTCCGGGTGCACGTCCCGGTGCATCATGTTGGCCGGATCAGTGGTGAATTCGCCGACGATTTCTTCGAGGATGTCCTCGAGCGTCACCAGTCCGAGAATGTCGCCGTACTCGTCCACCACGAAAGCCATGCGCCGCTTGTTGCGCTGGAAATTCAGCAGCTGCGTATTGAGCGTTGTGCCCGAAGGAACGAAATAGGCATCGCGGGCGACCGCGGTCTGCACCAGCGATTCCAGCGTCAGACGGCTGCGCACCATTTCGTGCGCAATGCGCTTCATATGCGACACGCCGATGATCTTGTCGATCTCCCCCTCATACACGGGCAGTCGAGTGTGCTGTGACTGGCGTATTCTTTCAAGGATCGTGTCCCAGTTGTCTTCAATGTCGATGCCATCGATTTCGTTGCGCGGCACCATGATGTCTTCGACCGTGACGTTTTCCAGATCCAGGATGCTCACGAGCATCTGCTGGTGGCGCCGCGGAATCATCGCGCCGGCTTCGGCGACCACCGTCCGCAGTTCTTCACTGCTCAGTGAATTCGAGGCCTGTTGCTGGCCAACGCCCAGCGCGCGCAGCACGCCGTTGGCCAGCAGATTCGTGGCCCAGACGAAGGGGTAGAAAATCAGCAGAAGACCGGTGTAGACATAGGCAGCCGGCATCGCCAGCCGCTCCGGATGCATCGCACCGAAGGTCTTGGGCGCCACTTCGCAAAAAATCAACGTGATCAGAGTCAGCAGAACCGCGCCCGCCACGACCCAGATTTCCCCGCCCATGCGCAAGGCGATGAATCCCACCAGCATGGGTGTGGTGACGTTCACGATGGTGCTGAGCAGCAGTATCAGGCCGATGAGCCGGTCCGGCTGCGACAGCAGCTTTTCAGCCAGTTTCGCGGCGCGCTGTCCTGCCTGAGCGCGGTGCCGCAGCCGGTAGCGGTTCAGGCTCATGAGCGCGGTTTCGCTGCCCGCGAAGAACGCTGCCATCAACAGCAGCAGCCCCAGCGCGCTGTACAGAAAACTGAGTGAGAGGTCGTCCATGCGCCCGTTTAAGCGCCTAACCCCAGTGCCGTCCGAGCATCGACTCGAGCACGAACTTGGAGCCGAAGTACGCCAGCGCCAGCAGCGCGAATCCGATCAAGGTCCAGCGAACCGCCGGGCGGCCGCGCCAGCCGAAACGCGCGCGCCCCGCCAGCAAGACGCCAAACAGTACCCACGCGATGACCGACAGCACCGTCTTGTGAATCAGGTGTTGCGCGAACAGATCGGTCACGAACACGAAGCCGGTGAACAGCGCCAGCGTAAGCAGGGCGAAGCCGCCCGCAATCAACCGGAACATCACGTTCTCGAGCTGATCCAGCGGCGGCAGACCGTTGGGCAGGTCCAGGATGCGCCGTTTGCGCAGCCGCCGATCCAGGAAGAACAGCAGGAGGGCGGTGACCGCGGCGGCAAACAACAGCGCTGCCGCACCCATGGACAAGAGCACGTGTGCGGTGAGTTCCCAGCTCGGCGGCGCGCTGGTCATGAAGCGCGGCTCAGCGCCGGTGAGCGCGGCGCCGACCGCGGCGCTGAGCAGCAAAATGGCAGCCAGCAAGCGGTTGCGGCGCTCCACGCCGACCACGCAGGCCAGCATGCCGAGAATCCACCCGAGAAGGCTGAGCGCCGTGCGCAGGTCGATCATCCACGGACCGTAGGTTCGCAGGTGATGGGCCAGCGAAAAGCTGTGATCCATAAGCGCGAAGGCGGTGCTGACCCAGGCGAGCGCGCTCAGGCGAGGCCGATTGACGCTGTTGAACATCGACCAGGCGCCAAGCGCGTAGAGGGCAACCGAGATGAAAGCAGAAGTCACGATTGATCATGACATACCGACGCAAAGTGCGCTAACGGCTTATAATCGAGCGCTATGTTCGACCGATTGACCGAACGGCTATCGCAGGCCGTCAACGCACTGTCCGGCCGCGGCCGGATATCCGAAGACAACATTGCCGACACGGTGCGCCAGGTGCGCATGGCGCTGCTCGAGGCCGATGTCGCCCTGGGCGTCGTCAAGGAATTCACCGACAACGTGCGTACTCGCGCCCTCGGAGTCGAGGTCACCAAGAGCCTTACGCCCGGCCAGGCCTTTATCAAAATAGTGCACGAAGAGCTGACTCGGCTGATGGGCGAGCCCAGCACCGGATTGAATCTTCGCGCGCAGCGCCCGGTGGTGGTGTTGCTGGCCGGTTTGCAAGGCGCCGGCAAAACCACATCGGCCGGCAAGCTGGCCCGCTGGCTGATCGAAAAGCAAAGCAAAAAAGTATTGATGTGCAGCACGGATATCTACCGTCCTGCCGCCATCCTGCAATTGGAGACGCTGGCGCAACAAGTGGGCGCGGGCTTTGCACCCGCCCAGGCATCGGAGGCGCCGCTGACCATCGCCAGGCGGGCGCTGACCCAGGCAACGCTTCAGGCCTACGATGTCCTGTTGCTCGATACCGCCGGCCGCCTGCATGTCGATGAGGCCATGATGGCCGAGGTGAGGAGCCTGGAGGCGGAGCTGAAGCCGCATGAGCGGCTGTTCGTCGTCGATAGCATGGCCGGCCAGGATGCGGTCAATGCGGCCAAGGCATTCAATGACGCCCTGAGCCTGACCGGGGTCATTCTGACCAAGGCTGACGGTGATGCGCGCGGCGGCGCCGCCTTGTCGGTGCGCCATGTCACCGGTAAACCCATTCTGTTCATCGGTACGGGGGAGAAGAGCGACGCGCTGGAGCTTTTTTCATCCAGAACGCATCGCCTCCCGCATCCTGGGCATGGGTGATGTCCTGTCGCTGGTGGAGCAGGTTCAGGAGCGGGCGGACCTGGAAAAGGCCGACAAGCTGGCCCAGAAGCTGCAAAAGGGTAAATCCTTTGATTTGTCGGATTTGCGCGATCAACTGGCGCAGATCGGTCAAATGGGCGGAATGGCGGCGCTCCTGGACAAGCTCCCGGCGCACATGCAGGCCAACGCCTCCGCTGCGGCGTCTGCGGTCAACGAAAAGAGCATGCGCCGCCAGATGGGCATCATCGATTCCATGACGCCGCGGGAGCGGCGGCGTCCCGAAACAATCGACAATTCCCGTAAAAGACGCATTGCCAACGGGGCGGGCGTACAGATCGCGGAGGTCAACCGGCTGCTCAAGCAGTTCGATCAGATGCAAAAAACCATGAAGAAGCTCTTCAAGGGCGGGATGATCAAAAACATGATGCGCGGCATGGCCGGACGGCTGCCGTCGGGATTTGGCCGTTAGCCTGGCCCACCACGCAGTTTAATTTGCGTAAGTGCATTGTTTTTCATTAGAATTCACGGCTGGTTAATGCAAGGTGCGCAAAGATGGTGACGATTCGTTTGACCCGCCGAGGCGGCAAGAAGACCCCGTTTTATCACGTGGTGGTGACCGACAGCCGCAAGCGGCAGGGCGGTACGAGCCTGGAAAGCGTGGGCATTTTCAATCCGGTAGCGCGCGGCGCTGAGATTAAACTTCGTCTGGAGCTGGCGCGGATCGATCATTGGGTGAGCAAAGGCGCTCACATGTCCGATCGGGTCAAGCAGTTGGTCACGACGTTTCGCAAGCAGGCCGCCTAAGCGCGAGCGCGGGCAGGTTTCAAAATGAGCGGCGATCAGTCGGCGCTCATTGAACTCGGCGCGATCGGCGCGCCGTTCGGTGTGCGCGGTTGGGTCAAGCTGCGATCTGATACGGAGCCTGCTGAGCGGATACTCGAATTCCCCGTGTGGAGTCTGCGGCTTGCGAATGCGTGCCGCGACTATACGCTCCAGCATTGCGGTCGCAGTGCAGGCCAGTTGACGGTGAAGCTGGTGGGCGTGGACGACCGAAACATCGCTGCGGCGCTGACCGGCGCGGTGATTCTGGTGCCGCGAGAGCAGTTGCCGGCGCCGGGTGAGAAGGAATTTTATCGGGCCGATTTGATCGGCTTCGAAGTGCAGAACGTGTCGGGGCGCAAACTCGGGACGCTCGAGTATTTCGTGGAGACGCCGGCTTATGCGCTGATGGTGATCTCAGGGCCGGCCCAGTTGTTGGTGCCGGCGACCGCGGATCATATCCGGCGGGTCGATCTGCAGGCGCGCAGGGTGATCGTCGATTGGAACGACACGGCGGCTTGATGGAACGGACACGCTAGCGTGCGTATTGCAGTGGTGACGTTGTTTGCGGCGATGGTGCGCGATGCGCTCGATCACGGCGTCGTGGGGCGCGCGCTGGCGCAGGGAAGTTTGCAGTTGGACTGCATCGACCCGCGGCAGTTTGCGGCCGATGTGCACCGCACGGTCGATGACCGGCCCTACGGCGGTGGGCCGGGGATGGTATTAAAGGTCGAACCGCTGCGCAGCGCGATTCGCGCCGCGCGTGCGCAGATGCCCGCGGGCAGCCCACGCGTCTACCTGGGCGCGGACGGTGAGCGCTTCGAGCAGGGCCGGGCACGGCAGGCGCTGGCGTACCCGGGTCTGATCCTGGTGGCGGGACGGTATGAGGGAGTGGACGAACGGTTGATCGAGACCGAGATCGACGCGACCTGGTCGATCGGTGACTATGTACTGTCGGGCGGCGAGTTGCCCGCGTTGGTGGTGATCGATGCCATCGCAAGGCTGATGCCCGGAACGCTGGGCTGTGCCGAGTCGGCGCAACAGGAGTCGTACACCGACGGATTGCTGGATTGGCCGCATTACACGCGGCCCGAAGTCATAGACGGGCTCGCGGTGCCCGCGGTGCTGGCCTCTGGGGATCATGCCGCCATCCGACGCTGGCGCCTGCAGCAGTCGCTGGGACGCACCTGGTTGCGGCGGCCGGATATGCTCGAGCGCCGTGGGATGAGCGAGGAAGAACGGGTTTTATTGGAAGAATTCAAGGCTGGCCGCGTATGAGGGCCCGCCATCAATGCGAGGACTGAAAGACGATGAACAAAATTATCCAGGAACTCAATGCCGAGCGCGCCAGCGCGAAGTTCCCCCCGTTCAACCCCGGCGATACCATCATTGTGCAGGTCAAGGTGGTCGAAGGTGATCGCGAGCGCGTGCAAGCCTACGAAGGGGTGGTCATCGCCATCAAGAACCGTGGCCTGAACTCCTCTTTCACGGTCCGTAAGATTTCGCATGGCGAAGGCGTGGAGCGCGTGTTCCAGACGCACAGTCCGGCGATCAGCGAAGTCAGCGTCAAGCGCCGCGGCAGCGTCCGCCGCGCCAAGCTGTACTATCTGCGTGAACGGTCAGGCAAGGCAGCCCGCATCGAAGAGAAGGTCTGAGCCGATTGAGCCTCCGCAGTTCCCTGTCGGGGCTCTTTGGGCTGGTATGGAGAATCCTTGATGGCATCCGCAAGGCTCTCCATCTCGCGCTCCTGCTGATCATTTTTGGATTCGTACTCGCGCTGCTGCATGAGGCGGTGCCAAAACTGCCGGGAACGGCGGCGCTGGTTCTTGCGCCCGAAGGCGCATTGGTCGAGGAGCTGTCCACCGACGCCGTCCGGCGCGCCATCGGTCAGGCCTCCGGCGGTCCGTCACCTGAAACCTTGCTGCCGGACGTGCTGGAGTCCATCGCCGCGGCCAAGACCGATTCGCGCATCAAGCTCATCGTGCTGGATGTCGGTTCTTTGGATGCGTCGGGTCTTTCGAAACTGCAGGAAATCGGCGCCGCTCTGCGCGACTTTCGCGCCTCCGGCAAGCGCGTGGTTGCTGTCGGCGACTACTTCGATCAGGGGCGGTACTACCTGGCCGCACAGGCCGGCGAGGTGTATCTGGATCCGCTGGGCCTCGTCTACATCGACGGCTTCAGCTACTACCGCATGTTCCTCAAGGGCGCGGTGGACAAACTGGCCGTCGACATCAACGTTTTCAAAGTCGGCACCTATAAAAGCTTCACCGATCAGTTCTCGCGAAGCGACATGTCGCCGACCGAGCGGGAAGAAAGTTCGGTCTGGCTCAACGCCCTGTGGAATGCGTATCAGCAGGATGTCACGCGGGCGCGTTCGCTGCCCGCCGGCGCGTTGAACGATTACGTGACGCAGGCGCCGGCTGCGCTGGCCGCTGTGAACGGCGATGCGGCCAAGCTTGCCCTGCAACGCGGGCTGGTCACGGCATTGAAGAGCCGGCGGCAGGTGGCTGACGAACTCAAGACGCTGGTGGGCGAGGACAGTTCCTCTCACAGTTTCAATCAAGTGTCGATGCACGAGTATTTGTCCGTGGTCCGCACCAAGAAGAAATTCAAATCCGGTTCCGACGCGCATGTCGGCATCGTGGTCGCCGCCGGCGATATCATGGATGGCCACCAAGGTCCCGGCGCCGTCGGCGGGGAGAGCACCTCGGAAGTTCTGCGCGACGCGCGCTACGATGAGAGCATCAAGGCGGTGGTGCTGCGCGTGGACAGCCCGGGTGGCAGCATGTTCGCCTCCGAACAGATCCTGCGCGAAGTGCAGAACCTGCGCAAAGCCGGCAAGCCGGTGGTGGTATCGATGAGCAGCTATGCGGCATCGGGCGGCTACTACATCGCGGCGGCTGCCAATCAGATCTACGCCAGCCCCACCACGATCACCGGCTCCATCGGCGTTTTCGCCGTCATCCCCACGTTTCAACGCACCCTGGAAAAGTTCGGCGTCACGGTGGATGGCGTGGGCACGACGCCGATGGCGGGCGATCTGCGTCTGGACCGCGCCATCGGCGAGAACAGCCGCAAACTCCTGCAGCTGGGCGTGGAAAACGCCTACTCGCTGTTTTTGCAGCGGGTGGCCGACGGCCGCAAGAAATCGGTCGATGAGGTCGATCGCATTGCGCAGGGACGGGTCTGGGCCGGTGTGGATGCGCAGCGTCTCGGCCTCGTGGATCATCTCGGCGGTCTGAAAGATGCGTCGGACGCGGCTGCCAAGCTTGCGGATCTGGGCAGCGACTACGATGTCGAGTATCTGCATCCGGATTTGACGCTGCGCGAAGAGCTGTTGACCCAGCTGCGCAGCGAAACGACCCGCCTTGCGGTCAAGGCGGGCCTGATACCCGCTGTCTCGCCGCTGGCTCAAGCCCTGGACCCGCTGCTGGCGCAGGCGCGCAAGATATCGAGATTGCAGGATCCGCGCGGCCTGTACGCCTATTGCTGGTGCCAGGAGCCGATCGGCAGTTCCGCGACTGCATTCAAAGCGCTGACCAGTCCAAGATGACCTTGCCGGACTGGCCGGAGTTCATGATCTCGAAGCCTTCGCGATAGTCGCGAATGCCGAATCGATGCGTGATGACCGGGCGGATGTCCAGGCCGCTTTGCAGCATGCTCGACATCTTGTACCAGGTCTCGAACATTTCCCGCCCATAGATGCCCTTGATGACCAGGCCCTTGAAGATCACCTGATTCCAGTCGATCGCCGTGTCGCCGGGCGGAATCCCCAGCAAGGAAATGCTGCCGCCGTTGTTCATGGTGCGCAGCATTTCGCGCAAGGCGGCAGGGTTGCCCGACATCTCGAAGCCGACATCGAATCCTTCCTCCATGCCCAGCTCCTTCATGGCGGCATCCAGCGAATCGCGGGTGACGTTCAGTGCCCGCGATGCGCCCATCTGCCGCGCAAGCGCCAGGCGATAGTCGTTCACGTCGGTGATGACGATGTGGCGCGCGCCGCAATGCCTGGCGATGGCCACGGCCATGATTCCGATGGGACCGGCGCCGGTGATCAGGACGTCCTCGCCCACGACATTGAACGCCAGCGCCGTATGCGTGGCATTGCCGAACGGATCCAGGATCGCAGCGACCTCGTCGTCGATGGCGGCGGACAGCTTGAATACGTTGGACGCCGGCAGCGTCAGGTATTCGGCGAAAGACCCGGGCCGATTGACCCCGACGCCCTGCGTGTTGCGGCACAGGTGCCGCCGCCCCGCGCGGCAATTGCGGCAATGCCCGCAGGTGATGTGGCCTTCACCCGACACCCGGTCGCCGCGCGCCAGCCCGCGCACCTCCACGCCCATGTCGAGGATTTCTCCCGAGTACTCGTGACCCACCGCCATCGGCACCGGCACCGTTTTTTGCGCCCAGGCATCCCAATTGTAGATGTGCATGTCGGTGCCGCAGATGGCGGAACGATGCACCTTGATCAGCACGTCGTTGTGTCCCACCGTAGGATCCGCCACGTCCTGCAGCCATATGCCGGGCTCGGCTTTGGCTTTGACCAATGCTTTCATTGTGTTTCCTGATCCAGAATGTTGAGTTCGCGGGCAGCGAGGCCGAATGCTTCGATGACCCGATCCAATTGCTCGATGCTGTGCGCGGCGTTCATCTGCGTTCTGATCCGTGCCTTGCCGCGCGGCACTACCGGAAAGGAAAACGCGATCACGTAAACGCCGGCGTCCTGAAGACGCTCGGCCAGGGCGAGGGCAATGCGCGCATCGCCCAGCATGATGGGGATGATGGGGTGCTCGCCCGGCAGCAGCGTGAAGCCAAGCCGCTGCATGCCGGCGCGGAAATGACGGGCATTGCGATGCACGCGCTGGCGCAGATCGGCGCTGTTTTCGATCAGACCCAGCACACGCAGGGTCGTGCCGGCCACCACCGGCGCGAGCGTGTTCGAGAACAGGTAGGGCCGCGAGCGCTGCCGCAGCCAGGCGACGATTTCCTTGCGGGCGGCCACATAGCCGCCACTGGCGCCGCCCAAGGCCTTACCCAAGGTGCCGGTGAGGATGTCGATGCGGCCCTCGACGCCGCAGTGCTCATGCGTACCGCGGCCGTTTTCTCCCATGAAGCCGGTGGCGTGCGAATCATCCACCATGACCAGCGCCTGATAGCGGTCGGCGAGGTCGCAAATTTCCTTAAGCCGCGCCAACGACCCGTCCATCGAGAACACGCCGTCGGTGGCTATCAGGCGCACGCGTGCATCCTGCGTCTCCTTCAGGCACTGCTCCAGCTCGTTCAGGTCGTTGTTCGCGTAGCGCAGGCGCCGTGCCTTGCACAGGCGTATGCCGTCGATGATGCTGGCGTGGTTCAGCGCATCGCTGATCACCGCATCCTGCTCATCGAGCAGGGTCTCGAACAGCCCGCCGTTGGCATCGAAACAGGAGGAATACAGGATGGTGTCCTCCATGCCGAGGAACTCGCTCAGCCGCTGCTCCAGTTCGCGATGCACTGACTGCGTGCCGCAAATGAACCGCACCGAGGCCATCCCATAACCGTGACGATCGATGGCGCGGTGAGCCGCTTCACGCACGTCGGGGTGATTGGCGAGTCCGAGGTAGTTGTTGGCGCAAAGGTTGATCATGTCGCGGCCGTCGGCGAGGCGCACCACCGGTCCCTGCGCCGAGGCGATGATGCGTTCACGTTTGAGCAGGCCTTCTGCCTCTAGGGCTTGTTCATCGCGGCGGAGTCGATCGCGGAAGCTCTCTAACACGGGGGACCTCGGCTAAACGGGATTCGCGGCGCCGGTATGGGCGCCGCCTTGGTGATCAAAATGGATTGTAGCGATTATACTGCGGTATGAGTGAGGCGGACGAAACTGGCGAACGTGCGCGGCTGGACAAATGGCTGTGGTGCTCGCGATTTTACAAGACGCGTTCGCTGGCTGCACAGGCCATTGCCGGCGGCAAGGCGCATTTGAACGGGGAGAGGGTCAAGCCGGCACATGCGGTGCGCCTTGGCGACACCATCAGCGTGGTCTTCCACGGTGTGGTGGCGGAATTCAAGGTCCTTTCCATTCCAGCGCGCCGCGGTCCCGCTGCGCAAAGCCAGATGCACTATGTTGAAACCCCCGCCAGCGCCCAACGTCGCGAGCGCTTTCGCGAGCAGCATCGGCTGGCCAATCTGAGTCGCCCTTATTCAGAGGAAAAGCCCGACAAGCGCGAGCGCCGCGCCCTGCTGAAGCTGCAGCGAGGCCAGGACTGAGGTTGCGCGTATAATGCGCACGCCCGCGAACAGATCATAAAAATCGGAACCCACACTATGCATTCCACGGATTTTCTGGTGAAGCCGGGAGAAGTGCTCAATACGCCGGTCGCGCTCGCGATCAACGCGGAGTATCTGGGCGATGAAACCAGCATCGTGCGCCGCAGTGCCGATCGGGCCCGGCTGGACCCTGCGGATGCGCAGCGCGTGCGCACCGGCGCTCAGGATCTGGTCAATGAGGTCCGCGGCGCGCGCAAAGCGCAGTCGGGTCTGGACGCTTTCCTGCGTGAGTATGATCTTGGATCCAAGGAAGGCATCGTTCTGATGTGTCTGGCGGAGGCGCTGCTGCGCATTCCGGACTCCACCACGGCGGACAAGCTGATCGCGGAAAAAATCAGCGAAGGCGACTGGGCCGGCCGCGTCGGCGACAGCAGTTCCTTGTTCGTCAATGCCTCCACCTGGGGCTTGATGCTGACCGGACGCATCGTTCTGCCGGAAGAGGAGCACACGCGTGATCCAGCCTCGTTTCTTTCACGGCTGGTGGCGCGAATCGGAGAGCCGGTGGTGCGCACCGCGTTGCGGCAGGCCATGCGGATTCTCGGTGCGCAATTCGTCATGGGCCGCAACATCGAGGAGGCCATCCGCCGCGCGCGCGATGCGGACAACCGCGCCTACCGCCATTCATTCGACATGCTGGGTGAGGGCGCTCTCACGCAGGCCGGCGCCGAGAAGTATTTCACCGCGTACCGCAACGCCATCGAGGCAGTGGCAGCCGGTTACCCGGACAGCGCCGGCCCCGACCGGGCCAGCATCTCGGTAAAGCTCTCGGCGCTGCACCCACGCTACGAGCGTGCGCAGCGCGAGCGAGTCCATCGCGAACTGACGCCACGCATCATTCAGCTCGCGGAAATTGCGGCGCAGCGCGGCGTTGCGCTGACCATCGATGCCGAGGAAAGCGAGCGGCTGGAGCTGTCGCTGGAAATCATCGCCGCCGTGATGCATGCCAGGCAATTGCACGGCTGGGAAGGCTTTGGACTGGCCCTGCAGGCGTATCAGCGCCGCGCGCTGGCGGCCGTTGACTGGCTCGATGCGCTCACGCAGCAGACACGGCGGCGGCTGAACGTGCGGCTGGTCAAGGGTGCTTACTGGGACAGCGAAATCAAACGCGGGCAGGAGCGCGGTTTGGACGGCTATCCGGTGTTCACGCGCAAGGTCAACACCGATGTGTCTTATCTGGCCTGCGCGCGCAAGCTCTTTGGCTGCGATCCGAGCCTGATCTATCCGCAATACGCAACGCACAACGCGCATACGGTGGCCTACGTGCTGACCCTGGCCAAACAATCTCCGGCGCGCGCCTTCGAGTTCCAACGCCTGCACGGCATGGGCGAGGAACTGTACGCGCAAATCGTGGAGGGCGGCGTGCGGCGTGCCCCATGCCGCGTATATGCACCGGTCGGGTCGCACGAAGAGCTGCTGCCTTATCTGGTGCGCCGGCTGCTGGAAAACGGGGCCAACACCTCCTTCGTCAACCGCATCGTCGATGAGCGCCTGCCCGCTGCCGAAGTGGCCAAAGACCCGATCGACGAAGTGGATAAGCTTGAACAGGTGCCGCACCCGCGCATCGTGGCGCCGCGCAATATGTTCGGCGCGGACCGCGCCAATTCGCGTGGCCTGAACCTCGCCGACCCGCAGGTGCTGGAGGGCTTTCGTACCGACGCGGCCGGTGCCATCGATCGCCGTTTCGCCGCCGGCCCGATGGTCGCGCGCCGCCGCACCTCCGGCGAGGCGCGCCCGCAGACCAACCCTGCCAACGCCACCGATATCGTAGGCAGCGTGACGGACGCCAACGACAAGGACGTGGCGGCCGCGTTGACCAACGCGGCTATCTCGCAGCCGGATTGGGACGCAACCGATGCGTCCGCGCGTGCTGCGGCGTTGCGAATCGCGGCCGACACCTTCGAGGCGCGCCACGCCGAACTCATGACCTTGTGTATGCGTGAAGCGGGAAAGACGGTCAATGATGCGCTCGCCGAAGTTCGCGAGGCCGTGGATTTCCTGCGCTACTACGCCACCGAAGCGCAGCGGCAGTTCGGTACGCGCACCGTGCTTCCCGGCCCAACCGGCGAAAGCAATGAGCTGGCGTTGCACGGCCGCGGCGTGTTCGCCTGCATCAGCCCATGGAATTTTCCGCTGGCCATCTTCACAGGCCAGGTGTCGGCGGCATTGGCGGCCGGCAACTCGGTCATCGCAAAGCCTGCCGAGCAGACGCCCCTGATCGCTGCGCTGGCCGTGCAGATCCTGCATGAGAGCGGCATTCCGCCCGAGGTTCTTTCGCTGCTGCCGGGTGACGGCGCGACGGTGGGAAAGGCATTGCTGGCCGATGAGCGCATCGCCGGTGTCGCCTTCACCGGCTCGAATGAAACCGCACAGATCATCAACCGGCAACTGGCTGCGCGCGCCGGCGCCATCGCCACCCTGATTGCCGAGACCGGGGGCCAGAATGCCATGCTGGTGGACAGTTCCGCCTTGCCGGAGCAGGTGGTTCTGGATGCGGTGGGCTCGGCTTTCAACAGTGCGGGACAGCGCTGCTCCGCCTTGCGCGTCCTGCTCGTTCAAGAGGACATCGCCGATCGCGTGATCGAATTGCTGCGCGGCTACATGGATGAACTGATCGTCGGCGACCCGGCGTTGCTGGCCACGGATGTCGGGCCGGTCATCGATGCCGATGCCCGCAAGATGCTCGAAGATCACCTCAAGCGCATGCAGGGCATCGCGCGCTGGGTGCATCGCACGCCCATCCAAAAGAGCGTCGCGCAGAGTGGCTTCTTCTTTTCGCCCGCGGCGGTCGAAATCGAATCGCTGTCGGTTTTGCAGCGCGAAGTGTTCGGGCCGGTGATGCACGTGCTGCGTTATCGCGCTCGCAACCTTGACCAGGTGATCGAGTCGGTCAATGCCATGGGCTTTGGACTGACGCTCGGCGTGCATACGCGCATCGAGTCCACGGCGCGCCGCATTGCGGAGCGCGCCCGCGTGGGCAACGTCTATGTGAATCGCAACATGGTGGGCGCGGTGGTGGGCGTGCAGCCGTTTGGCGGCTGCGGTTTGTCCGGAACCGGTCCCAAAGCCGGCGGTCCGCACTACCTGGCGCGTTTTGCCACGGAACGAACCATCACCATCAACACCGCTGCGGTGGGTGGCAACACCAGCTTGCTGGCGATGGAGTCGAACTGAGCCGCAGCTAGGGTTTGATCGCCAGGATGCCATCGCCGCTGATTCGCGGCCGGAAGCCTGCGTGGCTGAGCCGGTTCCGCACTTCAGCGGGCACGTCGCGCCTGCTGGTGAGTTTGTTGGGCGATCCGGTGTAGTGAAACAGACAAGCCCCGGATTTGAGCACGCGGAACAACTGATCGTAGAAGCTCTGCGAGTACAGTTCGCCGGCGATCCCGAAGCGGGGTGGGTCGTGCAGCGCCGCATCGAAAGACGCGGCGGGGATTTGTTCGATGTGCTGGGCAACATCGCCCTGCGTCACGCTCAGACGTTCATCCGGCGGCGGCGACCAGGGATTCAACCCGCGCAGCCAGATCACGTCGGCATTTTTTTCAAACGAAACGATGCGTGCGGCCGCCTTTTGCAGGCACCACGCGGCGAAGTAGCCCAGACCGCCACAGGTATCAAGAACGGACTTGCCGCGTGGCTTGATCAGTGCGACCTTGGCTTCGGCATCCGCATAAGGCGACACGTGCGCCGTCGGCAGCATTTTGATTCCGTCAATTTCGAATGTCGGCGGACCCCAGGTCGTGGGTATCAGTTTGATGAGCGACCCGGAGTAGCGCGCGAGGGGTTGAAAGGCCTCGCCGTCCCAATGATAGATGGTGCGTTCCTTGCAATTGTCCGGATAGGGATAGCGCTGTCCGGCCCAGAGCCAGTGCGTTTCGGCAGGGCTCACCGACGTGGTGGACCGCTGCAAGTCCAGCGAGCATAGGAGCGATGCATTGCCGGCTGCGTGCGCGGTGCGAATGGCTTGCAGAACGGGAAGCGTGAGCAGTGGATGCGGACGGTTCACCCTTCCGCCGAATTGTCCGGATCATCGAGTTCACAAGTCAGCGCGGATCGCGGGCTCATTACGTTCCAGGGTGTATCGGGCCACTGCGTCATCGCAAGGCCCGCCGTGGGCAGTTCGCGCTTGCGCGGCGGATGGCAGAAGCCGCTCGCCAGCGCGCTCAGGCCCGGGTTGTGGCCGCAGATCAGCAGGTGCAGCATCGATGCGTTCTGCCGGCTCACGAGCTGCCAGATGATTTGCGCCGAGGCCAGATACAGTTCGCGAGCACAATGCACCTGGGAGTCCTGCAACTCGCATGCTTGCGCTACGATCTGCGCGGTCGCCCAGGTGCGTTCGGCGGGACTGACCAGGATCAGGTTGGGAATCCAGTCGCGTTGCACCAGCCGCTGCGCCATCTCCTGCACTTCGGCAATGCCGCGTTTGGTGAGTGGACGCTCGAAATCCTCCGCCCACAGGTCAGGGGATTCGGCATTTCCATGGCGCAATAGTGTCAGTCGGCGAGCACCCAAACGCGTCCGTCCTCGAGCTTGGTTTCAAATACACGCACGGGTTCGTAGGCCGGCGGAGTCAACGCTTCGCCTGTTCGCAGGCAGAAGCGCGCGCCGTGCCGCGGACAGATGATCTGCCGGTCCTCGATGCCGCCTCCGGTCAGCGCTTCGCCGTCGTGCGTGCACACGTCCTCAATGGCATACAGCTCACCGTCGCTGCGGATCACCGCAATCATATGCAAACCGGCGGCCACAGTCACCGACTGACCTTCGCCGATCTCGCCTGCCGCCGCCGCGTCTATCCATTGCACCCGTGCGTTCCTTACATCATTCCGGTCTGAAGCCGGGCGGCCTCCGACATCATCGTCTGATTCCAGGGGGGGTCGAAAATCAGCTCCACGTCCGCGTGCACGACCGTCGGCACGATCTCCACCTTTTCGCGCACGTCCTGCACCAGCACCTCGCCCATGCCGCAGCCAGGTGCGGTCAGTGTCATCTTGATGACGACGTTACGTGTGTTGTCGGCGTTCTTCACCACATCGCACTCGTAGATCAATCCGAGGTCCACGATGTTGATCGGAATCTCCGGATCGAAACAAGTCTTCAATTGATTCCACACCACGTTCCTGATTTCCTCTTCCGAGGCATCCGGAAGAACCTCCGGCGCTTTGGCCATTTCCTTGCCGATGGCGTCCGCGTCCTTGCCGGGGATCCGGAACAGATTGCCGTCGATGTAGACGGTGAAGCTGCCGCCCAGCGCCTGGGTGATATACCCGACCGCGCCGATTTTCAGATTAACCTCGACGCCGGCCGGAATGGCGACCGCCTTGACCGCGCGCTGAACCACGATCGGCTCATTTTCGTGTGAATGCATGATTCCTATTCCGTTGATACCGACGCAGGCGGAGTTGCGCCTGCATTCAATGCGCTGGACAGCGTATGCCAGCACAGGCTGGCGCATTTGACGCGCGCCGGAAACTCGCGGACGCCGGACAGGGCGGCGAGCTTGCCCAGGTCCTCGGCGATGGGTGCACGGTCATCGGTCAGCAGTTCATGCACGCGTTCGAACAGGTGCGCCGCTTCGCCGCGCGTCTTGCCCTTGATGGCCTCGGTCATCAACGAGGCGGATGCGGTGGAGATGGCGCAGCCCTTGCCCTCGAACTTCACATCCTCGATCTTTTCGCCGTCGAACCGCAGGCGCAGTGTCAGGCGGTCACCGCACAGCGGATTGAACCCCTCAACCGCGGCGTCCGCCCTCGCCAGCGGCCCAAAGTTTCGCGGTTTGCGGTTGTGATCCAGAATCACGTCCCGGTAAAGGTCGGCTAGTTCCATGGTGATTGCATCACGCGAACAATCGCCGCGCCGATTCGACGGCGGCCACAAGCCGGTCGATTTCCTCGAAGGTGTTGTAGAAGGCAAAGGAGGCGCGTGCGGTGGCCGGCACGTCGAAGAATTCCATCACCGGCATCGCGCAATGGTGCCCGGTGCGGATGGCGATGCCTTGTTCATCCAAAATCGTGCCCAGGTCGTGGGGATGCACACCCTCCACCACGAAGGACACCACGCTGACTTTGCGGCGCGCCGTGCCGATCAGCCGCACGGCAGGCATGGCACTGAGCTTTTGCGTGGCGCACGCCAGCAGTGCCGCTTCATGCGCATGCGCGGCATCAAGGTCCAACGAGGTCATGTAGTCCACAGCGGCGCCGAGCCCTATCGCGCCTTCGATATTGGGCGTGCCGGCCTCGAATTTGTAGGGCAACGCGTTGTACGTGGTCTTGGCGAAGCTCACGGTCAGAATCATGTCGCCGCCACCCTGCCAGGGAGGCATCTTCTCGAGCAGCGATTCGCGACCGTAAAGTACACCGATGCCCGTGGGCCCGAACATCTTGTGGCCGGAGAAGGCGTAAAAGTCACAGCCTAGTTTGCGCACGTCAACGCGCAGATGCGGGATGGCCTGAGCGCCGTCGACGACCGTGACAATGCCGCGCGCCTTCGCGCTGGCGATCAGCGCTTCGACAGGCAGCAGCGTGCCCAGTGCGTTGGATGCGTGCGCGAAGGCCAGTATCCGCGTGCGCGGGCTCATGGCCGCTTCCACGGTCTGCACATGCACCTCGCCATCGGTGTCGATCGGCGCGACAATGAGCTTCGCGCCGGTCTGCTCGCACAGCATCTGCCAGGGTACGATGTTGGCGTGGTGCTCCAGCCCGGTGATCAGCACCTCATCGCCCGCTCTGAGCTGCGGTCGCGCGTAGGATTGAGCGACCAGGTTGATCGCTTCTGTGGTGCCGCGAACGAACACGACTTCGCGGATCGAACCGGCATTGATGAACCTGACCAGCCGCTCGCGCGCGGACTCGAACAGCGCGGTTGCCTCCTGGCTCAACGCATGCACACCGCGATGCACGTTGGCATGGTGCCGGCGCTGATAATCCAACAGCGCCTGAATCACGCTGTCGGGCCGCTGCGCGGAAGCGGCGTTGTCCAGATACGCCAGCGGCTTGCCGTTGATCTGTCGTGCGAGGATCGGAAAGTCGCGCCGAGTCGCCTCAACGTCGAAAATGGATGCTGGAGTCTGTTTGAGGATGGAGTTCATCTGAATTGCCGCAAAAGTTGTGAATCAGGGAGTTGTGCGATCAGCTGTGATTCCACCGACGCGCGCACCGCGCAGAGCGACATGTCGGTCAGCGCATCGGCGAGAAACGCGAACACCAGCAGACTTTGCGCGGTATTGCGGTCCAATCCGCGGGACAGCAGGTAGAACAGCATGTCCGGGTCGAGCCGGCCGGTGGTGGCGCCGTGGGCACATTTGACATCGTCGGCGTTGATCTCAAGCTGCGGGCGCGTGTCGATCTCTGCAGTCGGGGAGAGCAGCAGTCCGCGGCAGGATTGGCGGGAGTCGGCCTTCTGCGCCCCCGCGTTCACCACCACCTTGCTGTTGAAAATCGCACGGCTGCGGCCGCTGGCAATCACGCGCGCCGTTTGACGGCTCTGCGTATGCGGCGCCGCGTGCGTCACGATGTTCACGCAATCGGTGTGCCGCGCCTCGTGACCCGTCAACAGACAGTAGCTGTCGAGCGCCGCACCTGCAGCCTCCAGGCTCGCTTCCAGAGCGGTGCGCACGAAGCCGCCGCCCAGCACCACCGTGTGCTGACGCAAATGTGCGTCCGCCGCGGCGCGGATCTGCAGGTGATCGGTGTGCGTTGCCACCGCTGAGCCGGAAAACACTCGAAAATGCTCCAGTCGGGCGCTTGCCTGCAGTGCGATGCAGGTGACCGAGTTGCTCAGCAGGGGCTGGAGCGAGTCGGATAGATGGTGCTCGATGATCACCGCCGAGGAGCCGCGCTCGGCTTCGATGATGATTCGCGGATGCATCATCTCGTGGGCATCGGTAGCCGAACTGGTGTGCACGATCAGCAGCGCCCCAGTGCAAGCGCCGGAAATGCGGATGTGCAGCCCATCGTCGAACAACGCGGCATTGAGCAGCACCCAGCGCTGCGGCTCGGCATCGCTGAGCGGCGGCATCATGCCCGCCAGCCGTTGCGGATCGTGTTGCTCCAGGGTCTTCAGTGAGGCGATCTGCATTCCGGCCGGCGCTGCGGTCAATGCGTCGAACTGCGGTACGGCGTTGATCAGTCTCACAACCGGCCACCCCGCGAGGTCTTCGAGCCAGGAGATCTGCGGCGTGCCTGCGGCCGAGGATCGGAAACTGCGCAATCCGAGCGCGCGCAGATTGCTGTAGTGCCAGCTTTCATCGCGCAACGTCGGCAGTCCGAGCCGTTCGAATCGCGCCATGGCCTCGCGCCGCATCGACTGCATCGCGTTGCCCGTATCGCCCAAATGCGCGCCGCGCTCCCGCCAAGCACGCTCGAACGACTGCAGCGCCGGTGATGTTCCGCCTGATGCAGGATGGGAGCGCGATGGGCTCGCCCCGGCAGCGTTCATGCGACGTGCGCCTCCTGCTTGACCCAGTCGTAGCCGCGCTTTTCCAGCTCCAGGGCGAGCGATCTGTCGCCGGACTTGAGGATCCTGCCGCCGGAGAGCACATGCACCCGGTCCGGCACGATGTAGTCGAGCAACCGCTGATAGTGCGTGACCAATACGATGGCGCGCCGCTCATTGCGCATGCTGTTGACGCCCGCTGCCACGATCTTCAGTGCATCGATGTCCAGGCCGGAGTCGGTCTCATCCAGGATCGCGAGCTTCGGCTCGAGCACCAGCATTTGCAATATCTCGTTACGCTTTTTTTCGCCGCCGGAAAACCCCTGATTCACGCCGCGGCTCAGGAAGCCTTCACTCATTTGCATGAGCTTCATCTTTTCCTTAACCAGCGTGAGGAATTCGTAGGCATCGACTTCCGGTTCGCCGGCCGCTTTGCGCTTGGCGTTGAGCGCTGCCTTCAACAGGTACACATTGTTGACACCGGGAATTTCCACCGGATACTGAAAGCCGAGAAACAATCCGGCGCGCGCGCGTTCTTCGACGGGCAGGGCGAGCAGATCGCGCTCGTCGAATTGCACCGAGCCGCCGGTGACAACGTATTCTTCGCGCCCGGCCAGAACCTGCGCGAGCGTGCTCTTGCCCGAGCCGTTGGGCCCCATGATGGCGTGCACCTCGCCGGCGTCGACCTGCAGATTCAGGCCGGTCAGGATGTTCTTTTCGCCGATACGGGCGCTCAGATTGTCGATCTTCAGCAACTTGCGATCCTCTTGATGGTCATCAACCCACGGCGCCTTCGAGGCTGACAGCCAGCAGGTTCTGTGCTTCCACGGCGAATTCCATCGGCAGCTCTTTGAATACGACTTTGCAGAAGCCGCTGACGATCATGTTGACCGCATCCTCTGCGGAAATGCCGCGCTGCAGGCAGTAGAACAGTTGATCCTCGCCGATTTTCGAGGTGCTGGCCTCGTGTTCGACGGTGGCCGAATCGTTCTTCACCTCGACGTAGGGGAAGGTGTGCGCGCCGCAGCGATCGCCCATGAGCAGCGAATCGCATTGGGTGAAATTGCGCGCGCCGGCGGCGCTGGGCAGTATCTTGACCAGGCCCCGATAGGTGTTGTGCGCCTTTCCGGCCGAAATCCCCTTGGACACGATGGTGCTCTTGGTGTTGCGGCCGATGTGAATCATCTTGGTGCCGGTGTCGGCCTGCTGATGATGATTGGCCAGCGCGACCGAGTAGAACTCGCCGATCGAATTGTCGCCCTTGAGCACGCAACTCGGGTACTTCCAGGTGATGGCCGATCCAGTCTCCACCTGTGTCCAGGAAATCTTGGAATTGCGGCCGCGGCATTCGCCACGCTTGGTGACGAAATTGTAGATGCCGCCGACGCCGTTTTCATCGCCCGGATACCAGTTTTGCACGGTCGAATACTTGATCTGCGCATCGTCCAGCGCCACCAGTTCCACCACCGCGGCATGCAGCTGGTTCTCGTCGCGCATCGGCGCGGTGCAGCCCTCCAGGTAGCTCACGACCGCGCCTTCGTCGGCGATGATGAGCGTGCGCTCGAACTGGCCGGTCTTGGCGGCATTGATGCGGAAGTAGGTCGACAATTCCATCGGACAGCGCACGCCTTTGGGCACGTAGACGAAAGAACCGTCGGAAAACACCGCCGAATTCAGCGCCGCAAAAAAATTGTCCCCGGTCGGAACGACCGTGCCCAGGTATTGTTCGATCAGGGCAGGGTGGTTGTGAACGGCTTCGGAGAATGAACAGAAGATCACGCCGGCCTTCGACAGCTTGCCCTTGAAGGTGGTCGCGACGGAGACGCTGTCGAACACGGCGTCCACGGCGACGCCGGCCAAGGCGGCGCGCTCGTGCAGCGGTATGCCGAGTTTGGCGTACGTGGCCAGGAGTTTCGGATCGACTTCCTCCAGGCTTTTCGGCGCATCCTTGGGAGCCCGGGGCGCGGAGTAATACGAAATGTCCTGATAGTCTATCGGCTTGTAATGCACGCGTGCCCATACCGGCTCTTGCATCGTTTGCCAATGACGGAACGATTTCAAACGCCATTCGCGCAGAAAATCCGGCTCCTTCTTGATGCGGGAGATGGCGATGACGACGTCCTCGTCCAGTCCCGGCGGCAGACTGTCGGAATCGATGTCAGTGACGAAGCCGTGACGGTACTTCTGACTGACCAGGGCTTCCACATCTTGTGACTTGGTTGACACGAGGGTTCCTTCAGGTCCGGCCCAGGCGCATGTCCGAGGCGAGATCCGCGACACGCAATGCGGCGGAATCAAGGCCCGCCAACTGCCGCAGCGTCACTTCCTCGAGCGCGCGGCGGATGGCCGCGTTGACCCGCTGCCAGACGCTGCCGACACGGCAGGAGTGTTCGATGCCGCAGCGGCTCATCGCTCCGCTGCACTCGGTGATCGCAATCGGTCCTTCGAAGATGTCGAGGATCTGCGCGGCCGTGATTTGCTCCGGATGCCGGGCGAGCCGATAACCGCCATGCGAACCGCGCGAGGAGACGACCATGCCGGCGCGCTGCAACTCCTTCAGAACCTTGCTGACCGTTGGAGCGCTCAGGCGTGTGCGCTCAGCCAGCTCGGTGGCGGCATGGTGACTTGCCGCATCCTGCGCAAGACTCGCCAGGACCACCGTTGCGTAGTCAGTCAATTTGGAGATTCGCAGCATAATGCCCGCCTCGGATGCCGTCAGCCCTCATTCAGGACGATTTTAGTCCTATTTGATCCTTGATGCCAACCCTTGAGCGAAAAATGCCTTTGATTTTGCTATGATTCGCGTCCCTGGTGAGTCGGTCAATCAAACGCGAGAAGGTTGCAATGAATCGAAAAGAACTGGAAACGAGCGCGAATGCCATGATGGTCAAGGGCAAGGGAATTCTTGCGGCGGACGAGAGCAGCAGCACCTGCAAGAAGCGTTTCGACTCGATCAAGGTTGAGTGCACGGAAGAGAACCGGCGTGTCTACCGGAACTTGCTGCTGACCGCCGCCGGCTCGGAAGCTTACGTCAGCGGAGTGATTCTCTACGACGAGACCATCCGTCAAAAGACCAACGACGGCACCGCCTTCCCGGCGTACCTGGCCCAGCACGGCGTGTTGCCGGGCATCAAGGTCGACACTGGCGCAAAGCCGTTGCCGGGTTTCCCGGGTGAGACCATCACCGAAGGCCTGGACGGATTGCGTGAGCGTCTGACTGAGTACTACAAGATGGGCGCCCGGTTCGCCAAGTGGCGCGCGGTCATCGACATCGGGGCGGGAATTCCCAGCGGCTACGCCATCGAAGCCAACGCCGCGGCACTGGCCCGGTATGCCGCCCTGTGCCAGGAAGCCAGCATCGTTCCCATCGTTGAACCCGAGGTCCTGATGGACGGGGACCACACCATTGAGCGCTGCGAGGAAGTCACGAATACCGTGCTGGATCGCGTGTTCACTCATCTGTACGCCGCCCGCATTCATCTCGAAGGCATTGTGTTGAAGCCCAATATGGTGGTGGCGGGTAAGAAGTGCGCGCAGAAGGCCAGCGCCGCCCAAGTCGCCGAAGCGACGGTGCGCACCTTGAAGCGTCATGTGCCCGCCGCGGTGCCCGGCATCGCCTTCCTGTCGGGTGGTCAGTCGCCCACGCAGGCCACTGAACACCTTAACCTGATGAATGCCGCAGGTCCCTTGCCGTGGGCGCTGACCTTCAGCTACGGCCGGGCGCTGCAGGAGAATGCGCTCAACGCCTGGGCGGGCAAGCCCGGCAATCTCGCCAGCGCGCAGAGCGCTTACTTGAATCGCGTCAAACTCAACGGGCTTGCCGCGGTCGGCAAGTACAGCGCTTCGATGGAAAGCGCCGCTTAAGGTTGGATCCGATCGAACCCCTCATCCAAATTCGCGGCCTTGATTACTCGATCAACGGCCGCAGTATTTTCAAAAACCTGGATATCGACGTACCTTCCGGCAAGGTCACCGCCTTCATGGGCCCGAGCGGCACGGGTAAGACCACGCTGCTGCGTTTGATCACGGGCCAGCTGTTCGCGGACCGGGGCACGGTGATTGTCGATGGTCAGGATGTAACGAGCCTGTCGACAGACGGCATCTACCGGCTGCGTCGGCGCATGGGCATGCTGTTCCAGAATGGCGCGTTGCTCACCGACATCGACGTGTTCGAAAACGTCGCTTTCCCGCTGCGTGAACACACCCGACTGCCGGAGCGGCTGCTGCGTCAGCTGGTGCTGATGAAACTGCAGGCCGTGGGTTTGCGCGGCGCCGCGGAGCTGATGCCCGCGGAACTGTCCGGGGGCATGAGCCGCCGCGTCGCGCTCGCGCGCGCCATCGTCATGGACCCACAGATTCTGATCTACGATGAGCCGTTTGTGGGATTGGATCCAATTTCAATGGGCGTTGTCCTGCGCTTGATACGGCATCTCAACGACGTCATGGGGCTGACCAGCATTGTGGTGTCGCACGACGTGAAAGAAATCTCCGCAGTGGCCGATCTGTCCTACCTGCTCTCCGGCGGCGGGGTCGCGGCCAAGGGGACGCCGCGGGAATTGCACGACAATCCATCCGAGATCGTGCACCAGTTCATGGGCGGGCTGGCCGACGGCCCGGTTCCGTTCCATTATCCGGCGCCGGACTATTACGAGTCACTGCTTGCGCGCGGGCGCGGCCGGTGAAACTTTTCGGCGATCTATGGGCGAGTTTCATTCTCGCTCTGAGCAATCTGGGCTCGCAGTGCCGTTTCCTCATGTTGTTGGTCTGGCGAACACCGCGGGCATTGTTGCGCTTTCAGCTGATCTCGGATCAGGTCTACAATTCCGGTGCGTTGTCGCTGGTGATCATCATGCTCTCCGGGCTGTTCGTGGGCATGGTGCTGGCCTTGCAGGGGTTTACATTGCTGCAGCGGTTCGGCTCCGAGTCGGCGCTGGGCACGGCGGCGGCACTGGGCCTCGTCAAGGAGTTGGGTCCGGTCATCACCGCCCTCCTGTTTGCCGGCCGCGCCGGCACCGCCCTGGCATCGGAAATCGGCCTGATGCGCGCCACCGACCAGCTGTCCGCCATGGAAATGATGGCCGTGGATCCGATCCGACGCGTGGTGGTGCCGCGCTTCATCGGCGGCATCATCGCCATGCCTTTGCTGTCCGTTGTGTTCTGCATGATCGGCATTTTCGGCGCGCAGCTCGTCGGCGTTCAAATCATGGGCGTGGATCAGGGCAGCTTCTGGTCGCAGATGCGCGCTGCGGTTGAATTGAAAGACATCACCGAAGGTATCGTCAAGAGCATGGCATTCGGCGTTGCGTGCAGTCTGATAGCGGTATACGCAGGTTACCATGCGGTGCCGACGGCAGAGGGCGTGGGCCGGGCGACCACGCGCACCGTGGTGACCTCCGCGGTCGTGACTTTGTTTTTGGATTATCTGCTGACCTCAGTGTTTTTGTGAAAGGAACCAATCATGCGTAAGTCTCGAACCAACGATCTGGGAACGGGGTTGTTTGTGCTTCTGGGGTTTGCCGCGTTTTTCTTTCTGACGACGCAGACCACCAGCAAGGGATTGTCCTTCACCAGCAAGCCTCATTACGACGTCACCGCCAAATTCGACAATATCGGGGATCTGAAAGTCGGCGCGCCCGTTTCCATGGCGGGCGTGGAAATCGGGCGTGTCGCGACCATCGACTTCGACTCCCAGGATTACAAAGCGGTGGTCGTCCTGCGGCTGAACGCCAAGTTTGACAAGATCCCCACCGACAGCGATGCGACGATTTACACGCAGGGATTGCTGGGCGGCAAGTTCATCGGTGTGACGCCGGGCGGGGCTGAAACTTATTTCAAGAACAATGATCAAATACAGTTCACGCAGTCCGCTTTTCAGCTGGAGAATCTGATCGGGCAATTTATGGCAAATTTTGGCAAGGACTCCGGCAACAAAGGTTCGGACGCCGCGCCCGCAAGGGACAAGCCGTCCGCCACGGAGAAATCGAAGTGAATGTAAAAACGCGATGGGTGAGCTTTGCGATGCTCGTAGGTCTGTGCGCAGTATCCGGCGCCGGTGTCGCCATGGCAGTGGATGCGACGCCGACCGGCCCGCAGGAGCTGGTGGAGAATTCAGCGAAGAAAATGCTCACGGAGCTGGATGCCAACCGCGCCGTCTATCGCAAGGATTCGGTCAAGTTGGACAATCTGGTCGCAACCGTGCTGCTGCCGTATTTCGACAGTGAATATGCGGCCCGACTGGTGTTGGGCCAGCATTGGCGCGTGGCGAACGAGGACCAGCGCAAGCGTTTCGTCGATGCCTTCTACCATTCGCTCCTGCGCAGTTACGGCTCGGCGCTGGTGGATTTCACCGCGGACCGCATGACCGTCATGCCATTCCATGGCGATCCGAACGGCACGTCGGCCACGGTGCGTACGGAGATCAAGCGCGAAAACGGCACCAAGGTTCCGGTGAACTATTCCCTGCGCAAGACTGACGCGGGTTGGAAAGCGTGGGACGTCACGATCGAGGGCATTTCCTACGTCAAGAGTTTCCGAACCGATCTGGGGTCCGAAGTGCAGCAAAAAGGGCTGGATGCCGTGATTCAACGCCTGGAAGCCGAAGCCAGGTCGCCGGCGTCGTCCAGGTAGGACCTTCAGTGACCGGGTTCGAATCGCCACGGTTTGATGTACGGGGGCAGGCTCGCGCTGCGCTTTCAGGCACGCTGAGTGTTGTGACTGCGGGGCAGTTGTTGTCCGAGGGCGCCCGATCCATCGGCGCCGGCGAGGCACAGTGCATTGATCTGGCGGGCGTGAAGGGTGCGGATAGCGCCGGTCTTGCCCTGTTGATCGAGTGGCTGAGCGTTGCGAAATCCTCGGGGCACGCGCTGCGGTATGAAAACATTCCCACCCAGCTGCAGCAGCTGGCAAAGCTGAGCGATGTGGAGGAATTGCTGAGCGGGCAGGCCGCCGCTTAGGAGTGGTTTCGAGGCGCTGAGCGCCTCTGAGCTACTGAGGCTTTGCGGCTCCGCCGTCGGCGTCCTGATCCATTGGCGCGCCCGGATCTTCCAGCGGTTCTTCACTGACTTGCCCGTCGCTGACCTTGTAGGCGCGGTTTTGCAGGTAGGCGTCGCGAATGAACGCGTACGGATCGAACGCCTTCTGCAGCGTGGGGTCCAGCGGCAGCAATTCATATCGCTTGTGGATCTTGTCCACCACCCAATAACTCCAGTGCACCTCTGGGTTCGTGTAGGTCGACGGGTTGGTGAACGAATCCACGACCCGGCTCGGCGCGTCGCGGATATTCGAAGGGCCCAGAAGCGGCAGCACCAGGTAGGGGCCGGACGGAACGCCCCAGGCGCCGAGCGTCTGTCCGAAATCCTCTTCGTTGTGATCGATGCCCGCTTTGGAGGCCACGTCAAAAAAACCGCCGATGCCCATGGTGGTATTGAGCAGGAAACGGCCCATGTCAGAAGCGGCCGCGCGCAACTTTCCCTGCAGCATGTCGTTGAGCATCGTACCGGGCATTTCCAGATTGGCAGTGAAATTGCCGATGCCGGTGCGAACCGCCTGGGGCGTGATGGCGCGATAGCCTTTCGCGACCGGCTTGGCGACGCTCCGGTCCAGCACATCGTTGAATCGATGGGTGCCGCGATTGAATCGCTCGTAAGGGTCCTTCGGCGAATGCGTCAATTGCGCAGGATTGGCAGCGCAACCCGCAAGCCACGCGCTCAGTGTCATTCCGACTGCGGCACGCGCCGCTCTGATCAATCGCATTCTGTCAGGTCTCCCGGCGATGCTGTTCGCCCGGCAGGTAGTGTATCAATTTGACCGGGGACCTCGCCCCGAATCATTTCCGCCGCGCTCGCCGCCGCGCTCGCCGCCGCGCTCGCCCGCGTCGGAACCACGCCGCTCCTTGGGCAGCGCGGCGCGGATTTCTTCGAGCCGCGCGCTGAATCGGGCACGCTGAATGGCGTTCGTGCCGGGCAGCCCGAGGGCCAGCTGCAACTGATTCGAGGCCATCATCAGTTCGCCGCTCATGATGTAAAACTCGGACATGTAGTAGTAGGAATCCGCAATGTCACCTGCAGCGTTGGCGGCGTTGGCGATGAGCCGCGCCTGATCCGGCGTGGGTTCAACCACGTTGAACAGATCCAATAGTACGGTGTGGGCCTGTTTGTTGTCGCCAGCGCGCATCAACGTCTCGGCCAGCCGGATCGTGAGGGGAACATTGCGTGGAAACAGCCTCAGTGATTCTTGCAGCTGCGCCTTGGATTCCTTGATCTGGCCATCGATCAGCAGCGCCTGGCCCAGTGCGCCGTAGTACTGCGTCACCTTGGGGTGCTCGGCGATCAGCGCCTTGAGATCGGCAATTGCCGCATCGGCATTGCCCATGGCGATTTTCGCCACCGCACTGCCGTAGCGCTGCTCAGGACTGGTGCCGCTGCCGTTTTTCACCAGGCCGGCGTAATAGCTTTGCGCAGCTTCCGGCGATCCGACCAGCGTGCGCAGGCGCTCACGCGTCAGGCCGTAGCTTTGCGAGTCGGTGTTGCGTATGCGTCCGATCTGTTCGGCGCGGTTGCGCGATTCGGCGACGCGGTTGGCTGTGACGGGGTGATTTTGCAGGAACTCGAAACTGTTGTATGCCGGATTGCCCTCGGTGTGGCCGATGGTTTCGAAAAAGCTGGCCATGCCCAGCGGATCGAAGTCCGCCGCGGCCATGGTGCCGATGCCGATGCGGTCCGCCTCGTACTCATTGGCTCGCGAGTAGTTCAGCTGATGCTGGATGGCTGCGCCCTGGGCGGCGACAATGGCCCCCTGCATGGCATCCGGCGAGCCGCGTCCGGCGGTAGCGCCCAACAAGATCGCCGCCAGCATGGCGGCCGTGGAGACGAGGCTGGCATGGGACTGATCCACGAGACTGCGGGCCAGGTGGCGTTGTGTGACGTGCGCGGTTTCGTGCGCCAGCACGCCGGCCAGTTCATTTTCGTTGCGGGTCGCCAGCAGCAGACCGCTGTGGACGGCGATGAATCCACCGGGCAGGGCGAAGGCATTGATCGAGGAGTCGCGCACGACGAAGTAATAAAAATGATGAGCGCCTTCGTCGGCGCGGCTGGATATGCGGTGACCGATGGATTGGATGTACTCGCTGACTTCCGGGTCTTCCAAGATCTGGCCGGAATCGCGCATGCCGCGCACGACCATGAGCCCGACGCGATACTCTTCATCGAGCGACACGGCGGCATTGGCTGCGCTGCCCATTTCCGGCAGATCCTGCTCGGCCGCGGCCGCCAGGAACGAACTACCCGTCAAGGCGCCCAGAAGCGCGAAGGTCAGCAGCCCCGTCAGCCTTGGGGATAGTCTCATCAACCCTCCTATATCAGCTTTTGGACTGCGCCGCGGCCGCGTAAGTTCGCGCTCTGCGGCGATATTTACAGCACGTCGGAGGCGTGGTCGGCCAGGCGCGAACGCTCGCCACGCATCAACGTGATGTGTCCGGAGTGGCCCCAGCCCTTGAAACGCGTCACCACGAAAGTGAGCCCGGAGGTGGTCTCGGTCAGATAGGGCGTATCGATCTGCGCGATATTGCCCAGGCAGATCATCTTCGTGCCCGGTCCGGCGCGCGTGACAATGGCTCGCATCTGCTTGGGAGTGAGGTTTTGCGCCTCATCGACGATGATGAATCGGTTCAGGAAAGTGCGGCCGCGCATGAAGTTCAAGGAGCGGATTTTGATGCGATGGCGCAGCAGGTCGTTGGTGGCCGCGCGTCCCCAGGCGCCACCGGGTTGTCCCTGCGTCAGAACCTCCAGGTTGTCCATCAATGCGCCCATCCAGGGTTCCATTTTCTCCTCCTCGGTGCCGGGGAGGAAACCGATATCCTCGCCGAGGGGTATGGTGACCCGCGTCATGATGATTTCGCTGAAACGATTGTGATCCAGCGTTTGCGCAAGGCCGGCTGCCAGACTGAGCAGCGTCTTGCCGGTGCCCGCGGGGCCCAGGATGGTGACGAAATCGATTTCCGGATCCATGAGCAGATTCAGTGCCAGATTCTGCTCGCGGTTGCGCGCCGTGACGCCCCAGACATTGTTTCGCTCGGTACGATAGTCCACGGTCAATTCGAGCACGGCCGCGTCGTTTTCCAGCGTCCGCACGATGGCTTCGACGCCGTTCTCGGCCGGGTCAAAGATGAACTGATTGGTCTGCCATTCGTGCACCAGCGGGCCGCGCACGCGATAAAACGTGCGGCTCTGCTGCTTCCACGACTCCATGTTCTTGCCGTGTTTGTGCCAGAAGTGCTCCGGCACCGACTGCACACCCGTGGGCAGCAGGTCCGCATCCTCGATGGTCTTGTCGCTGAAATAGTCTTCTGCGTGAATCCCCAGGATCGCCGCCTTGATGCGCAGATTGATGTCTTTGGAAACCAGCGTGACGCGCGCCGCACGGATCTCCTGCTTGAGCGCCAGCGTCGTGGCCAGAATGGCGTTGTCAGCGCCATGGCCCGGCAGGCTGTCCGGCAGCACCGATTCGTGCAGCCGCGTCTGAAAAAACAGACGCCCCGCGGGCGCGCGCTTGCCGTGATTGAGGCCGGTATTGGGCAGCGGCAGGCCGGCGTCGATCTGCTCCTTGGTTGCGTCGCGCATGATCTCATCGAGGAAACGGCTCACCTGCCGCACGTTTCGCGCCGGTTCCGACAGGCCCTTCTTGCCCGCGTCTAGCTCCTCGAGCACGATCATGGGGATGAATACGTCGTGTTCTTCGAACCGGAAAATGGCGGTCGGGTCGTGCATCAGCACGTTGGTATCCAGGACGAATATCCGCCGGGATTGTTTGGATGGGCGCGTTTTCACGGTCATGGGGTGGCCGGCGGTGCGGTCGCGCGCTACAGCGCCTTGAGCGCCGCAAGCACGGCGTCGGCGTGGGCCGCAACCTTGACCTTGCGCCATTGCTCGCGCAACACGCCCTTGCCGTCGATCAGAAAGGTGCTGCGTTCGATGCCCATGTATTTTTTTCCATACATGCTCTTTTCCTGGATGACATCGTAAAGCTTGCACACGGCACGGTCCGCATCGCTCAGCAGTTCAAAAGGAAATGCAAACTTTTCCTTGAAGTTCTGATGCGCTTTGATCGAGTCGGCCGAGATTCCGACGATGACCGCCTTGGCCTTCTTGAACTGAGGTTGCAGGGCTGCAAACTGTTTGCCTTCGTCGGTGCAGCCGGGCGTGTTGTCCTTGGGGTAAAAATAGATGACCACCGCGTTGCCTGTCTGCTCCTTCAATGACCAGTCCCCGCCCGTGCCGGGAAGCGTGAACAGGGGGGCTTTGTTGCCTGATTTGACTGTAGGCATGAGCGGGCTCAGTTCTTGTAGGGTTCGAAAATGGCGTCCAGATTCAGATGGTCGCAAAAATCCATGAATTCTTCGCGCAGCACGCCGATGTGTACGCGGCTTGGCGTGTTGACGATCATCTGCACCGAAAACATCGGCGCCCCTGTATGGGCGGCCGCATAGGAACGGGTCGATAACTCCGCGATCTCGATGCCGCGCTGCGAAAAGAAGCCCGACAAACCCGAAACGATGCCCATTTGATCCAGGCACACGACGTCGACGGAGTAGGGCAGCATGTCGTTGCGGGCGGCACGCGCTTCCGTGCGGCGCAGCTGGATGTTCATGCCGCTCGCATCCGCCAGTTTCTTGAATTCCCCCTCCAATTTGGCCAGCGTGTGCCAGTTGCCGGTGACCAGCAGCAGCATGGCAAACTCGCTGCCCAACGCCGTCATGCGGCTTTCGCTGATGCTGCCGCCGCAATCGGCAACCGCCTTGGAAAGGTCATGGACCATGCCCACCCGGTCGCTGCCGACGGCGGAAATCACGATATGTTGTTTCATTGCTGCGAAGTTTACACAAGGTTCGCACCGCCCGCGCGAAGGGTATAGTGCGGCGCGCTTGCCTTCTGGCATCGCTCACATCTAAGGTAGCGATCTCTCATACAGGAAAATTGCATGTTTTCTGGAAGCATGGTCGCGATCGTGACCCCCATGAACGACGACGGCAGCATTGACTGGCCGGCGTGGGACCGCTTACTGGACTTTCACCTCGAATCAGGTACCCATGCGATCGTCGTGGCCGGCACGACCGGAGAGTCTCCCGCGCTGCTGCAGTCCGAGGTTGTCGAACTTACGCGCCGGGCGGTGGCCCATTGCCGAGGCCGGATGCAAGTTATTGTCGGCGCCGGCACGCACGCCACCGCATCCACCCTCGAGCGGGTGGGCTCCCTGTCCGCGTTGAACGTCGACGGCGTGCTGGTCGTGACCCCGTATTACAATAAGCCGCCGCAGGAGGGCCTGTACCGGCACTTCATGGCTGCCGCGGATGTATCCAAGGCCCCCGTCATTCTCTACAACGTGCCTTCGCGCACGGCGGTGGACCTGCTGCCGGCCACGGTGGCGAGGCTGGCGGCGCACCCACGGATCGTGGCCCTCAAGGAAGCCTCCGGAACCAGCGCGCGTGCGCGCGAGCTGCTGGCGGCTTGCCCGGGGGATTTTGCCCTGCTTTCCGGTGACGATGCCACCAATATGGAGCTGATGAGCCTGGGAGCCAGAGGCTGCATTTCGGTTACCGCCAACGTGGCACCGCGCCAGATGCGCGAGGCCTGCGCGGCGGCGCTGACAGGGGATTTCGCACGCGCCCGGCAAATCGATGCGACGCTGCAGGCGCTGCATCGCGACCTGTTCGTCGAGGCCAATCCCATCCCTGTCAAGTGGGCGGTCGCCCATTTGGGGCTGATCGGGAACGCAATCCGATTGCCACTGGTCGAACTGTCGGCCGTGCATCGTGATACGGTGCGCCGCGCCATGCAATTGGCGGGCTTAAAATTGGAAGGGCAAGCGGCATGAATCTGACTCGTATGATTGTTCTCTCAGCGCTGTTGGCGGCAGCGAGCGGGTGTCATTACCTGCGTGGCAAGACTGGCTGCCATGCCGACCAGGAATATCGGCAGGCGCAACAATTGCCTGCGCTGAAGGTGCCGGCCGGCCTGGATGCCGCCAATACGACCACCGCACTTGTCATTCCCACCGTCAACTCAGACATACCGCCGCGAGGCCCGCGCGATGCTTGTTTGGAAGATCCGCCCAAATACAAGCCCTCCACGCCGAATAAACCGCTTCCTCAGTCCTGACAGGCGCGATTTATTCCGGCGCTTCAATTGCGCCGCATGTTGCCCATACGGTACCCTTGCGCCCGCGTAAGTCTAAGTGGGCGCTCAGATGGGCGGTCCGACGGAGAGGTGGCCGAGTGGTCGAAGGCGCTCGCCTGGAAAGTGAGTAACATCCCAAAAGGTGTTCGAGGGTTCGAATCCCTCCCTCTCCGCCATATTGATCCTTGGTCCATGGTGGCTCGCGGTCGCAGCTTCGCGACGATCAACCACGAACCCCGTCAGGCCCGGAAGGGAGCAGCGGTAGCGGATTTGATCGGGCGCCGGAGTCAAAGCGGTCGCGGGCCGCCTCCTTTCGAGTGCGCGATTCCCGCATTGGCGTTAGGTTAAGATCACTGCCTATGAGCTATCTGGTTCTTGCCCGCAAATGGCGGCCCAAGAAATTTTCGGAAATGGTGGGGCAGGAGCACGTCCTGCGGGCGCTCGGCAATGCGCTCGACAGCGGCAAGATTCATCACGCCTTCCTGTTCACCGGCACGCGCGGCGTCGGCAAGACGACGATCGCGCGCATCCTGGCAAAGTCGCTCAATTGCGAAACCGGCGTCAGTTCCAATCCCTGCGGTGTCTGCTCCGCCTGCCGTGAGATCGACGAAGGCCGCTTTATCGACCTGCTTGAAGTGGACGCGGCCTCGCGTACCAAGGTCGACGACACGCGCGAGCTGCTCGACAATGTCCAGTACGCCCCGACCCGGGCGCGCTACAAGGTGTATCTGATCGACGAAGTTCACATGTTGTCGAATCATTCCTTCAATGCGCTGCTCAAGACGCTCGAAGAGCCGCCGCCGCATGTGAAGTTTTTGCTCGCCACCACCGATCCGCAGAAATTGCCGATGACGGTGCTGTCGCGCTGTCTGCAGTTCAGCCTCAAACGGCTGTCCGCGGCGTTGATCGCTGAGCGCATGGTCTTCATCGCACAAGCGGAAGGCCTTCGGTTCGAACCCGCCGCGCTGGGTCTTGTGGCGCGCGCGGCGGACGGCAGCATGCGCGATGGACTGAGCCTGCTGGATCAGCTCATCGCCTTCGGCGGCGACGAACTGAGCGAGGCGAATGCGCGCGCCATGCTCGGCACCATCGATCGCGGCCGCATATTCACCATTCTGGAGGCGCTGCGGCGGTCGGACGGCGCCGCCATGCTGGCGCAGGTCGCAGAACTGGACCGCGATGCGCCTGACTATGACCGGGCGCTGATCGAGCTGGCCGCGGTGCTGCAGCGGGTGGCCGTGTCGCAGCTGGTACCGGAGAGCGCCGCGGACGAAGGTGAGTTCGATGCGCAGGCGGTTGCGTCGCTGGCTGCCGCCCTCAAACCCGAGGATGTGCAGTTGTATTATCAGATTGCGCTCGGCGGGCGGCGCGATCTGATGCTGGCGCCGGATCCTCGCTTGGGCTTCGAGATGACACTGCTGCGCATGCTGGCCTTCCAGCCCGGCGACAGGGTGCAGATCTCCCCGTCGGCGAGCCCGACCGTCACAGCCGCACCCGGCAAAGCGCCGACGCAGCCGGCGCCCAAATCTGCCGGTGCGGCAGTGCAGGCTGATGCAGTGATCGACGCTGCGACCTGGCCCGCCGTGGTCGATGCGGCGCAGCTGTCTGGTATGGTTCGGCAATTCGCGCTGAATTGCGTCCCGACTTCCTTCGATCAGACGCTGCTTCGATTGACGCTGGATGCGGCGGCGGCCGACCGGCGAACGCAGCAGCTCGAGGACCGGCTGGTGCAGGGCCTTGGGAAGTTTCTCGGACGTCCCATCCGCATTGCCTTCGAGTCCAATGACGCAAGTCTGATGACGCCGGCACGGCAGCGCGTTCAGAACGAACTGGACAAGGCCGAGCGCGCCGCGCAGTCGTTTGAGCAAGACCCCGCGGTGCGCGCATTGCGCGAGCGGTTCGGCGCGTCGGTTGATGCGGCGTCCATCAAACCCATTGGTTGAAAGGCAGGAGGTTCGTCATGATGAAAGGCGGATTGGGCAATCTGATGCGGCAGGCGCAGCAGATGCAAGAGACGATGCAGAAGGCGCAGGCGGAACTTGCGAATATCGAAGTCGTGGGCGAGGCCGGCGGCGGCATGGTCAAAGTGACGCTCAACGGCAAGCATGCAGCGCAGCGCATCAGCATCGAACCGCAGCTGTTGGGCGATGACAAGGAGATGCTTGAGGACCTGCTGGTTGCGGCCTTCAACGATGCCGTGCGCAAAATAGAATCCAAGACAAGTGAGAAATATTCAGGCCTCGTGGCGGGCATGAACCTGCCGCCGGGCATGAAGCTTCCGTTTTAGATGAAGTACACGCCGGCTCTCGCGCGATTGATCGATGCCCTGCGTTGCCTGCCCGGGGTCGGTCCGAAATCCGCGCAACGCATGGCGTTTCATCTGCTCGAGCGCGGCCGCGACTCGGCAGGCAGGCTGGGCGAGGCGATCAGCGTGGCGCTCTCCGACATAGGCCATTGCAGCCGCTGCCGCATGTTCACCGAAGGCGACTTGTGTTCGATCTGCGGTTCGGCGCAGCGCGAGGCAGGCCAGCTGTGCGTGGTGGAGTCGCCCGCGGACGTGGTTGCGATCGAGCAATCCGGAGGATACAAAGGGCGGTACTTCGTGCTGATGGGGCACCTGTCGCCCCTGGATGGCATTGGTCCGGAGCAGTTGGGCCTGGATCAGTTCGAGCGGCTGCTGGTCGCCGGAGAGGTGCGCGAAGTGATTCTCGCAACCAACCCCACCGTCGAAGGCGAAGCCACCGCCCACTATCTGGGGGAATTGGCGCTGAAGAACGCTCTGCGCGTTTCGCGCATCGCTCACGGCGTGCCGGTCGGCGGCGAACTGGAGTACATCGACGGCGGAACGCTGGCGCATGCGCTGGCGGGCAGCACGGCCGTGTCCTGATTCATCACCGGTTGCGTTTTTCAGTGAAGGATTCGAACAGCCGCAGCAGGCGTCGATAGCTTTCGTAGCGTCGCTCGTGGATCAGCCCGGCCGCGACGGCCGCACGCACGGCGCAATGGGGTTCGTCAAAATGCCGGCAATCGTTGAATTTGCAGCGTGCACCGGCGGCGCGGATTTCCATGAAGCTGTGTTCTGCCGCCCGGTCGTAGCCTGCCGGTGGAGCGAAGTCGCGAACGCCCGGCGCATCGATTAGTGAGGAGCGCTCATCCAGCTGATAGCGGCGCGCGGTCGTGGTGGTGTGCCGCCCCTCGGCATCGCGTGACAACGTCGAGGTCTGTGCCGCCGCATCCGGTATCAAGGCATTGATCAGCGAGGACTTGCCCACCCCGGATTGCCCGACCAGCATCGTGGCGCCGCCTTGGATGGATGCGCGCAGCGCCGCCAGCGTTTCGGTTCGCTTGGCGATGACCTCATGGCAGGCAATATTCAGACGGCGATAGATCATGAGATCCGCCGCCATGGCCGAGACGTCCAGATCGCATTTATTGAGTATCAGCAGCGCGGGGATTTCCTTCAGCTGGGCGCCCGCCAGATAACGGTCCAGAATGAACCAATCCGGTTTGGGTTCAGGGGCGATGACCACCGCGAGCCGCTGGATGTTGGCGGCGATCGCCTCGGGCTGGCCGCGGCTGTCGATCCTCTCCAACACATTGGTGCGCGGTTCCACCTCCTGGATCGCGGCAGCGCCGCCCGGTGCGGGGCGCTGCCAGCGCACCCGGTCCCCGCACACCACGCGCAGCTGCCGCCCGCGGATGCCGCAATGCAAGGCCTCCGCTGCGCACTGCACCAGCGCACTGCGGCCAAAATTCGCCAGCACGATGCCGCTGCCGCTGTCCGCCGGAGTACCGGCTGCTAAGATGCGTTCATTCAAACGAGGACCCCTGCGTGAAATCAGCCGATAACTTGATTTGGATCGATCTGGAAATGACCGGACTGAACCCCGACTCCGACCGCATCATCGAAATTGCGACGATCGTAACTGACAAACACCTCGCGGTGCTCGCCGAAGGGCCGGTATTGGCGATTCATCAGAACGAGCAGACCCTGGGGCTCATGGACGAGTGGAACCAGAAGCAGCACGGCGGCTCGGGATTGATCCAGCGGGTGCGCGACAGCCGCATTGATGAGACGGCCGCTCAGGTGCAGACTTTGCAGTTTCTACAGCAATGGGTCGAGGCGGGGCGTTCGCCCATGTGCGGCAACAGCATCTGTCAGGACCGGCGATTTTTGGCGCGCCGAATGCCCGAACTGGAAAGATTTTTTCACTATCGGAACCTGGATGTCAGCACGCTCAAGGAGCTGGCATTGCGCTGGGCGCCAGGCATCGGCCGCATGGTCAAAAAGACATCGACGCATCTGGCGATGGACGACGTGCGCGATTCGATCCGTGAGCTGGAGTTTTATCGCGAGCACTTCCTGCGATTGACTCCGACCCCCTAGGCTGGCGTCTGTCCGGCAAGAAACATCCAAGTTTCAACCACCGTGTCCGGATTGAGCGAAATGCTGTCGATGCCCTCATCCACGAGCCAGCGCGCCAGATCCGGATGATCTGAAGGGCCCTGACCACAGATTCCCACATACTTGCCGCGCTTCTTGCAGGCGTGGATGGCCATCGCCAGCAGTGCCTTGACGGCCTCGTCGCGCTCATCGAACAGTTTGGCCACGACGGCGGAATCCCGGTCCAAACCGAGGGTCAGCTGCGTCATGTCATTGGAACCGATGGACATGCCGTCGAAGTAGTCCAGGTAGCGATCGGCCAGCAGTGCGTTGGTGGGCAACTCGCACATCATGATGAGCTTCAGGCCGTGCTCGCCGCGCTTGAGCCCGTTCAGCGCCAGCAATTCTGTGACCTGTTTCGCTTCGGACACGGTGCGCACGAACGGCACCATGATCTGCACGTTGGAAAGACCCATCTGTTCGCGCACGTACTTCAGTGCCTGGCATTCCAGTTCGAAGCAGGGACGAAAGTGCTCATCGGTGTAGCGGGAGGCGCCGCGGAAACCGAGCATCGGATTTTCTTCGTGCGGCTCGAAGTGTTTGCCGCCGATGAGATTGGCATACTCGTTCGACTTGAAATCCGACAGCCGCACGATGACCGGTTCGGGCGCAAACGCCGCGGCGATCTGCGATATGCCCTCGGCGAGCTTGTCGACGTAGAAGCGGGTGGGACTGCTGTAGCCTGCCATCTGCTTGCGGATGGTGTCCTTGAGTTCCGGGCTTTGCTTGTCGAAGTCCAGAAGGGCGCGCGGATGCACGCCGATCATGCGGTTGATGATGAACTCCAGCCGAGCAAGCCCCACGCCGCGATGCGGAATGCCCGCAAAGTCGAAGGCACGGTCCGGGTTGCCGACGTTCATCATGATGCGCACCGGAATCTTGGGCAGGGCGTCGAGTTCGATGTTCTTGTGATCGAACTCCAGTGCGCCTTCGTAGACATAGCCGGTGTCACCCTCCGCGCAGGACACGGTCACGGCTTGATTTTCGCGCAGTGCCGTGGTGGCGGTGCCACAGCCGACCACCGCGGGAATGCCCAGTTCACGCGCGATGATGGCGGCATGGCAGGTGCGCCCGCCACGGTTGGTGACGATCGCCGAGGCACGCTTCATGACCGGCTCCCAGTCCGGGTCCGTCATGTCCGCCACCAGCACATCGCCGGCCTGCACACGCGCCATTTCCTTGACGTCTTTGATGATGCGCACAGCGCCGGCGCCTATGCGCTGACCGATGCTGCGTCCGGTGACAAGGACCTGTGAGCGTGACTTCAGGGTGAACCGCTGAATGGTACGTCCTGCGCGGCTCTGAACCGTCTCAGGACGAGCCTGAAGAATGAATATCTTCCCTGTGACTCCGTCCTTGGCCCACTCGATGTCCATCGGCGCAGCGTAGTGCTTCTCGATGGTCAGCGCCTGAGTCGCCAGTTCCACCAGATCCGCATCCTGCAAACAAAAGCGGTCCCGTTCGGCGGGCGCAACCTCTGTGGTGCGGACCCGGTCCTTGTGGCCGTCCGGCGCATATACCATCTTGATGGCTTTGCTGCCCAGGTTCCGCCGCAGAACGGAGGGCCTGCCGGCGCGCAGAGCGGGTTTGTACAGATAAAACTCATCCGGGTTCACGGCGCCTTGCACCACGGTTTCCCCCAGCCCATAGGCCGCCGTGATGAACACCACGTCGCGAAAACCCGAGTCGGTATCCAGCGTGAACATGACCCCGGCGCTGCCCAGGTCGCTGCGCGCCATGTATTGAATGCCGACCGACAGCGCCACGACGGAATGATCGAAACGGTTGTGAACGCGGTAGGCGATGGCGCGATCGTTGAACAAGGATGCGTAGACCTCGTGCATGCACTTGAGCAACTGCTCTTCGCCGCGCACGTTGAGGAAGGTTTCCTGCTGCCCCGCAAAAGAGGCTTCGGGCAGGTCTTCGGCGGTGGCCGAGGATCGCACGGCGACGGCGAAGTGCTCACCGCTTCCCATGGCGCGATACGAAGCCAGCACTTCGTCCTGCAGCCGTTGGGTGAACGGCGTTGCCAGCATCCAACTGCGGATCTGTGCACCCGTGTGGGCGAGTTTTTCGATGTCATCGACATTCAGCGTGGACAGCGCCTGGCGAATCCTCTCATCCAGGCCCCCTTGCGCGAGAAAGTCGCGATACGCGTGCGAGGTGGTGGCGAAGCCGCCGGGAACGCTGACACCTAGATTCGACAGACCGGAGATCATTTCACCGATCGACGCGTTCTTGCCGCCAACCAGCTCGAGGTCGCGCATGGTCAGCTTTTCAAAGGGAAGCACATAGGGGTTCATGGAGCGCTGCTTGTTCTTACCGAGACAAGTGGGTATTTTGAGGCCAACGTGAACAAACGAACCGTTTTTTTTGTGTCCGATCAGACCGGCGTCACAGCCGAGACCATGGGACACAGTCTGATGACTCAATTTGACGGCGTCGAATTTCGGCCCGTGACTTTGCCATTTATATCCACCGTTGACAAGGCGCTGGAAGCGGTCAGGAAGATCGATTTGACCGCTGCGGAGGAGGGCATCCGGCCCATCGTGTTCAGCACCTTGGTGCAGGATGACATCCGCAATGTCGTACGCCGCAGCACCGGCTTGTTCATGGACTTTTTTGATGCGTTCCTGGGCGCGCTCGAAAGCGAACTGAAGACCAAGTCCTCCCACAAGGCGGGGCGCGCACACGGCATGGCCGATTCGCACGCCTACGCAATGCGCATCGACGCGACCAACTTCGCGCTTGCCAACGATGACGGCTCGGCGGCTCACGATTACGATCGCGCCGACGTCATTCTCGTGGGTGTGTCGCGATCGGGCAAGACGCCGACGTGCCTGTATCTGGCCATGCAGTACGGCGTGTTCGCCGCCAATTTCCCCTTGACCGAGGATGATCTGGAATCCAGGCATCTGCCCAGGACGCTGGCGTCGAATGCGCGCAAGCTGTTCGGCCTTACGATCAAGCCGGACCGGTTGCAACAGATCCGCAACGAGCGCAGGCCCGAGAGCCGCTATTCTTCCGCGCAGCAGGTGGCGTTCGAGGTGCGCGCGGCAGAGGCGCTGTTTGCTCAAAACAACATACCCTGTGTTGACACGACCGAGTGTTCGATCGAAGAAATTTCGAGCCGCATCCTGGATTTCACAGGAATTGAGAGGCGCGTACGCCCATGACATCCCGGATACGCATGCTATAGTCGGACGATGATCGCAGATCAATGGTGCGCAACATCCTGGCGGGCCAAACCCGGCAGCTTCGTGAGCTTGATGACGCTCTACGAAAGCAATTTCGTGCGCTTGAAATGGATCGTTTCCGATCTGCGCTCGCTGGCCGAACACAATGTGTCGCGCACGGCTTCCGATTGTGATCTGCATCTCACTGTGCTCGAGCGCAGTCGCTACACGAGTGTGCTGCGGCTCACGTATGAGTTCCAGCAGCAGGGCGAGATCATTCAGGATCCGAATCTCGAGGTTTGCGTCTACCACGATGCCCGGCTCGCGCAGGTGCGCAGCTTCTTCGGGTTTGTGCGCCACCCCCACATGGCGCAGCTCCAATTGCCGCTCAAGCGTGAACTGGATCAGCGATGGAGCCGGAACATGATGTTAAATAAGTGGCTGGAATATTGTGCTGAGCGAGGGCACCGCTTCTAGGCAATTGCCGCTGCCGGCTCGCACAGTGAGTGAATCGACGCGCAAGGGCAGCATTTTGATCGACAAACTTGGATTGCGGACCTCCGCGCAGGCTGAGGAAGAGCGCCTTATGCAGCTCTTCCAGAATCGCGCTGGTCTGAAGAAAGCCTACGCGGATCTGCAGGACGAGTTTCATCTGCTGCGCGATCGCCTCAAGCAGCAGGAAGGCGCCACCATCCGCGTGCAGGAGCAGCTGGATGCCCTGGGGGATCAGCTGGGGGATCCCACGAACGGCTTCAGCGCGCTCGTGTTCTTTCAGCTGCGGGCGCTATGGAAGCTGTGCCATCAGCAGCTGGCGAATTTCGCCTCCGATTTGACGCGGCAGCAGGAAGCCCGCGAGTCAGCCCGCCATCACAGCGAAGCACTGGCGCGCCGCGAGGCGCGGCTGCAGGATGTGGGGCGGCGCCTTGATGAAGCCGCGGTCGCTGCCGACGATGAGCGCAGCCAACTCGCCGCGTTACAGGCCCGCTACGCCGCGCTGACGGCGTTCTGGCATTACTTCAACCGCCGCACGCTGCAGCGCTCGATCGACGCGCAGCGGCTTAAGATGGCTGCTGCGGACGCGGTTGTCGGCGACCTGCATGCCGAACGCAGCGCCGCGGAAAGTGAGCCGCTGCCCGAGTTTCTGGGCATTTCACTGGAGGCGCGGCGCACCATCAATCTGGCCATCATCGGCTACGCTGAAATCCTCTGTGAGCGGTTGAGCGTGTCAGGGCTTGCCGCGCGCGCCAAGGAAGTCGTGGCGCGGCGTGTGCAGGAGATGAGCTTCGGCGCCCGCGCGGAGTGTGATGCGATGATGGCTGAGATTCAAAAAGGGATTGCGATCGCCCGAAGCGAGCGTGAAGTGGCCGTCACCGTGAAGGCTAAAATCGAAAAATACCGCGCGCAGTGCACTTATAGAAACGAATCCGACACGGTGCCGTCGTCGGATTCGCTGGCAGCGCGGGACAGCGAGGACGTGATGAACATGAAAAAGACTGCACGCGCCCCCGCGTGGAATGTGCTCGCCGAAGACTACTGGGACCTGTACACCCTGATGCTTCGTTAAGAAGCGCCCCGCTTCAGCGGTCGCTTACGCGCCGTGCCTGTGTCGGCGCGGCGGGGCTATGCTTGACCGCAGCGCTAAGCGCGTAATCCGCCGCAATCTGCGCGGCTTCCTCCAGCAGGATCGAGGCGGTTGCATCGTCCTTGATGTCTTCCAGGGACGCATAGGGCGGTTTGCCCTGGACGGCACGCAGCGCGTTCTCGCGCGCAAGGCGCTCGGCTTCCTGGCGCTTGCGCTCTGTTTCGCGAGTCTTCAAGGACAGCGACACCATCTTTTGCGAGCGGATCGCATCGACCGCGGCGATATCCTCGTGCACGTATTTGAACTCCGGACTGCTGGCCGTGCGTTCTTCATGCGCCTTGGTCAGCCGGGTCACGTCGGCTTTCAGGTCGCTGGCCGGAGTGAATGCGACGGGTTCGATGTGGTCCCAAGGCAGCGCGCGATCGCGCGTGCTTTCCCCGACTTCGCTCGCGTTGATCAGCGAGGGCAGGGAGATATCGGGTAGCACGCCGCGATCCTGGGTGCTTTCGCCGGTGATGCGGTAATACTTGCCGATGGTGACATTGAGCTGACCCAGATCCGGCTTGCGCCCGAAGATGGTGTAGTTCAACGGATGCGCGTTTTGCACCGTGCCTTTGCCGTAGGTCTGCTGTCCGACGATGATGCCGCGGCCGTAGTCTTGAATGGCGCCGGAGAAGATCTCCGAGGCCGACGCGCTGAAGCGGTCGACCAGCACGATCAGCGGACCGCCGTAGACCAGCGCCGGATCCGGATCGTCGTCCACTTCGATGTGACCGGTTGTGTCGCGCAGCTGCACCACGGGCCCTTTTTCGATGAACAGTCCGGTGAGGGATTCCGCTTCCGGCAGATAGCCTCCGCCGTTGGCGCGCAAGTCCATGATCAGCGCCTGCGCGCCGTCCTTGCGAAGCTCCCCGATGAGCCGCTGCACGTCGCGGGTGGTGCTGCGATAGTCCTTGGCGCCGGCGCGGCTGGCATCATAGTCCTGATAAAAGCTCGGCACTGAGATGATGCCGATTTTGACGTCCTTGCCGTTGCGAGTGACCGTGCGCATGCTCTTTTGCGAGGCCTGTGCTTCGAGCGAGACGCGGTTGCGGGTAAACTCCACAACGCGCTGCGAGGAGCCGGGCGCCGCGCCCGCGGGGAGCAATTGCAGCCTGACCACCGTGCCACCTGGGCCGCGAATGCGCTGCACGACATCATCCAGCCGCCAGCCGATCACGTCGGTCAGTTCACCGCCCTTGCCTTCACCCACCGAGATGATGCGATCGTTGGCGGAGAGCTTGCCGCTGACGGCCGCGGGACCGCCGGCGATGACATCGATCACGGTCACGTAGTCGTCGGTCAGTTGCAGTGATGCGCCGATGCCTTCGTAGGAGAGGCTCATTTGAATGTTGTATTCCTCGGAATTGCGCGGGGAGAAATAATTCGAATGCGGATCAAGCGACAGGACGTAGGCGTTCATGAACGCTTCGAACACGTCCTCGTTCTTGCTCTGGTCCAGACGCTTGGAGACGCGGTCATAGCGCTTTTTCAGCGTCTCGACCACATCGGGCCAGGCCTTGCCGGCGAGCATCAGCGACAGCGCGTCGTTCTTCACGCGCTTGCGCCACAGCTCGTTCATCTCGGCCTGGCTTGCGGGCCAGGGCTCCTTTTCACGATCGAAGTTGAAGGTCTCATCGGCGTCGAAATCCGGTTTGGCGGCGAGCAGGGACGTCGCGTAGGCAATGCGTTCGCGGCTGCGTAACTGAAACTTGCGGAAAATCACGAATGCCGGCTCGACATCGCCGGACTTGATGGCATCGTCGAGCTCATATCGAAAGCGTTCGAAGTCCGCAATATCGCTGGCATAGAAGTAGCTGCGGCCGCCGTCGATGGCATCGAGAAAGC